>NZ_JBIAQP010000007.1:0-491458 GCF_042889145.1 Streptomyces sp. NPDC002680
CCCCCGTATCGCGCTGAACGCGCTCGTCCTCAAACGCCGGACGGGCTGGATAGTCAGCCCGTCCGGCGTTTGAGGACAAAGGGGGGTCTGGGGGCGCAGCCCCCAGAAGGATGGGAACGGGTAGGGGCGGCGGGGGCGAGGAAAACTGTCAGGGAGCCGTCGTATCCCCGTCCCCCGCCGAAGCGAAGTAGTACCCCGCCCCCAAGTCCGCCAGCAGCCCCGTCTCCACCGGCTCCCACCCCAACCCCTCCCGCGTCACCGCGCTCGACGCCGGCAGGTCGAGGGCGAAGAAGTTGCCCAGCCAGCCGAAGTGGTCCTGTGTTTCCTCCGTCGGGATCGACTTCACCGGCACCCCCAGGCCCCGTCCGATCGCCTCGGCGATCTCCCGCACCGGAACGCCCTCCTCTGCGACCGCGTGCAGGCGGGTCCCCGGCGGGGCCGACTCCAGGGCCAGTCGGAACAGGCGGGCCACGTCGAAGCGGTGGGCGGCGGCCCAGCGGTTGGTGCCGTCGCCGGGGTAGGCCGAGACGCCCTTCGCGCGGGCTATGTCGATGAGCCGCGGCACGAAGCCGTACTCTCCCTTGCCGTGCGTGGACGGCGGCAGCCGTACGACCGATGCCCGCACCCCGCGCTCCGCGAGCCGCATCACCGCCGTCTCCGAGGCAAGCCGGTACATGTGGGACCTCGACGGGTCGCCCGGGTCGTCCTCCGTCGCCAGCACGCCTGGCGAGAAGGCGGTCCCGGAGCAGATGAGGAGCGGGCGGCCGGAGCCCACCAGCGCCTCGCCCATCGTCTCCACGGCCCGTAGGTCGGTCCGCGCCGCCTCCGCCATGTCGCGGAAGTCATGGACGTACGCGGTGTGGATCACGCCCTCCGAGGCCGCCGCCCCTGCGCGGAGGCTGTCGAGGTCGTCCAGGTCTCCCCGGTGGACCTCCGCCCCGGCCTCCTTCAGTGACGCTGCCGACTCGTCCGAGCGGGCCATCCCGACCACCTCGTGACCCGCGCCGAGCAACTCCCGTACGACGGCGGACCCGACGAACCCGCTCGCCCCGGTGACGAACACACGCATGATGAACTCCCTCTCACTACCGGCCTCCTGGTGTCGGCCGGTGTGCTTTCAGCGTGCGTGTCGGGTCCCTTCCCGGTCCAAGACCTGTTCCGGAATAGGTAATGCGTATCAGGCATCACCTCAGGTCAGTCCTGGTGTGCTTGGTTCAGGTGGCCAACTTGCCCGATACGCTTGGCACATGACCGGACCCGATCTCGATCTGCGGCTCGTGCGGTACTTCGTCGTTGTCGCCGAGCAGCTTCACTTCGGGCGGGCCGCCGAGGCATTGCGGATCGCCCAGCCCTCCCTCAGTCGGCAGATCCGGCGGCTGGAGAAGGAGTTGGGGGCTCGGCTGCTGGACAGGACTCCGCAGGGGAGTCGGCTCACCGAGGCCGGTGAGGTTTTCCTGCCACATGCCAGGGCCTTGCTCCGGACCGCCACCCGCGCCGCCTCCCAGACCCGCGCCGCCGCCGAGCCCAGCCGGCTCGTCATCGGCTACACGTCGAACCTCATCGTCACCCCGGCCGTACGGGAGCTGCGCCGCCGGTATCCGGACGCCGACGTACGGGCCGTGCACCTCGACTGGAACGAACCCCACACCGCGCTGTTCGACCACCGGGTCGACGCTGTGATCGCCCGACTCCCGCTCCCCACCGACGAGTTGGAGGTGACCGTCCTCTATGAGGAACCCCGGGTCCTCGTCGTTCCGCTCGATCACCGTCTCGTCGGGAAGGAGTCCGTCACCCTCGACGACATCGCCGACGAACCCTTGCCCCGGGTGCGGGAGGACGCGGCCTGGAACGCCTTCTGGCGTATCGATCCGCGTCCGGACGGCAGCCGGGCGCCGGAGGGGCCGTTGGTCCGGGCGCTGGAGGACAAGTTCGAACTCATCGCCGCCGGGCAGGCGGTGGCCATCGTCCCGGGGGGTATGGGTGCGGACCGGCTCCGTCCCGACCTCACCACCATCCCCCTGTACGGCGTCGACCCGAGCCATGTCGTCCTCGCCACCCGCGTGGACGACCGCGGTCGTCTGCTCGCCGCCTTCCGGAAGGTGGCGCGGGCCCTGCTGACGGGCGGTACCGGTACCACCTGATCCTCAGCCGCCCGCCGTCCATCCCGGGACCGTCGGCAGTACCTGCTCCGCGACCCTGAGCAGTGCCGTCTCGTCAGGGGGCACGTCGTCCTGGCGCCAGATGGCGATCTCGTACGAACCGCCGCCGTCCTTCGGGTCCTTGGCGACCAGGAGGGTACGGGCGACGCCGCCGGGGCCGGTGGACGCCTTGCCGTCGTCGAAGACGAAGCCGATCGTCCGGCCGGGATACAGGTACGCCGGGTGGCCCAGGAGAGTCTTCCGCTCCGCCGCTGCGGGCAGGTACTCCGCTATCTCGGCGACGGTCAAGTCGTCGTAGGCCGCCGAGAGTTTCACGGAGTAACCCTCCAACTGGACGGTGGCCTCGGGGTCTTGTGTCGTGATGCCGAGCGACTCGCTGAACTGGGCCTCGTTGCTGTAGGCGCCGAGCGCGTAGTCCTTGGGTGTGCCGAGCAGCGTCGGCAGGTCCGAGCGGTTCAACGCCTTGCAGAGTCGCGTACCGGATATGGGCTTCGACGGCGGCGCGGCGTCGTCCGACCTGGAGCACGAGGCCGGCTTCCGGTCGTCGGCAGCGGAGTCGGGCTGGTACTTCGTCACCACCCAGAAGCCGACCGCCAGGCAGCCGACCAGCAGCAGCGCCGACGCGACCTGGGCGCCCTCGCTCACACCCTTCTCGGCGCTCACACCCTTCTCGGCTTCGGCCGGTCTGGGTACGTCGATGTCTTCGGTCATGCCAGGTCCCCCACCCATGTCCCCACACCCCGTGTGCACGCGCCCGTTACGCGCGCGCCGGGCAGCATAACCGCGCGATCTCTGCGTGGCGACCGGCCGGGCGGCTGAAAACGTGCGCCCAGCCGGACGGTCCCCAGTTGGACATGACCATTTCAAGCCGTTGTTTTGGCGATCACATGACAAGGCGAGACACGCAGTGCCACGCTTCTGCCGGAGTTCACTCATCCTTCACGTCTTTCACTCACCCCCCACCTCCTTCCACCCACCTGCCGTGCAGCGCCCCGGACCGGCCACATCCCTGTCGGTCCGCCCCCACCTCGGTCCCCACCACGGACCGACCGCCGCAGAAGGAGAACACGTTGCCCCGGCGACTTCGCACCACCCTCCGGCGCAGACGCGCCACCGCCCTCGCGCTGACCACCATCGGGACCCTGCTCGCCATGGGAGCCCCCGTCGGCACCGCGACCGCGGCCCCGGCCGATCCGGGCCCGAGCCCGGCCAAGATCACCGCCGAGCCTCGCGCGGGGGCCGCCGCCGTGCCCCTGTCGGCGACCCGTCGCGCCTCGCTGATCAAGAGCGCGCAGACCACGTCCGGCACCACGGCTCGTCAACTCGCCCTCGGCGCGCAGGAGAAGCTCGTCGTCAAGGACGTCGTCCAGGACGCCGACGGCACCGTCCACACCCGCTACGAGCGCACCTACGCCGGACTGCCCGTCCTCGGCGGCGACCTGGTCGTCCACTTGAAGGGCAACCGCACCACCGTTTCCAAGGCGAGCGCGGCGACCCTCACGCTGCCGACCCTCACCCCGAAGCTCTCCGGGACCAGTGCCACCGGCAAGGCTCTCGCCGCGGCGAAGGGCGCCGACGTCACCGGCGCCGAGACCGAGCGCGCGGCCCGCCTCGTCGTCTGGGCCGGTGCCACCAAGCCCGTCCTGGCCTGGGAGACGCTGGTCGAGGGCGTCCAGCCCGACGGCACGCCCAGCGAACTGCAGGTCGTCACCGACGCGAGCACCGGCAAGCAGCTCCTCGCCGCCGAGAAGGTGCACACCGGCGAAGGCACCGGCCAGTACGTCGGCACGGTCCCCGTCGGCAGCACCCTCTCGGGATCGACGTACCAGCTCACCGACCCCGACCGCGCCGGGCAGAAGACGTACGACCTGAACCAGGGCACCTCCGGCACCGGCACCCTCTTCACCGACGACAACGATGTCTGGGGCGACGGTCTGCCGTCCAACCGCCAGACCGCCGGTGTCGACGTGGCGTTCGGTGCGGCGGCGACCTGGGACTACTACAAGGACGTGTACGGCCGCAACGGCATCCGCAACGACGGTGTCGCCGCCTACAGCCGGGCCCACTACGGGAGCAACTACGTCAACGCCTTCTGGCAGGACAGCTGCTTCTGCATGACGTACGGCGACGGCTCGGGCAACACGCACCCGCTGACCTCGCTCGACGTGGCCGCGCACGAGATGAGCCACGGTGTCACCGCCGCCACCGCCAACCTGACCTACTCGGGCGAGTCCGGCGGCCTCAACGAGGCCACCTCCGACATCTTCGCCGCGGCCGTCGAGTTCCACTCGGACCTCGCCGCCGACCCCGGCGACTACCTCGTCGGCGAGAAGATCGACATCAACGGCAACGGCACCCCGCTGCGTTACATGGACAAGCCCTCCAAGGACGGCTCCTCGCGCGACAGTTGGAGCTCCACCCTGGGCAGCATCGACGTCCACTACTCCTCGGGGCCGGCGAACCACTTCTTCTACCTGCTCTCCGAGGGCAGCGGCGCCAAGACCGTCAACGGCGTCTCCTACGACAGCCCGACCTCCGACGGTCAGGCCGTCACCGGCATCGGCATCGAGAACGCCGCCGCGATCTGGTACCGGGCGCTGACGACGTACATGACGTCGTCGACCAACTACGCGGGCGCCCGCACCGCCACCCTCCAGGCGGCCGGTGACCTGTTCGGCGCCTACAGCCCCACCTACCTCGCCGTCGCCGACGCCTGGGCCGCCATCAACGTCGGCGGCCGGATAGCCCTCGGCGTCAACGTCGCCCCGGTCGCCGACCAGATCAGCGGCGTCGGCCAGGCGGTCAGCCTCCAGGTGGACGCCTACACCACCAACTCCGGTTCGGGGCTGACCTACGAGGCCACCGGCCTGCCCGACGGTCTGACCCTCAGCCCGAGCGGTCTGATCTCCGGGACGCCGACCACCCTCGGCACCGGCGATGTCACCCTCACGGTCACCGACGGCACGGGCTCGTCCGTCACGGACACCTTCAGCTGGCGGATCGCGTACATCTACGGCAGCACCACCCGCGTCGACATCCCCGACGTCGGTGCCGCCGTGGAGTCCCCGGTCACCATCGAGGGCCGCGACGGCAACGCCTCCGCGACCACCTCGGTCTACGTCAACATCGTCCACACCTACCGCGGTGACCTGACCGTCGACCTGGTCGGCCCCAACGGCACCGTCTACTCACTCCTCAACCGGAGCGGCGGCGGCGCGGACAACGTCGACCAGACGTTCACGGTCGACGCCTCGGCCCAGCCCCTCAACGGCACGTGGAAGCTGCGCGTGCAGGACCGGGCGGCGATCGACGTCGGCTACATCCAGCGCTGGCAGCTCACTCCCTGACCCCACCGAGAAAGTCGGTCCAGGCAAGCGCAGTAATGAGCAGTACGGGCCCGTCCGAGACCTTGCTGTCTCGGACGGGCACCACTCCGGGGACTCCGTCGGCTACTTCGACGCAGTCCCCGCCTTCGCCGTTGCTGTACGTGCTCTTACGCCAGCGGGCGGCGCCGATGAAGTCGTACGCAACCTCGACACAGCTGCCGCCCTCGCCGTTGCTGTAACTGCTCTTGTACCAGCGGGCGTTGCTCAGGTCGTACTCGCGCATCGTCTGTGGTCCTCCGCCGCCGATTCGATCAGGGCGAGGGACGCCTCCGGCGACAGTGCGGCACCCCTGAGCAGATCGTATGCTCGCTGTGCCCGCTTCACCACCGCCGGGTCATCAAGCAGGTCGCCCGAAAACGAGGTCTCTGTATAGAGGGTCGGCGGCGCGTCCTCGAACTCCATGAGCTTCAGCATCCCGAGCATGGAAGCGAACGCTCCCGCTGAGTACGGGACCACCAACACCAGCGCTTTCCGCTCGCGGGCCAGCGCCGCGATGTGCTCCAGCTGCTCGGCCATGGCCGCCGGCCCGCCGACAGGCGTACGCAAGGTGTTCTCGTGCAGGATCGCCCAATACTCGGGCCTTGTAGCGTCCTTGAGGATGCGCGCGCGTTCCAGTCGGGCGCCGACCTTTTCGGCCACGTAGTCGTCCGTGACGAACGGGTTGGCCGCGAGCGTGACCGCCTGCGCGTACGCGGCCGTCTGTAGCAGTCCCGGAATCACCGTGGGCGCGAACTCACAGATCTTCGTCGCCGTCCGCTCAAGCTCCACAACCTCCGCGAAGTAATCCGCGTAGCGTTTGTCGTCGATGAGCTTGCGCCAGGTACGCTCGAAAAAACCTGCGGTTTGTAGGACGTCGTCAATCCTCATCGCGACATCCAACTGCGGCTTACGAATGGCCTGCTCGAACTGCCCGATGTAGCCCCCGGAGACGAAGACCATCGCCCCCAACTCCACTTGCGTTAACCCCGCTTCCTCCCTCCGTCGCTTCAACTCCGCCCCGAAGAACTCCCAAGCCGCCTGCCGCTGTGAACCATTGGCCATAGCCGAACCGAACCCCCTTCAACTGCACCGTCGTTGCTGCGCCCAGAGCCTTCCGAGTGTAGGCACAGCACGTCACCGTAGAAGTGCGAAGAGTGAAAGTCGATTAGCAAGGGGAGCACGGTGACGGCACGAAGGACGGCACGCTCGGCGGACTGCGTCGAAGAAGCGGAGGAAATTGTGAAGGAATTGCGGACGGCGTTGAAAAACGCCGGGATTACCTTGCCGACGCTCCGATTGGACACCGCGAGTGTCGCCCGGGAAGTGCCCCGTCCGCTCATCGAATTGGGACGCTGCAGCGTCGAGACGGCGGCCCGGATCGCGGCGGCGCTGCGATGAACGACGTATGGCGCGCGAAGTCGGGAAAGCCGGGCCGGCCGGACATCGGCTCGTACGTCATGGACACCCGCACCGGAAAGGTGGGCCTCGTCATGGGCCACGAGGGACCCTACGTCCAGCTGAGATCGTACGGCGGCGGCAGGGAGTGGGACGCGGCCCCGGACGGCCTGCGCCCGGCGACCCCGGCGGAACGCCTCAGCGCGGCCACGGCGTACGCGAACGCACGCAGCAGGGGAGAGGTCCCCTAAGTCCCCGGCCGGGCCTGGCGCCCCCAAGGGGCGCGGGGAACTGCGCGACCGGCCACAGCGGACCCGCAGGTTCTGCACCGCATATCCAGATATCCGGCGAAGCGCTACCGCCCACGTCCGGGCCCACCGTTCCGTACGCGACAATGACCCCATGAGCCTGTTCCGTGACGACGGTGTCGTGCTGCGCACCCAGAAGCTGGGTGAGGCCGACCGGATCATCACGCTGCTCACACGCGGTCACGGCCGCGTACGGGCCGTGGCCCGTGGGGTACGCCGGACCAAGTCCAAGTTCGGGGCCCGGCTCGAACCGTTCTCCCACGTCGACGTGCAGTTCTTCTCGCGGGGGAGCGACCTGGTCGGACGCGGGCTGCCGCTGTGCACGCAGAGCGAGACCATCGCTCCGTACGGTGGCGGCATCGTCACCGACTACGCCCGCTACACCGCAGGTACGGCCATGCTGGAGACGGCGGAGCGGTTCACGGACCACGAGGGCGAGCCCGCCGTACAGCAGTATCTGCTGCTCGTCGGCGCCCTGCGCACCCTCGCCCGTGCCGAGCACGAGCCCCATCTCATCCTCGACGCGTTCCTGCTGCGCTCGCTCGCCGTCAACGGCTACGCGCCCACCTTCACCGACTGCGCGCGCTGCGGCATGGCGGGCCCGAACCGCTTCTTCTCGGTGTCCGCCGGAGGCTCCGTCTGCGTCGACTGCCGGGTGGCCGGCAGCGTCGTACCCTCTCCCCAGGCCCTCGAACTGCTCGGCGCGCTGCTGACGGGCGACTGGGCGACCGCGGACGCGTGCGAGCCGCGCTATGTCCGGGAGGGCAGCGGACTCGTGTCCGCCTACCTGCACTGGCACCTGGAGCGCGGCCTGCGCTCCCTGCGCTACGTAGAGAAAAACTAGAAGCACAAGCACCGCAAGCGAGTAAGAGCAAGCAAGAGGGAGACGAGAAGCACATGGCCGTACGCGGAATCCTGGGGGGACGGCGTCGCGAGTACAAGACGCCGGAACCGCACCCCTCCGGCGCCACCGCGCCGAAGCTCCCCGGCGAACTCGTACCGAACCATGTGGCGTGCGTCATGGACGGCAACGGACGGTGGGCCAAGGAGCGCGGGCTGCCGCGTACCGAGGGGCACAAGGTCGGCGAGGGCGTCGTCCTCGATGTCCTCAAGGGTTGCCTGGAACTCGGCGTCAAGAATCTCTCCCTCTACGCCTTCTCCACCGAGAACTGGAAGCGGTCCCCGGAAGAGGTCCGCTTCCTCATGAACTTCAACCGTGACGTCATCCGGCGGCGGCGCGACGAGATGGACGAACTCGGTATCCGGATTCGGTGGGTCGGGCGTATGCCCAGGATGTGGAAGTCCGTCGTACAGGAACTCCAGATCGCCCAGGAGCAGACCAAGAAGAACGACGCCATGACGCTCTACTTCTGCGTCAATTACGGCGGCCGTGCCGAACTCGCAGACGCCGCCAAGGCGATGGCGCGTGATGTCGCCCTCGGCAGGCTCGACCCCGAGAAGGTCTCCGAGAAGACCATCCAGAAGTACCTCTACTACCCGGACATGCCGGACGTCGACCTTTTCCTTCGCCCGAGCGGTGAACAGCGCACCTCCAACTACCTGATCTGGCAGTCGAGTTACGCCGAGATGGTGTTCCAGGACGTGCTCTGGCCCGACTTCGACCGACGCGACCTGTGGCGCGCGTGCGTCGAATTCGCCTCCAGGGACCGGCGGTTCGGCGGCGCCGTCCCGAATGAGCAACTCCTGGAAATGGAACGGGACATGAAGGGCAACACGGGGGCCTGAACGCCCCCGGGGCATGGCCGGGTTCGGTGGGTCAGGGAACGAGCGTGAAACTCGCCCGGTAGACATGGCCCGGCGTGGGGGTGCCCCACGAGAAGCCGTGCCCCATGGTGAGGGTGCCCGTGTACCCGTCGGGATGGTCCACCCCGTGCATGGAGTAGCTGATGGTGTACTCCACAGTGGCCGGAGTCGACCCCGACCACTCGTAGCAGCTGAGGATCTCCGGGAGTTCGTCGAAGTCCCTGACAGCCGTGGGGTTGTCCGGACTCAGGAAGATGTGGCGGATGTACTGCGGGTATATGGACCAGTCCTGGCAGATGACCTCGGTCGGCGGGACGGGGACCGAGGCGGCAGGGGTCGCCGCCGTCAACGGAATGCCGAGGGCGGCGACAACGGCCAGCGGGACAGCGGGTCTACGCATGGTCAGCTCCGTGGATAGGTCGAAGGGCCACTCATTGTGACAACGCCCGCCGCCGTCCACAGGGCGGATTCGAGCCCCTTCCAGCTGACGGGACGATCCGCCGGCTTCAGTGGCGAGCGGCACCCGGCGCAGGGAGAGCGCCGGGTGCCGCTGTCGTACCCGTGGGGGGTTGATTGGTGGGCGTCGGTCAGCTGGTCGTGACCGCCGTGTCGTCGATCACGAAGCTCGTCTGGAGCGAGGAGTCCTCGACGCCCGTGAACTTCAGGGAGACCGTCGTACCCGCGTAGGCCGACAGGCTCAGCGACTTCGCCACGTACCCGCTGGCCGCGTTGAGGTTGGAGTAGGTGGCCAGAGTGGTCGTCCCGGCAGTAACCGTCAGCTTGTCGTACTGCGTGCTGGTGGTGGTCTCAGCCGTGTCGATGTGCAGGTAGAACGTGAACGTCGTGCCCGTGCAGCCGCTCGGGATCGTCACCGACTGGGAGAGCGTGTCGGTGTGGGCCGAGCCGTAGCCGTCCAGCCAGGCCTTGTAGGAGCCGGTACGGGCCGCCTGGCTGCTGGAGCTGGTGATGACACCGCTGGTCGCCGTCCAGGTGGTGTTGCCGGACTCGAAGCCCTGGTTGCCCAGCAGTTGGGCCGAGGTGCAGGAGCCGCCGCCGGTCGCGCTGACCGTCCAGGTGAAGGACGCCGTACCGGTGGCCCCCGTGCTGTCGGTCACCGTGACCGTGCTGCTGTAGGTGCCCGCGGTGGTCGGGGTGCCGGAGATCGTGCCCGTGGAGCTGCTGATCGACAGGCCCGTCGGCAGACCGCTCGCCGCGTACGTCAGCGTGCCGCTGTTGGTGCTGCTGGCCGTGATCGCCAGGCTCACCGCCGTACCGACCGTCGAGGACTGGCTGCCCGGGTTGGTGACCGTCACGCCCGTCGTCGGGACGGTGATGTGGGAGCCGACGTTGATGCCCGCGAAGGCGTTGCCGACACCCGCGTACTGCGTGGAGCTGGTGCCGTAGAGCGACGCGGCGGCGTTCAGCGCGGCGGTGCGGGCCTGGGCGTACGTGGTGCTGGACGTCATGTACGTCGTCAGCGCCTTGTACCAGATCTGGAGCGCGGCGGCCCGGCCGATGCCCGCGACGGCGACACCGTCGGAGGTCGGGCTGTTGTAGGTGACGCCGTTGATGGTCTTGGAGCCGCTGCCCTCGCTCAGCAGGTAGAACATGTGGTTCGCCGGGCCGGACGAGTAGTGCACGTCCAGGTTGCCGACGCCCGAGTACCAACTGTCCGCCGAGCCACCGTCCTTGTCGGGCTCGTCCATGTAACGCAGCGGCGTACCGTCGCCGTTGATGTCGATCTTCTCGCCGATGAGGTAGTCACCGACGTCGGTGGAGTTCGCCGCGTAGAACTCCACACCGGTGCCGAAGATGTCGGACGTCGCCTCGTTCAGCCCGCCCGACTCACCGGAGTAGGTGAGGTTGGCGGTGTTGGAGGTGACACCGTGCGTCATCTCGTGCCCGGCCACGTCCAGCGAGGTCAGCGCGTGCGTGCTGCTCGTGCCGTCGCCGTACGTCATGCAGAAGCAGTCGTCGTCCCAGAACGCGTTCACGTACGCCGTGCTGTAGTGCACGCGCGAGTAGGCCGCCACACCGTCGTTCTTGATGCCGCTGCGCCCGAAGGTGTTCTTGTAGAAGTCCCACGTCGTCTGCGCGCCGAAGTGGGCGTCCACGCCCGCCGTCTGCGTGTTGGACCCGGACCCGGTGCCCCACGTGTCGTCGGAGTCGGTCATCAAAGTGCCGGTGCCCGACGTGCCGTTGTTGAGGCTGTACGTCTTGTGGGTGCCGCGCGTGGTGTCGTTCAGCTGGTACGTCGAACCGGACAGCGTGGTCCCGATGGTCACCGTGCCGCTGTACTGGCTGTTGCCGGTACCGGTCTTGATGGCCTGGAACTGGTACAGCTCCGCGCCGGTCAGCGCGTCCGTGATGACGTGCAGCTGGCTCGGCGTGCCGTCGTCCTGGAGACCGCCGATCACCGTCTCCCAGGCCAGCTTCGGCGTACCGCTGCCCGCCCAGATCACCTTGCGCGCGCTGTCGGTGGTGGCCTTCTCCGCGTCCAGCGCCTTGGCCGCGCCCAGCGCCTTCGTCTCGGCGGCCGACTTGGCGTACGTGGGGGTGGTGGACGCGACCGAGATGGCCCGCCGGGTGTTGAAGGTGGTGCTCACCGTGCCCGAGGCCTTGGCGGCGGGCGGGGTGTGCACGACGAGGTCGCCGCCGAGCACGGGCAGTCCGGCGTACGTGCGCTCGTAGCGCGTGTGGACGGTGCCGTCGGCGTCCTTGACGACGTCCTTGACGACCAGCTTCTCCTTCGCGCCGAGACCCAGGGAGCCTGCGGTCGTCGTCGTTCGCTGCGTCGCGCTCTTGATCAGCGCCGTGCGCTGGGCGGGGGTCAGTTCCGCCTGGAGCGAGCCGGCCCGCAGCGGGCTCGGCGCCGGGGGCGCGGGCTTGGCGGCGGCCGGGACCGTCTGGACACCGACGGTCAGCAGGGTCGCGGTGGCGAGCAGGGCGCCCGCGGCGGTGGCCTTGCGGGAGCGGAGGGCCTGGGTGCGGCCGGATCTGTGGGGGGTGTTGCTGGACGTTCGTCTCACTCGAAACTCCTCCTGCGACGGCCGCGCCTTCAACGGCCGGAAACAGAACCGGGCGGACAGGGGTGTGCGGCCCGGGATGAGCTGAGCAGTGCGGGATGTGTGCCTGAGACGTGGGGGACGGCTGCCGGAAGAGTGGCAGCATTGAGGAGTGCATGTCATCAAAAGTTAAGAGGTCAAGGGTTATCCCTCTGCGCGCCGCAGGAACCCTCTAGGGCGTCTTCAGGCCTCTGTACGGGGCAGCAGCAGGGGAGTTGCGAGGATCAGGGCGCCCGCGGCCCCGATGGCCGTCAGGGGCGTGGTGAGGGCCGCCAGCAGCCCCCACAGCGCGGTGAGCGCGGCGACGGTCAGCTTGCTGGAGACCGACCAGGCGGAGAGGGTACGGGCGACCCGGTCCGCCGGTGTGTGCTGGAGCCGGTAGGTGGCGTACACCGGATTGAAGACGCCCATGCAGGTGATCAGCCCGAACTGCACGCCCATCACGAGGACGAGCCCGGTCGTGCCGCTGTGCAGGAACACCATCCCGACCGGCCAGCACACCCGCAGTGTCCCGAAGGCGAGCATGATCCGGCGCTGCCCGTACCGCGCGACGAGCGGCCGGGACAGACGGGACCCGAGGAGGCCGCCGGCGCAGGGCACGGCGAAGGCGAGCGCGTACTGCCAGGGCGCGAAGCCGAGGTCGCCGAGCATCAGGACGGCGACGAGTGGCGCCGTCGCCATGATCAGCCCGCTGACCAGCACGGTGTTGAGGAACAGGGGCCGCAGCACCGGATCGGCCAGAATGAACCGCCACCCGTCGAGCAGATCCCCGACCCGCGGTCCTGCCTTGCGCACCCCCTCGGGACGGGGCTCGTCCCCACCCATCGCCCGGATACCGACCGCCGACAGCAGAAAACTCACGGCGTTGGCGACCACGGTGACCACCGGCCCGAGCAGCCCGATGGCGGCCCCGCCCAGCGGCGGCCCGACCACGCTCGCCGTCCACATCGTGGACTCGAACCGCCCATTGGCGACAAGGAGTTGGGAGGGCGGCAACAGCCCCTTGAGACAGGCCCCACTGGCGGCGGTGAAGGTGATGTCGGCAGCGGCGACGACGACAGCCACGACCACGAGCTGCCCAAAGGACAACACCCCGAGCGCATAAGCAACGGGCACGGTGAGCAACGCCCCACACCGCACAAGATCCATAGCGACCATCACAGGCCGCTTCCGCCGAAACTCCACCCAGGGCCCGAGCGGCACAGCCACCAGAGCCCCCACGGCAACCCCGACGGCAGCCAACAACGAAACCTGAGCAGGCCCGACACGCAACACGAGCACAGCAATCAACGGAAACGCGTCAAAGGCCACCCAGGTCCCGAACAGACTGGTGGCATAGGCCCCCCAAAGCCACCGAAACGGCACTCCGAGAGAGACGGCGCTGAGCTGCTTTTCCCCGACACGACTCACGGCGCGAAGCTATCGGACGCGAGGTGACGCGCCCCTTTTAGGGGCGCGAGGAACTGCGCGACCAGCCACGACGCTCCCGCAGACAACGCAGACAACGCAGACAACAACGCACCGAACCTACTTCTGCACAGCCGCAGCGCACTCCGCACAGGTGCCAAAAATCTCCACCGTATGAGCCACGTTCACATACCCGTGCTCAACAGCGATCGCCTCCGCCCACTTCTCCACAGCGGGCCCCTCCACCTCCACAGCCTTGCCGCACACACGGCAAACCAGGTGGTGATGGTGATCGCCGGTCGAGCACCGCCGATACACCGACTCCCCGTCCGACGTCCGCAGCACATCCACCTCACCCGCGTCCGCCAGGGACTGCAACGTGCGGTAGACGGTCGTCAGACCGACCGAGTCGCCCTTGTGCTTGAGCATGTCGTGGAGTTCCTGCGCACTGCGGAACTCGTCGACCTCGTCCAGCGCCGCCGCCACAGCGGCACGCTGGCGGGTGGATCGTCCCTTAACGGGCGGGCCGGCCGTCGTCACCGTTGTCTCCTTACGTCTGCGCTTGCCGGGCCATTGTGCCAGCCCGGACTGTGCGCGGTCAGACGCCCGCCCTGTCGGCGGCCTCCCGGCTGGCCGGAATCACACACTCCGCCGGGTCCCCGGCCGACTGCGAGGCGGCCGCGGCACGGGCCCGGCGCCGGGCCAGGGGTGTCGCGAGCGCGGTCAGCGCGATGAACGCGCCGATGGTCAGCAGCACAATTGTCGCGCCGGGCGGCACGTCCTGGTAGTACGAGGTCACGGTCCCGCCGATCGTCACGGACACCCCGATCGCGACGGCGATCGCGAAGGTCGCCGCGAAACTCCGGGTGAGCTGCTGGGCGGCGGCCACGGGAACCACCATCAGGGCGCTGACCAGCAGCAACCCGACGACCCGCATGGCGACCGTCACGGTGACGGCAGCCGTGATCGCGGTGAGCAGATTCAGCGCGCGCACCGGCAGCCCCGTGACCCGGGCGAACTCCTCGTCCTGGCTGACCGCGAAGAGCTGCCGCCGCAGCCCGACGGTGACCAACACCACGAGGGCCGCGAGGACACAGATCGCGGTCACGTCGGACTCGCTGACCGTCGACAGGGACCCGAAGAGATACGAGGTCAGGTTGGCGTTGGAGCCCGTGGGCGCGAGGTTGATGAACATCACGCCGCCGGCCATACCGCCGTAGAACAGCATCGCGAGGGCGATGTCGCCGCGGGTCTTGCCGTACCAGCGGATGAGTTCCATCATCACCGCGCCGACGACGGAGACGCCCGTCGCCATCCACACCGGCGAGGTGTTCAGCAGGAAGCCGAGGCCGACGCCGGTCATCGCGACATGGCCGATGCCGTCCCCCATGAGCGCCTGGCGGCGCTGGACGAGGTAGATGCCGATGGCGGGGGCCGTGACGCCGACGAGGACGGCGGCCAGCAGCGCCCGCTGCATGAAGGCGTAGTCGAGGAATTCCATCAGCTCAGCAGTCCCGTCCGGATCGGTTCGGCGTCGTGAGCCGCGTGCGGGTGTACGTGGTCGTGGCCGGGCAGCGCGTGCTGTCCGACGGCCTGCGGGGGTGGCCCGTCGTGCGTCACACAGCCGTCGCGCAGGACGACGGCCCGGTCGATCAGCGGCTCCAGCGGCCCGAGTTCGTGCAGCACGAGCAGGACCGTCGTACCGGCCGCGACCTGCTCCCGGAGCGTCCGCGCCAGCACCTCCTGGCTCGCCAGGTCGACGCCCGCCATCGGCTCGTCCATGATCAGCAGCTCGGGTTCGGCGGCGAGGGCACGGGCGATCAGCACGCGCTGGTGCTGGCCGCCGGAGAGCGCGTTCACCGAGTCCTTCGCGCGGTCCGCGAGGCCGACGAGGCCGATGGCCCGCTGGACGGCCGCGTGATCGGCCTTGCGCAGCATCCCGAAGCGGGCGCGGGACAGCCGCCCCGACGAGACGATCTCCGTGATCGTCGCGGGCACGCCTCCGGCCGCGGTCGTCCGCTGCGGTACGTAGCCCACGCGCCGCCAGTCCGTGAAGCGGCGGCGGGGGACGCCGAACAGCTCGATCTCGCCCTCGCTGACCGGCACTTGGCCGATGACCGTGCGGATCGCGGTCGACTTGCCCGAGCCGTTGGCGCCGAGCAGCGCGACGACCTCACCGCGGCCCACGGTGAGGTCGATGCCCCGCAGAACCGGGCGCGAGCCCAGCTCGGCGCGTACGCCGCGCAGGGAGATGACCGGCTCGCTGCTCATCCGTCGTACCTCCGTGATGTGGCTGGTGTCACTTGGCGCCAAGTGCCGTCCGGAGCGCCTTGAGGTTGGCCTCCATGACCGCGATGTAGTCGTCGCCCCGGGACTTCTCCGTGATGCCCTCCAGCGGATCGAGGACGTCCGTCTTGAGGTTCGCGTCCTCGGCGAGGGTCTTCGCGGTCTTGTCGGAGACCAGTGTCTCGTAAAAGACGGTCGTCACTCCGTCCGCCTTCGCCTCCTGCTGGAGCTCCTTCATCCGCGCGGCACTCGGCTCGCTCTCCGGGTCCACTCCGGCGATGGCCTCCTGGGTCAGGCCGTAGCGCTCGGCGAGGTAGCCGAAGGCCGCGTGGTTGGTGAAGAACACCTTCGTCGCGGTGTTCTTCAGGCCGTCCTCGAACGAGGTGTCGAGCGAGGTCAGCTTGGCGGTCAACGCCCTGGTGTTCAGCTTGTATTCCGCCGCGTTGGTCGGATCGGCCTTCTGGAAGGCGGCGGACACCCCGTCGGCGATCTCGGCGTACTTCACGGGATCGAGCCAGACGTGCGGGTCGAGGCCGGAGGCTTCCTCGTCGGAGTGCGCATCTTCGCCCTCGTGGGCGTGCCCGTCGCTGCCGTGATCCTCGAGGGTGGTGAGTGTCGCCGCGTCGATCTTCGTCTTCGCCTCGGACTGCGAGACCGCCTCGTCGACGGCGGGCTGGAGGCCCTTGAGATACAGGACCGCGTCGGCCTCCTGGAGCTGCGCGGTCTGCTTGGCGCTGATCTCCAGGTCGTGCGGCTCCTGGCCGGGCTCGGTCAGCGTGCTGATGGAGACATGCCTGCCGCCTATCTGCTCGGCGAGGTACTGCATCGGATAGAACGACGCCACGACGTCGAGCTGCCCGGTGGTGTTCCGGTCGGAGGCGCTCGAGTCCGAGGAACAGGCGGACAGGGCGCCGAGGCCGAGCGCGGTGGCCGCCGCGATCGCGGTGCCCGATATGAGTCGTCGTACGTTCATGACAGTCATTTTCAATGATTCTGGAAACGATTGTCAACAAGCGGTCAAAAGGGCAGGCCCGGAGCGCCGTCAAGGGCTCTGGCCGGAACCGATTTGATTGGGGGGCGGCCCCCGCCGGTAACCTGAAGCATTCGCGCCGTCCGTTCGTAATGAAGAGAGCATCGTGGCCGCCGACAAGATCGACACCATCGTCAGCCTGAGCAAGCGCCGTGGCTTCGTTTTCCCCTGCAGTGAGATCTACGGCGGCCAGCGCGCCGCCTGGGACTACGGACCACTGGGTGTCGAGCTGAAGGAGAACCTCAAGCGCCAGTGGTGGCGCTACATGGTGACGTCGCGCGAGGACGTCGTCGGCATCGACTCGTCCGTCATCCTGGCCCCCGAGGTCTGGGTGGCCTCCGGCCACGTCGCCACCTTCTCCGACCCGCTCACCGAGTGCACCTCCTGTCACAAGCGCTACCGCGCCGACCACCTGGAGGAGGCGTACGAGGCCAAGCACGGCCGTACGCCCGCCAACGGCCTCGCCGACATCAACTGCCCCAACTGCGGCAACAAGGGCCAGTTCACCGAGCCCAAGCAGTTCTCGGGCCTGCTGTCGACGCACCTCGGCCCGACCCAGGACTCCGGCTCGGTCGCGTACCTGCGCCCCGAGACCGCCCAGGGCATCTTCACCAACTTCTCCCAGGTGCAGACCACTTCGCGCCGCAAGCCGCCGTTCGGCATCGCCCAGATGGGCAAGTCGTTCCGCAACGAGATCACGCCCGGCAACTTCATCTTCCGCACCCGTGAGTTCGAGCAGATGGAGATGGAGTTCTTCGTCAAGCCGGGCGAGGACGAGAAGTGGCAGGAGTACTGGATGGGGGAGCGCTGGAACTGGTACACCGGCCTCGGTCTCCGCGAGGAGAACATGCGCTGGTACGACCACCCGGCGGAGAAGCTCTCGCACTACTCGAAGCGCACCGCGGACATCGAGTACCGCTTCCAGTTCGGCGGCAACGAGTGGGGTGAGCTGGAGGGCGTCGCCAACCGCACGGACTTCGACCTCTCGGCCCACGCGAAGGCCTCCGGCCAGGACCTGTCGTACTTCGACCAGGAGGCCGGCGAGCGCTGGACGCCGTACGTCATCGAGCCCGCGGCCGGTGTGGGCCGCGCGATGCTGGCGTTCCTGCTCGACGCGTACATCGAGGACGAGGCGCCGAACGCCAAGGGCAAGATGGAGAAGCGGACGGTGCTGCGGCTCGACCCGCGCCTGGCGCCGGTCAAGGTCGCGGTGCTTCCGCTGTCGCGTAACCCGGAGCTGTCTCCGAAGGCGAAGGGTCTTGCTTCCGCGCTTCGTCAGAACTGGAACATCGAGTTCGATGACGCGGGGGCCATTGGTCGGCGTTACCGGCGGCAGGACGAGATCGGTACGCCGTTCTGTGTGACGGTGGACTTCGACACGTTGGATGACAACGCGGTCACTGTTCGTGAGCGGGACACGATGAAGCAGGAACGCGTGTCGCTGGACCAGATCGAGGGTTACTTGGCTCAGCGGCTTATCGGCTGCTAGGGGTTCTTTGTCGGCCGGCGGCCGGTGGGGGCTGGTCGCGCAGTTCCCCGCGCCCCTAAAGACGGGCGCGGCAGCTGGACGGGATTTCTCGATGCCCCGCTTTCGTTACCGTCGTAACAGACGTAACGAAAGCGGGGTTTCGCCCATCCGGGACACTTGGGGCTCCGAAGGACAGGTCATACGCGGCTCGCAGGGTGCGGGCGGCGCTGACCTCTCGGGGGCACCATGCGCAAGCAAGCAGTGATCGGCGTTGCCACGATGGCTCTGGCGATCGGGGTGGTCGGGTGCGAGGCCGCGGACGAGGCGGCCTCGTCGTCCGACATCGGTGTTCAGTCCGCCGGAGTGAGCGGGCAGGCAGCGGGCGGGCGGCTCACCGCCGTCGGGCTCACCGCCGACCAGCGGCTCGTCACCTTCCGGGTCGACCGGCCCGGGCGGGCCGTTCCGCTCGGCAAGGTGAACGGGCTGCACGGTGACACCAAGCTCATCGGCATCGACTACCGCGTCCAGAACAACAAGCTGTACGGCGTCGGGGACCGGGGTGGCGTCTACACCGTCCGCGAGATCGGCGCCAAGGCGACGAAGGTCTCCCAGCTGAGCGTGCCGTTGCAGGGGAGCAGCTTCGGCGTCGACTTCAACCCCGCCGCCAACCGGCTCCGGGTCATCAGCGACACCGGCCAGAACCTCCGCCACAACATCGACGACCCGGCGGGCGCACCGGCGGCCGGTACGACGGCGACCGACGGTACCCTCACCAACCCGCCGGTCCCGCCCGCGACTTCGGGTGCGGTGGCCACCGGCGTCACGGCGGCGGCGTACACGAACAACGACCTCGACGCGACGACGGCCACCACCCTGTTCGACGTCGACACCGTCAACGACCAGGTGTCGATCCAGTCCCCGGCGAACGCCGGCAACCTCGCCCCCACGGGCAAGCTGGGCGTCGACGCGGCTCCGGCGGGCGCCGGCTTCGACATCTACAGCTCCGCACGCTCCGGCACGAACACCGGCTACGCGGTCCTGCGCGTGGGCGGCGCCCAGCGTCTGTACCGGGTGAACCTGCTGGGCGGTGCGGTGCAGCGCGCGGGCACCTTCGACGCCGGGCGGCCGGTGGTGGACCTGGCGCTGCCGCTGCGGCAGGGCTGAACGCCGTAAGTGGTCCTCTTGAGGGGCCGGCCATTGGACCTGTAGGTCCGGCCGCACCGGCGGCAGGCTGGCCCCATGAGCATCGCTTTTCTGCTGACCACCCTCGTCGTGGTCGCCACGCCCGGTACCGGTGTCGTCTACACGCTCGCCGCCGGGCTGTCGCGGGGGCGGCGGGCCAGTGTCGTCGCGGCCTTCGCCTGCACCCTCGGGTGTGTGCCGCACATGCTGGCCACGGTGACCGGGGTCGCCGCCCTGCTGCACACCAGCGCGACCGCCTTCCAGATCCTCAAGTACGCCGGTGTGGCCTACCTGTTGTACATGGCGTGGGCCACGCTCCGGGAGAAGGGGGCGATCGCCGTCACGGAGGAGGCGGCACCCCGGTCCACGTGGCGGGTGATCGTCCGGGGCGTGCTGATCAACTTCCTCAACCCCAAACTGACCGTCTTCTTCTTCGCGTTCCTGCCCCAGTTCGTGAACCCCGACGACCCCGACTCGGTCGTCACGATGCTCGTCCTGGGCGGGGTCTTCATGCTGGCCACGTTCGTGGTCTTCGCCGCCTACGGCATCCTCGCCGCCTCCGTACGCAGCCAGGTCATGGCACGGCCACGTGTGATGACCTGGCTGCGGCGGGCGTTCGCGGGGTCGTTCCTCGCGCTGGGGGCGAAGTTGGCGACGACGAGCGCGTGAGCGGGGGCGTGAACGGCCTTCAGCCCGCCGTCGGGTCCACCGTCGCCTGGTGTTCCTCGGCGAGGTGTTCCTCCGCCTTCAGCCAGGGCAGGAACTGGACCTTCTTCCGCCAGCCGCACGTGTCGCAGCTCATGACGCGATGTGCTCCGGTTCGCTGGACGTGGACGACGTGTTCCCGCCCGTGCTGGTCCCAGCGGCTCACCTTGCTCGTGTTGATCTGCAACATGACCTCTCCGGCGTCCAAGGTGCGTGCAGGTGTGAGTGTGCA
This sequence comes from Streptomyces sp. NPDC002680, assembly GCF_042889145.1. Taxonomy (NCBI): domain Bacteria; kingdom Bacillati; phylum Actinomycetota; class Actinomycetes; order Kitasatosporales; family Streptomycetaceae; genus Streptomyces; species Streptomyces sp. NPDC002680. Next base: position 20,367 of record NZ_JBIAQP010000007.1, read on the forward strand.
GCAAGAGCAACATCAACGGGGGTCGACTGTGTGAAGAGTTGACAGGATCTGGATAGGTCAGGCCTCGGCCCCGGGCGCGATCAGGCCTGTCTCGTAGGCGAGTACGACCGCCTGGACCCGGTCGCGCAGCTCCAGTTTGGAGAGGATGCGGCCCACGTGGGTCTTGACCGTGGTCGGGCTCAGGAACAGCCGTTCCGCCAGCTCGGCGTTGCTCAGACCCGTCGCCAGCAGCCGCAGGACCTCCAGTTCACGGGGGGTCAGCCCCGACAGGTCCGCGTGCCGGGTCGTGGTCGGTGAGGGCGCCTCGCGATGGGCGAAGCGTTCGATGAGGCGGCGAGTGATCGCCGGCGCGAGCAGGGCGTCGCCGGACTGCACCAGACGTACGGCGGCCACCAGATGCTCGGGCGTGACGTCCTTGAGGAGGAAGCCACAGGCACCGGCGGTGAGGGCCGCGTAGACGTAGTGGTCGAGGTCGTAGGTGGTGAGGATCACGACGCGGGTTCTCGCCGCCTCCGGGGCGTCGTCGGCGAGGATCCGCCGCGTCGCCTCGATGCCGTCCATGCCCGGCATCCGGATGTCCATCAGGACGACATCGGGACGGGTCCGGCGTACGGCGGCCACCGCCTCGGCGCCGTCGGACGCCTCGGCCGTCACCTCGATGCCGTCGGCGGCCAGGATCATCCCGAACCCCGTACGGACCAGGGCCTGGTCGTCGGCGATGACCGCTCGGAGGGGCGGCGGCGATGGCAGGGGTGACTGGTTGTGGGTCATGGTGTCCGCCACGGGACGGTGGCTCTGATGCGGTGGCCGCCGGTGAGGGTCGGGCCGGCGATCAGCTCGCCGCCGTAGACCGCCAGGCGTTCACGCAGGCCGATCAGACCTCGACCGGTTCCCCCGGTGCCGCTGTTCTCGCCTTCCGGCGGTGGGGAGTTGGGGCTCGTGTTGGCCACCTCTATCTGGAGGCAGTCGTCGGTCCAGCCGATCACGACGGAGGCCTCGGCGCCCGGCGCGTGCTTGATCGTGTTGGTCAGCGCCTCCTGCACCACGCGGTACGCCGTCAGGTCCACCCCGGGCGGCAACGGGTCCGGCGGCAGCGTCACCGCGACGGACACCGGAACCCCGGCGCCGCGCACCCGTTCGGTCAGCGCGTCGAGCCGGTCCAGGCCGGGCTGCGGCTCCAGACCGTCGGCGGGGGTGTCGTGGAGGCCGGTGTCCGGGGCGGCCAACAGGCCCATCACATGCCGGAGTTCGGCCATCGCGGCCCGGCCCCCGGCCTCGACCGCGAGCAACGCCTCCTTCGACCGTTCGGGCGCCGCGTCCATCACCTTGCGCGCCGCCCCGGCCTGGATCACCATCACGCTCACATTGTGGGTCACCACATCGTGCAACTCGGCGGCGATCCGGGCCCGTTCCTCCGCGACTGCCTTCCGCATCGCCTCCTCCTGCGCCCGCTCCAACCGCGCGAACCGGTCCCGGCCGACCGCCAGCCGCCGCTGCCCGAACCGGACGAGCCCGGCCAGTACCCCGGCGACCAGCAGCACGACCCCGGGACTCGACCAGCCGGGCAGAATCGGCTCCGCGCGCTGGAACGCGACCCCGGCCAGCACCGCGCCGACGACCAGCGCGGCCAGGGCGCCCGCCCGATAGCGGCTGTGCACGACCGCGCTGTAGGCGCCGATGACGCAGGTCAGCACGGTGATCCAGGAGGCGCGGTCACCGGTGGCCAGCCCCGCGGCCAGCACCACCCCGAACACGGCCAGGGGATACCGGCGCCGGGCCAGCAGCGGCAGCGCCGACAGGACGACCAGGGGCCAGGGCGCGACGGAGCCGTCGTCGCCCTCCATGACCGGCGGGCGGGGTGGCGGTTGCGGGATCTCCGGGGGCTGCGGGACCACCGGTGTGGTCTCGGCCCCGGTTCCGTACCCGTAGTCGGCCTTCGGGAGGAAGCGCACCGGCCCGTCGCCCGGATAGCGCGCCGCGACGATCAGCGCGACGACGGTCAGTACGACCGCCAGCGCCAGGTCGGCGCGTACCGCCCGCCGTGACAGCGGAGCGGGCTTCGGCTCCGGCCGCAGCGCGTCCCACAGGTGCTGACGCCAATGCCGCCAACGACGCCGATGCCGGGCGCGCCGGTACTCCGTCTCCGTCGGCGTTTCCATCGGCTCATTGTGGGGGCGGGTCGCCCCGCCCCGCGTCCCTCCGTACCGAACAGATCAACAAGCCGTTCCTCAGGCGTACTTCGCAGGGATGACCCCACGGCCGGGTCCTCCGCGGGGAGGGCCGGACGTCGGTGTCGCGGCCGACGCGCTGCCACGCCGCCCGCCCCTACGTTCACCGGGTCCGGCAAGTTTCTCTCTCCAACCAACGGCAGGGGCAGGCGAGTTCATGACCCAGGTGATCCAACTCGACGGCGTGGCAAAGCGCTACGACAGTGCGGGCAGGCCCGCGCTCGGGCCGCTCACGCTCTCCGTCGAACAGGGCGAGGCCCTCGCCGTGACCGGCCCCTCCGGCAGCGGCAAGTCCACTCTGCTGAACCTCGTCGCGGGCCTGGACCGGGCGACCGAGGGCAGTGTGTCCGTGGCCGGCCGACGGCTCGACGACCTGAGCGAGCACGCGCTGGCCCGGTTCCGCCGCGAACAGATCGGCATGGTCTTCCAGTTCTTCAACCTCCTCGACGACCTCACCGTCACCGACAACATCCAGCTCCCCGCCCAACTGCGGGGAACCGCACGGCGCGAGACGGCCGCCCGCGCCGGGGAACTCATGGAGGTGCTCGGCATCCAGAAGCACGCCCGCGCCTATCCGGGCCGGCTCTCGGGCGGTGAACGCCAGCGGGTCGCGGTCGCCCGCGCCCTGGTCAACCGCCCCGCGCTGCTGCTCGCCGACGAGCCGACCGGCGCCCTCGACACCGCGTCCGGTCAGGACGTACGGGAGCTGCTGGTCGAGCTGCATCGGGGCGGGCAGACCATCGTGCTGGTCACGCACGACCTGGCGCTCGCCGAGTCGTGCGCGAGCCGCACGATCCGGCTGGTCGACGGTCATCTCGCCCTCGACACCCGGGCGGAGGCCGTCCGATGATCGGCTTCGGCGGCGGTGCGCTCGGCCGGGTCGTACGGTCGGGGGTGGGCCGGCGGCGGGTGCAGACCGTGGTGATCGCCGTGGCCACGATGATGGCCGTGGCCTCGGCGGTGGTCGCCGGGTCGCTCGTCGTCGCCGCGAACCGGCCCTTCGACCAGGCGTTCACGCAGCAGCACGGCGCGCATCTGACCGTACAGTTCGATCCGGCCAAGGTGACCGAGGCGCAGATCGAGGCCACGGGGGAGCAGGAGGGCGTCACCGCGACCGCCGGGCCCTACCCGGCCACGACGATCAAGCCGGTGGACTCGGCGAACGGACACCTGCCGACGCTGACGCTCGTCGGACGGTCCGCGCCAGGGGCCGACGTGGACGATCTGGACCTCAAGTCCGGCCGGTGGGCGGCGAAGTCGGGCGAGATCGTGCTGAACGGGGAGTTCGACGGCCCCAACCTCGGCCTCGGCTCCACGCTCAGGGCCACGGACGCCGCCGACAGCCCGACCCTGACGATCGTCGGCTTCGCCGTCTCGGTCAGCAGAACCGCCGACGTCTGGACGACCCCCGCCCAGGCCAGGGCACTGGCTTCGGCGGACGCCCCCCTCACGAGCCAGATGCTCTACCGCTTCGCCGCGGCCGACACGGAGGGCCAGATCACCGCGGGCCGCAAGCGGATCGCCGCGGCTGTGCCGTCCGGGGCGCTGCTGGGCAGCCGGTCGTACCTGGAGACGAAGCGTGACGCCGATCAGGGCGCCGCGCCGACCATCCCGTTCCTCGTCGCCTTCGGCATCCTCGGCATCGTGATGTCGGTGATCATCGTCTCCAGTGTGACGAGCGGCGCGGTCGGGTCGAGCCTGCGCAGGATCGGCATCCTCAAGGCCGTCGGCTTCACCCCGCGCGAGGTCGTACGCGCCTATGTGGCCCAGGCGTTGATCCCGGCGGCCGTCGGTATCGCGCTGGGCGTCGTCCTCGGCAACCTGCTCGCCGTACCGCTCCTCGACGACACCGAGCAGGCGTACGGCACCGCCAGTCTGAGCGTCGCCTGGTGGGTGGACGTCGTGGTGGCGGGCGGGGCGCTGCTGGTCGTCGGGGTCGCCGCGCTGATCCCCGCCCTGCGCGCCGGACGGCTGCGTACGGTCGAGGCCATCGCGGTGGGCAGGGCGCCCCGCACCGGACGCGGCCAGTGGGCCCACCGGGCGGCGGGACGGCTGCCGCTGCCGCGCGCGGTGACGTACGGCCTCGCGAGTCCCTTCGCGCACCCGGTCCGCACGGTCGCGATGCTGCTCGCGGTGACCTTCGGGACGGTCGCGGCGACCTTCGCGGTGGGCCTGACCGCGTCCCTGACGGCGGTCGGCGCGGCGGCCGACCCCGAGGACCGCGCCGAGGTCACGGTGTTCGCGGGCGGACCGACGCCCGGCCCCGGCGGCACCCGGCGTACGGAGAACGAGACACCCGAGGCCCCGGCCGCCGACCCGGCCGCCATCCGCGCGGCCGTCGAGGCCCAGCCAGGCACCGCTTCCTACTACGCCATGACGAAGAACGACGCCTCGGTGGCCGGGATCACCGGTGCGGTCCCGGCCAGCCTCTACCAGGGGGACACCCGGACCGGCAGCTACGAGATGCTCTCCGGGCACTGGCTCGACGGCGCGGGCCAGGTGGTGGTCGGCTCGGGCTACCTGAAACGAACGGGCACCCGGATCGGCGACTCGCTCCGGATGACCTACGAGGGGCACACCCGAACCCTGCGGATCGTCGGCGAGGCCTTCGACACATCGGACGGCGGGCTCCAACTCCACGCGAACATCGCGGACTTCCCCGGAACCGAGCCCAGGATGTTCCTCGTCGAGGTGAAGCAGGGCGTCGCTCCCGGCGAGTACGCGGAGAAGCTCGCCGAGGCCGTGCGACCACTGGGCGGCGATGCCATGGCCAACTCCCCCTCGGGGCAGGACAACTTCGTGATCATCCTGCAGTCCATGGCGGCCCTGCTCACCCTGATGCTGGTCTCCGTGGCCGGCATGGGCGTTCTCAACTCGGTGGTCCTGGACACCCGGGAACGGGTCCACGACCTGGGCGTCTGCAAGGCCATCGGCATGACCCCACGCCAGACGGTCACCCTCGTACTGGCCTCGGTGACCGGCATAGGCATCCTGGGCGGCCTGATCGGCGTCCCCACCGGCTTCGCCCTGCACGGCATAGTCCTACCCCTGATGGGCCACGCGGCAGGCACCGAACTACCCCCGTCGATCCTCGACGTGTACGACCCGTGGCAACTGGCCCTACTGGGCCTGGCAGGCATCACGATCGCCCTACTGGGCGCGCTGCTCCCGGCAGGCTGGGCGGCGAGAGCACGAACGGCGACGGCGCTGCGGACGGAGTAAGGGGGAAGGGGGAGGGAGCTTGGGTGGCGGGTGGCGGGGGAGGGCGTGGATCCGGGGCCGGGGCCGGGGCGGGGACGGCAGCGGCCGGAGGATGGGCGGAGGCCGGAGGCGGGCGGAGGCCGGGGGAACGGGCGGGCCGGGGGGAACGGGCGGAGACCCGAAGATGCGGGAGCCGCCCCGAAGGGGCGCTCCCGCCAGGGGCGCGGGGAACTGCGCGACCAGCCACAACGCACCCGCACCCAACACCCAACCGCCTGACCCGAGCTCCCAGTACTGACCGCTCAGCCAATCACCCGCGGCAACCGCACGCTGAGCAGAGTCGTCAACACAATGCCCCCCAACTGCACCACCAGCGTCGTCACGAGCGCATCCCCCATCCCCATCCCCGGAGACAGCGAAAGAAACAACGTCCCCAACGTAGCCACCCCCAACGCCAGAGCCGACTGCTGAGTCGTGATCATGACCCCGCTCCCCACACCAGCCCGCGCAGGCTCGATCTCCGACAGGATGATCCGGAACAGCACAGGCAGTTGCAGCGCCTGCCCCGCCCCGGCGACAGCCGCGCCCGGCAGCAGCTCCACCAGCCCCAGATCCGGCCAGGACCGCCACGCCGCGAGGGCGATGAGGGCCACCCCCACCCCCTGGATCATCCCGCCGACCGTCACGACCCGCGTGCCGAACCGGGTGACCAGCCGAGGCCCCGCGAGGGACACGCAGAAGAACGTCACCGCCATCGGCGCCAGCGCCAACCCCGCCTGCACAGGCCCCAGCTCCGCACCCCGCTGCAGAGCCACCGCGATCACGAACATGAACCCGCTGAAGCCGATCGAGAACGGCACGATCATCACCAGCCCCCGCCGCAACGACGTCAGCGCGAAGAGGGTCGGCGGCACGAGAGGAGTACGCCCCTTCCGGTCCGCGCCGCGCTCGACCGCGTAGAACGCCGCCGCCGCGAACGGGAACGCGGCCAGCGACACCCACGTCCACAGCGGCCACCCCGCCGCCCGGCCCTCGGTGAGGGGCGCCAGCAGCGTGATCAGGGACACCGCGAGGAGGAACGTGCCGGGCACGTCCACCGGCTCCGGGCGCTGCGAGCGGGTCTCCGGGACCGTCCGGGCCGCCAGGACCAGGCCGAGCAGCACGACCGGCACGTTCACCAGGAACACCGACCGCCAGCCGGTGCCCGCGATGTCGGCGGCGACGAGTACGCCGCCCAGGATCTGGCCCGCCACCATCGACAGGCCCGCCGTCGCCCCGTACAGGCCCATCGCCCGCGCGCGGCGCGGCCCGGCCGTGGCCGACTGGATCGTCGCGAGCACCTGCGGCAGCATCGCCGCCGACGCCGCGCCCTGCGCGATCCGGGCCGCCACCAGCGTCCAGGCGGTCGGCGCGAGCCCGCAGGCCAGCGAGGTGATGCCGAAGGCCACCATGCCGCCGATGAAGAGCCGGCGCCGGCCGAAGAGGTCGCCGAGCCGCCCGCCGAGAACGAGCAGGACGGCGTACGCGACCCCGTACCCGGCGACCACCAGTTCGAGGACGGCCTCGCTCGCGGCGAGGTCCCGGCCGATGGTGGGCAGGGCGACGTTGACGATGAAGAAGTCGATGAGAGGGAGTGCCGCACCGAGCAGCACGGTGAACAGGCCGAGCCCGCCGAGTACGGGTGACCCGGCGGGGGAGCGGACGGAGGCGGTGGGTGAGGTGCTTGTTTCGGTCACGTCGACCAGCGTCCGCCTCTCCTGAGGGTGGTACCAGAGTGTCTTTATCCTGGTAGTAGGAGTACCTGGAAACAGGGTCCGCGCGGAGAGAAAGTGGAGGGGTGACCACCATCGCCCAGGAAACCGTCGCTCAGCAACAGCACGAGCAGCACCGGCAGGAGCAGCGGCCGGGCGGGCGCGGCTCGGAGATCCGGCGCCATGAACTCGCCGTCTTCCTGCGCAGCCGCCGCGAGCGCATCACCCCCGAGCAGGTCGGCCTGCCGCGCGGCAGGCGACGCCGTACGCCGGGACTGCGCCGCGAGGAGGTCGCGCAGCTCTCCGCCGTGGGCGTGACCTGGTACACCTGGCTCGAACAGGCCCGCGCCATCCAGGTCTCCGAACAGGTGCTCGACGCCCTGGCCCGTACCCTCCTCCTCGACCCGAGCGAACGCGCCCACCTCTTCCAACTGGCCGGAGCCGTCGACCCCACGCCCGCCGCGAGCTGCCCGACGATCACGCCCGCCATCCGTGAACTCCTGCGCGCCCTCGACCCCATCCCGGCCTGCATCCAGAACAGCCGGTACGACATCCAGGGGTACAACCGCACGTACAGCCGTCTCATGGGCGACCTGGACGCCGTACCGCCCGAGGACCGCAACCTCATGCTGCTCGTCTACACGAACGAGGAGTGGCGGAAGTCGGTCGTCCTGCTCGAAGAGACACTGCGCGTGATGGCGGCGAAGCTCCGGGTCCAGCAGGCGGCCCATCTCGGCGACCCTGCCTGGAAGTTGATGCTGAGGCGGCTGCGCGCGGAGTCCCCGGAGTTCTGCGAGATCTGGGAGCGGTACGAGGTGATCAACGTCCGCGGCAAGACGAAGCAGTTCCGCAATCCGTACGTCGGCCTGCTCACCGTCGACCACACGGACCTGTGGCTCGCCCCGGAGCTGGGCACCCGCCTGGTGACGATGGTCCCGTCGGACGCGGAGACGCGCGAACGCATGGAGAAGCTGTACGAGATGTTCGCGGACGAGGGGTAGTCGCGAAGGGGTGGAAGTCGATCCATTCAGATCGGACATCCGATCGCGATTGGTCAATTCCGTTCGCAATGAGGGGAGTTGGTGGTGGCGGCGGTGATGGGCGCAGGCGTTTCCCTACCGTCGTACTGAGTGGATCATCAGCAGCCGGGGAGGCGCCCTCGATGACGGAACACGGACCTGAGCACGCACACGCAACTGCCAGAAGCGTCCCCGTGGAGGCGTTGCGACCGGGTGACCACGCCTGCCTGGACGTGCCCGACGCGCAGGCCCACTGGCAGGTCCTGACCGCCTACACCCGCACCGGACTGACCCGGGGCGAGCGGGTGATGGTCGTCCTCGACCCGGCCGACGTGAGCGACGACGACGCCCTCGCCCGGCTCGACGGCGGCACCGGCCAGGCCGAAGATGCCCGGCGGAGCGGGCAGTTGGAGATCGTACGGAACACCGCCGTGTACGTCCCCGACGGCAGCTTCTCGAAGGAGCGCCAGTTCCGGCTCTACTCCGACGAGTTGGAGCGGGCGCGGACCGAGGGGCTGACCGGGCTGCGGGTCGGGGCCGACATGGCCTGGGGGCAGCGGACCGGGGTCAGCGACGACCAACTCGTCGACTACGAGGCGTTCATGGAGCCGCTGTTCGTGGATCCCCGTCTCACCGCGATGTGCTGGTACAGCCGTCATCAGTACACCGACCACCTGGTGGCCGCGATGCGGACGGTCCACCCACTCCAGGTGATGACCCACCTCGACGCCCTCGAAGTGACCCGCACCGACGGCGGCGCACGGATCGCCGGCTCCGCCGAGCCCGGCACCCGCGAGGAGTTCACGGCGACCCTGCGCGCCCTGCTGACCCGCCGCTCCGCCATCGGCTCGACCCCCCTCCGATACGAACTCGACCTGACCGACCTCTTCTACATGGAGGCCCACGCCGCCTGGCAGCTCATCGGCTTCGCCCGAGGACTGCCCGACGGCGACACCCTCGACGTCCGCTGCGGCCCGATCCTCGAAGCGGTCCTGCGGGGCCTGGGCTCCGACGACGTACGCCAGCTGAGACTCCGCACGGAGACGGGAACGGTCACCGGCAGGGCGGCCCACTGAACCAGGCCGCCACCTGACTCCGCCCCGCGAACCCCAACTTGCCAAGAATCCGCTGAACATGCCCCTCAGCCGTACGCCGCGAGATTACCAGCCGCTCGGCGATCTGCCGGTTGGTCATACCCGAGGCAATCAGCGCGACAACTTCCCACTCACGGGGGGTGAGGCCGGTGTCGGGGGGTACGGGGGGTGCGGCCCGTGCAGGGGGCACGGCCCGCGCGGGGCGCCGGGCTCCCGGTGCGCGGCGTCCGGCTGCCGAGGCGGGGCGCCCGTTCCCCGCTGAGGGGAGTCCGGGTCCGGCTGTGGCGCGTTCGGCTCCTGGTGCGGTGCGCTCGTTCCCTGCCGGGGCGCGCTCGGGGCCCGCTGCGGCGGGCCCGGTTTCCGCTGCGCCGCGCCCGGTCCCTGCCGGGGTGCGTCCGGCTCCCGCCGAGGCGCGTCCGGTTCCCGTTGCGCCGCGCTCGCAGCCCGCTGCGGTGCGCTCATTCCCGGCAGAGGTGCGTCCGGGTTCCGCTGTGGTGCGTCCGGTTCCTGGTGGGGTGCGTTCGTTCCCTGCCGGGGTGCGTTCGGGGCCCGCTGCGGCGGGTCCGGTTCCCGCAGCGCCGCGGCCGGTCCCCGCCGGGGTGCGCCTGGGTTCGGCTGTGGTGCGTCCGGTTCCCGATGTGCCGCGCTCGCTGCCCGCTGTGGCGTGTCCGGGTTCCGCTGCGTTGCTCTCGTTCCCTGCCGAGGCGTCCCGGGGTCCCGCTGTGGTGGGTCCGGCTCCTGGTGCGGCGCGCCTGGTCCCCGCCGGGGTGCGCCTGGGTTCGGCTGTGGTGCGTCCGGCTCCCGCTGTGCCGCGCTCGCTGCCCGCTGTGGTGCGCCAGGGGTCTGGTGCGGTGCGCCCGCTCCCTGCTGAGGCGCGCGAGTCTCTCGCCGAGGTGCGTCCGGGTTCCGTTGCGCCGCGCTCGTTTCCTGCCGGGGCGCGCCCGGGTTCCGCTGTGGTGTGTCCGTCTCCGGGTGAGGCGCCCCCGGCTCCTGGTGTGCTGTGCCCGTTCCCTGCCGTGGTGCGTCCGGGTTCTGGAGCGGCGCCCCGGGCTCCTGGTGTGCCGCGTCCGTTCCCCGCCGAGGTGCGTTCGCTCCCCGCCGAGGCGTGTCTGGGGCCCGCTGAGGCGCGCCCAGCACCCGTCGCGCCGCGACTGTTCGCCGAGGTGCGCTCGGGTTCCGTTGCGGCGCGGCTGTTCTTCGCCGATGTATGCCCGGTTGCCACCGAGGCGCGTCCGGTTCCCGATGCGGCGCGCCCGTTCTCCGCTGCTGCGGTGCCCGTCTCGCCCAGCGCGTACGCGAGAGCCTCCTCGGCGGACAGGTCGTAACCCTGGCGGTGGGCCTCGTCGTGCCAGTCGTCGTTGGACGTCTCGTGGGGCTGGCGTTGGCCGGCCAGGGGGTCGTGGCCGAGGTCGTACCAGATGCGGTGTGCCGCGCCCTGGAGCACGGCGGCCCGTTCGGTGTCGCCCCGGGCGGCGGTGGCGACGGCAAGTACCTCCAGGGTGCCGCCGACGGCGTGCGGCTCGCCGGTGACGTACGGCAGCCGCAGACAGCGCCGGGCGCTCTCGGCGGCGGCGTCGTGCTCGCCGAGGGCCCAGCGGGCGGTGGCGAGTGCGCCCAGGACGTACGAGCGCACCCACTGCTCGCCGTGCGCCTCGCACACGGCGAGGGCGTCCAGGCACAGCGGGACGGCGAGTTCGGGCCTGCCGTGGAAGGTGAGGGTCGTCGCCATCTCGACGCGGCTGAGGACGTGGAAGGAGAGCAGCGGTGCCGTGTCGTTCCCGGTGCGTTCGCCGAGGATCTCGGCGAGTGGTCTGACGTCCGGTATCTCGTGCGGGGCCAGCGTCGGGGTGTGCGGGGCGCCGGCCAGGAGAACGGCGTTCGTACGGCTGCGGACCAGCGGGATCAGGGCGGCGGCCCAGTTCGCCCGGGTCAGCTCGGGCGACGGGCGCCCGCCCTCGCGCAGGGCGAGCCTCTGCCACCAGTGCCGCAGCTCCGCCCAGGCGCCGCGCGCGATCCAGTAGAACCACAGGCTGCCGACCAGACGCAGCCCGCGCGGGGCCTCCCCGGGGGTGGTGAGACAGAAGTCGAGCGCCGCCCGCAGATTGTCGTGCTCGGCACGCAGCCCGGCCAGGGTCCCCGGCTGGTCCGGCCCGAACCACCCCCGCTCGTGCTCCTCGGCAACGCGGACGAAGTACGCGCACAACCGCCGACGAGCATCATCGGCCTCCCCACCCGCCTCCAGCTTCTCCAGCCCGTACTCCCGAAGCAGCGCCAGCATCCGATAACGGGCCCCGCTCTCACCCTCCTCCCTGACCAGCACGGACTTCTCCACCAGCCCGGTCACGGCGGCCAGCACAGCGACTCGGGCGTTCCCTGCTCCGACCCCAGCAGCGCCCACTCCGGCGTCGGCGCGGGCCGGTGCCCTGCCGCCCGTGCGGGCTGTCCCCGCCTGGGGCGGCCCGCCGTGCGGGCCGACCGTGTCCGGGCGGGCTGCCCGGCCTGTGACGTGAGCCGTGCCCTCCGGGCCGGATGTGCCGTGGGCGTGAGCCGTGCCCTCCGGGCCGGATGTGCCGTGGGCGTGGCCCGTGCCCGCCGGGCCGGATGTCCCGCCGGCATGGCCCGCTCCCGCCGGATCGGCTCCGGCCCCGGAACGGCACCCCTTCCTCCCGCCCGACCGCCCCGCGAAGGACTCGCACACCGCCTCCGCCCCCGCCAGATCGAAGCTGCCGGTGAACACCGACAGGTGGGACCAGGCGAGTTGCTCCTCCGGCGTGCACAGGTCGTGGCTCCAGTCCACCGCTGAGCGGAGCGTCTGGTGGCGGGGTGGAGCCGTCGGGCTGCCGGAGGTGAGGAGGCGGTAGCGGTCGCCCAGGCGTTCGCCGAGGCGTTCGTCCAGTTGCTCCACGCCCAGCACGTGCATCCGTACGGCCGCCAGTTCGATCGCCAGCGGGAGGCCGTCCAGGCGGTGGCAGAGGCGGGCCACCGCCACCCGGTTGCGGTCGGTGATCTCGAAGCCGGGGGCCACCGCCGCCGCCCGGTCGGCGAACAGACGCAGTGCGGGGAAGTCCGTCCCGGGGAGGTCGTCCCCGGGGGACGGGGTGGCCAGCGGGGCCACCGGGAGCAGTCGCTCCTCGGGGAGACCGAGCCGGTGGCGGCTGGTGGCCAGGACCCTGACCCCCTCCGTCGCGCCGAGCACGGCCGCCACCAGCGAGGCACACGCCTCCGCCACGTGCTCGCAGTTGTCCAGGACCAGCAGCAGCCGTCGGGTACGCAGATGCTCGACGACCGTCTCCAGCGGCGCCCGGCCCGTCTCGTCCCGGATACCGAGCGCGTCCGCCACCGCGTGCGGCACCAGCGTGCCGTCCCGCACGGCGGCCAGCGGCACCAGCCACACCCCGTCCGGGAAACCCCGTACCGCTCCCTCCGCCACCCGTCCCGCGAGCCGGGTCTTGCCCACCCCGCCGGGACCGGTGAGCGTCAGCAGCCTGGTGGTCGTCAACAGCCTTCTGGCCTGCGTCAGTTCATGGCTCCGGCCCACGAAACTCGTGCCCGTCGCGGGGAATCCGACCGTCCGCCGCGACCCGACTGCCCCCACGATCGGCCACGCCCTCTTCGAGTTCGTCGAGTTGATGGTGCCCTTGCTTCTTCCCCAACGGTGATCATCAGCAATGGGTTACAACAACGGCTCACATCGAGGTGCGCGCCCCCGCAGCGCCTCGCACGCCTGTCTCCCCGCCCCCGCTCCCGCCACTGCCCTCACCGGCCGCACTCCCGCTGCCGCCGCCGTCCTCGATCTTCAGGCGCTCCGCCGTCCGCTCGGCCGTCCGCCGGGCCCAGCCGCCGGTCGTGACGGCACCCAGGACCAGTACGGACAGACCGCAGCCCGCGATGATCCACCAGCCGGGCCGCGCCGCGGCGGCGAACACCTCCTTGTACGGGCCCGACCCGATGCCCGACGCCAGCGCCGCGCCGATCACCGCCACCCCGAGCGTGCCGCCGGTCTGCCGGCTGGTCGAGGCGATCGCGGCGGCCACCCCGGCCTGGGCGCGGGGCATGCCCGAGACGGCCGTGTTGGTGATCGGCGCGTTGACGAAGCCGAAGCCGAGACCGAACAGGAAGTACCCGATCACCAGCGTCACGTTCGACGTCTCCCCGTCGAACCCCGCGAACAGGACCCCGCTCGCCGTCATCGTGACCCCCGCTGTGAGCAGCGAGAACCGTGGACCCCGGCTGCCGACCAGCCGCCCCGATATCGGCGCGCACACGAAGCACATCACCGCCATCGGCAGCATCCACAGACCGGCGTGCAGCGCGGACAGCCCCCGCACGTTCTGCAGATACAGCGTCGACAGGAACAGGAACCCGCTCAGCGCGGCGAACGCGCTCACCGCGACCACGGTCGCCCCACTGAACGGCACCGACCGGAAGAACCGCAGGTCGATGAGGGGTTCGGTGCGCCGGGGCTCGTAGTACAGCAGCCCCAGCAGCGCGGCCAGGGCGACCGCCCCGAAGGCGAGCGTGTGCGTGACGGGCGAGTTGGGGGCCTCGATGATCGCGTACGTCAGCGAGCCGAGCAGTGCGATGACCAGGACCTGGCCGACCGGGTCCGGACGGCGGGCCTTCGGCGCCCGGGACTCGGGGACGAACCGCCAGGTCAGCAGCAGCGCGACGAGGCCCACCGGCAGGTTGAGCCAGAAGATCGAGCGCCAGCCGACGGAGTCCACGAGCAGGCCGCCGACGATCGGGCCGGCGGCCATGGATATGCCGACCACCCCGCCCCACACCCCGATCGCCCGGGCCCGCTCGCGCGGGTCGGTGAAGGTGTTGGTGATGATCGACATGGCGACCGGGTTGAGCATCGAACCGCCGATCGCCTGGATCATGCGGAACACGATGAGCGAGTCGAGGTTCGGGGCGAGCGAGCAGAGCACCGAGCCGAGGGTGAACAGGACAAGGCCGGTCTTGAAGACCCGGCGACGCCCGATCCGGTCGGCGGTCGACCCCGCGAGCATCAGCAGCGAGGCCAGCACGAGCGTGTACGCGTCGAGCGCCCACTGCATACCGGCCACGCTCGCGCCCAGGTCCTTCTCCATGGAAGGCAGCGCGACATTGAGCACGGTGACGTCGAGGCTCACGATCAGCAGGCTCATGCAGCAGATCGCGAGCACCAGCATGCGGCGGCGGGGACTCAGCTCGGACATGCGAACATAGTACGCCTAACTAACGACTTTGGCTGTACTCCATTCGGTGCGAGAGAATGACCCAATGTCCACGCCCACGACCTTGCTCGCCGGCCCGCTCTCCGTCGGCCCGCACACCGTCACGCCGCCCGTCGTCCTCGCCCCCATGGCCGGGATCACGAACGCGCCCTTCCGCACCCTGTGCAGGGAGTTCAGCGGCGGCAAGGGTCTGTTCGTCAGCGAGATGATCACGACCCGGGCGCTGGTCGAACGCAACGAGAAGACCATGCAGCTGATCCACTTCGACGCGACCGAGAAGCCGCGCTCGATCCAGCTGTACGGCGTCGACCCGGCGACCGTCGGCAAGGCCGTCCGCATGATCGCGGAGGAGGGCCTGGCCGACCACATCGACCTCAACTTCGGCTGCCCGGTCCCGAAGGTGACGAGGAAGGGCGGCGGGTCGGCCCTCCCGTACAAGCGGAACCTGCTCCGCGCGATCCTGCGCGAGGCGGTGTCCGGCGCCGGGGACATCCCGGTCACCATGAAGATGCGCAAGGGCATCGACGACGACCACATCACCTACCTCGACGCCGGCCGGATCGCGGTCGAGGAGGGCGTGACGGCGATCGCCCTGCACGGCCGTACGGCCGCCCAGCACTACGGCGGCACGGCGGACTGGGAGGCGATCGCCCGCCTCAAGGAGCACGTGCCGGAGATCCCCGTGCTCGGCAACGGCGACATCTGGTCGGCGGAGGACGCGCTGCGGATGGTCCGGGAGACGGGCTGCGACGGGGTGGTGGTCGGGCGCGGGTGCCTCGGCCGTCCGTGGCTGTTCGCGGATCTGGTGGCCGCGTTCGAGGGCCGTACGGAGGCCATCGCCCGCCCGACGCTCCGCGAGGTCGCCGACATCATGGTCCGGCACGCGACGCTGCTCGGTGAGTGGATCGGGGACGAGGCGCGCGGGGTCATCGACTTCCGCAAGCATGTCGCCTGGTACCTGAAGGGGTTCGCGGTCGGCAGCGAGATGCGGAAGCGCCTTGCGATCACGTCGTCGTTGGAGGAACTCCGGGTTGGGCTGGACGAGTTGGACCTCGACCAGGCCTGGCCGCTCGGTGCGGATGGTCCTCGGGGGCGTACGTCCGGCAACAACCGGGTGGTGTTGCCGGACGGGTGGTTGAAGGATCCGTATGACTGCGCGGGTGTGAGTGAGGATGCGGAGTTGGATACGTCTGGGGGATGAGTTCTTTGTCTGCGGGTGCGCTGTGGCTGATCGCGCAGTTCCCCGCGCCCCTTTGGGGCGCTCCTCCAGCCCGTCCGGCGTTTGAGGACGAGGCCGTTCAGGCCGACAGCGGGGGTCTGGGGGCGCAGCCCCCAGAAGGATGGGAACGGGTAGGGGCGGCGGGGGCGAGAAACACCCCCCCCCGCCGGCTCAGCCCGATCACGGATGCGGCGTTGAGCCGTACGCCGTGAGGAACTTGTCCCGGAAGGAACTCATCTTCCACACCGGGGCGTCGTGGGCCGGGCGCAGGCCGTCCGTCCAGTTCCAGTCGGCGATCTTGTCGAGGATCTTCGGGTCCTTGGCCACGACCGACACCGGGACGTCGCGGCTGGCGTTGCTGCCGCTGACCCGGGACATGGGCTGGTGGTCGCCGAGGAAGACGAGGACGGTGTCGTCGGTGCCGTAGCGGGTGAGCCAGTCGACGAGACTGGTCACCGAGTACTGGATCGACTTGCCGTACTCCTGCTTGGCCGCGGTGCCGTCGTACAGGACGTCCTTCGGGTCCTTGCCCGCCTTCTGGATCGAGTCGAACACCGAGCCGTCGCCGAGCTGGTCCTGCGGGACCGTCTTCGGAAGGGGCGCCCACGGCTGGTGACTCGAGGTCAGGATGATCTCGGACATCAGCGGCTTGGCGCTCTTCTTGCCGTGCTCCAGGCGCTGGAAGGCCTCCAGCGTGTACTGGTCCGGCATGGTCGACCAGCTGAACTTCGGTCCCTTGTAACCGAGATCCTTCGACGAGTAGTTCTTCTCCAGGCCGTAGAACTTCGACTCCGGCCAGCCCTTCTGCACGCCCGGCATCACACCGATCGTCCGCCAGTCGCCGGTGCGCCGGAAGACCTCGGGGAGGGTGAGCCGGTCACTGTTGACCAGGGTGTTGTAGCGCTGCTGGTTGTTGATCCACAGGCCCGACAGGAACGTGGAGTGGCCGAGCCAGCTGTTGCCGCCGAACGTGGCCGACGTCAGCCAGCCGCTCTTCGCGGCGAAACCGGCGTCCGTCAGGGCCTGCGTGCTGTCCGCGAGCGTCTTGTCGACACCGGGCGACATGATCGGGTCCTCGATCGCGCTGCGGCCGTAGCTCTCGATGAACGTGAAGATGACGTCCTTGCCGCGCAGGTCCGGCACCAGCTGGTCGCCGGGCGTCTTGGCGAAGGGGTCGTTCTTGGCGAACTTCGCGAACGCCGCCTCGTCGCGGAAGGTGTCGCTCGCCCGCCGCAGATGCACCTTCACGACGCCGGCGGTGTGGTCCGAGGCGATGGGCACCCCGCCGATGCTGAGCCCGAGGGACATGCAGGTGATCCAGACGGTGCCCGCGATGAGCGTGGCCTTGGTGGCGACGGTGTTGTTGCGGGCGAGCAGGTTGCTGAGCCGCACGCACGCGAAGGCCGTGCCGATCGGCAGGAGCAGCGTCAGCAGGATCACGAGGAGGGTGACGGCGATCGACCCCGTCGTACCGATGGCGTCGGAGATGTACGACTGGGCGTCGTCCAGGAGCACCCAGTCCAGCACGACGTTGAAGTGCCGGCCCAGGAACTCGACGAACCCCATGTCCAGCAGGTTCAGCACGGTCAGCGCACCGAGGAACGCGCCGATGCACGCCGCGGTGATCACCCGTGGCCGACGCGGCATCGCGAGCAGTACGACGGCCGCGACGATCGCCTCCGCGGGGAGCCGCAGGAACTCCGTTATCCGGAAGTTGCCCACGGTGTTCGGCATCTGGAGGGCGAACAGTACGAGGAGTACGGAGAGGGCGGTTGCCGCCCAGCTGAGGTTCCGGGCGGCGGTGGGACGCCGGGTTCGCCAGTTGGGTTTGGTGGGTTGGGCCGGCTTCTCGGCTGAGTCCGAGTCCGCGTCCGAGTCCGGGTCGGTTGAAGTGGCCGAGTCTGCCGGTAGTGGTCGGCTGTCCGCCGTGGGGGCTTCTCGCGCAGTTCCCCGCGCCCCTTCGGGGCCCGTCTCTGTGACCGGGGATTCCTCAGCAGGCGTCGCCTCAGCCGCTGTATCAGTCGATGGGTTGATGCGCGTGAACAGAGGCACCCCGAAGGTCCTTCCGTGTGGAGCCCGTGCAGGAGCGGCGGACCCGGGCGCGGGAGCCTGGGTCCGCCACCATCCCGTACGGCGGGCCCTCGGCCTCCGTTCAGCCTCCGCGCCCAAGCACCCGGCAAACACCGGGCAAACGCCTCACCAAGCGACCGGACTCACACCCCCTCAGGCGCCCCCGACCGCCGTGAGCAGCGCCAACGGGGCCGCCGCCGAGCGGGATTCGCGTACGCACGCGTGCGGGTACGGCACCGGCTCCCCATGGGTGTCGCGACCGTAACCGGCGAGGACCTCGGGGAGACGGTGACCGGTCGCGGTCGCCGCGTCGACCAGGGCGTGGGCGACCGTACGGGCCTCGTCGTGCAGGCCGTACCGCGAAAGGCCCAGCGTGATCAGGGCGTTGTCGTGCGGCCAGACCGAACCCCGGTGGTAGGAGAGGGGGTGGTAGGCCGACTGGCCCGACGCCAGCGTCCGTACGCCCCAGCCCGAGAAGAAGTCCGGCTCCAGCAGGCGCCGGCCGACCTTCTCCCCGTACTCCTTGTCCAGCAGCCCCGACCAGAGCAGATGGCCCGCGTCCGAGGCCAGCGCGTCGACCTGGTTGCCCTCGCCGTCGAGCGCCAGTGCCGGGAAGGAGTGCTCCGGCATCCAGAAGTCCCGCTGGAAACGGTCCCGGAGGTCGCCCGCCGCCTGTTCGAGGAGGGCTGCGTACGTCTCGTCCTCCCACACCGTGCGCGCGACCCACGCCGTGCGGCGCAGCGCGTCGTACGCGTACCCCTGGGCCCCCGCCGCCATCACCGGGCCGCTTGCGCGGGTGCCGTCGGCCGAGCAGATGGCGCCGGGGGAGTCCTTCCAGTTCTGGTTGGCGAGGCCGCCCTGGTCGGCCCGGTAGACCAGATAGCCGCGTGACGTCAGGCCGCCGTGGTCCAGCATCCAGCCGATCGCCGCGCGGGCGTTGGCCTCCAGGCGGCGGGCCAGGGCCGTGTCGCCGGTCTGTTCCACGTATGCCCCGAGGAGGACCAGGAACAGGGGTGTCGCGTCCACCGAGCCGTAGTAACGCCCGTACGGCACCTGCCCGAAGTGCGCCAGCTCGCCGTGCCGTACCTCGTGCACGATCTTGCCCGGCTGGGCCACCGAGTCCGGGCCGACCTCCGTCGCCTGGGTCGCGGCGAGTGCCGGGAGCGTGGCGGCGGCGAGTTGGGGGCGGTACGGGAGTGCGAAGAGGGAGGTCAGGAGTGCGTCCCGGCCCAACAGGGTGAGGAACCAGGGGGCTCCCGCCGCCGGTACGCGCAACTCCTCGCCGTCCGGGCCCGTCGCGGGGACCTGGAGTGCCGCCAGATCGGAGAGGCCGCGTGCGCAGGCCGCCGCCAACTCCGGCCAGCCGGTGGGGAATGCGACGCCCTCGACGAACTCCCCTTCCAGGGCGAGGAGATGGTCGTTCGCGGCTGCGGGGGATACGGGGACCTGCGGTTCCTGCGTCGCTCCGTGCGGGCGGGCCGCCACGCGCAGCGCCAGCTCCGCCGAGCCGTGCGGCTCCAACTCCAGTGTCCAGACCAGGCGTCGGGCACCCGTGCCGGTCTCCTCGACACCGTCGGGAGCGGGCTCCGCGGTGACCGTCGTACGCGACTGCCACTCACCGCGCCGGTAGCTGAACTCGACGCCGTCGTCCCGGACTTCGCGCTTGCGGACCGCGCCGGACTTGACGTACGTACGGTGGTCGGAGCGCAGCTCGAACTGGTCCGTGAAGTCGGCGTCCGCCGTGACCGCGATCCGGACCGTCGTCGGCGTCGGACGGTTGCTGGTCACGCGCAGAGACTCGACGAACCCCCCGTCCCCTACGGCCTGTTCACGGAAGAGCGTGTACGCGGGCGGCTCCTGCCGGCCCCCACGCGGTACGAGCACACAGCGCGCGGTGTCCCCGTCGGCGACCGGGCTGAGCGTCTCGGGCACGGCGCCGTCGACGGTGAGCTGCCAACGGCTCAAGTGCCGTGCGTCGCGTACGAATAACCCGTCGGGGTTGCTGCCGCCGCGTACACCGCTGATGTCCCCGCCGTCGCCGACGGCCGCGAACGTCCCGCCGTGCACGAGCAGATGATGCCGGTCCGTCATCGCCGTTCGCCTCCCTTGTCACTCATCTCGCTCATGCCACTCATGTCGAACGCACCCCCGACACCGATGTCGGCGATGGGCTGTTGGTGGAGCAGATCCAGAGTCAGCGCGGCCGTCCAGCCGAAGCCGAGCGCCCCGCAGGCCTCGCCGGTGTACGGATCCACGTACTCCGCGAAGTCGGTGGCGTCGGCGGTCTCCAGCAGCGCCGTGCGCAGCGCGTCGGCGTGCGCCCGCTCGCCGTGCTGCCGCAGCCCGCGCTCCACCAGCCACCCGGTGTTGAACCAGGCAGGACCGCGCCAGTAACGGTGCGGGTCGAAGGCCTCGCCGAGCAGGTCGTACGACGGTACGAGGCGGGCGGCGCCGCCGAGTTCGAAGTGCGGCCCGCGCGCCGTACGGACGAGGGTGTCGGCGATGTCCCGGGGGAGCGTGGGGAGGAGGAGGGGGATGAGGCCGGAGACGCTGCGCTCGGGGATGAGCGAGCCGTCCCGTACGTCGCGGCAGAAGAACATGCCCTCCGCCGGGTCCCACAGCCGCTCCACCAGCGCCGCCGTCAGCCGCTCCGCGCGCGCGTGCCGTGCCGTCCCCGTCGCGCCCAGCTCGCGGGCGATCCTGGCCAGCGCGTGCTCGGAGGCGATCAGCAGCGCGTTGAAGGAGGGGTCCTCGACGGCGAACTCACTCGCGCCGTCCTCGTAACCGCCGTCCCTGTAGTCCGTCGCCAGCCGCACGTACCGCCCGTAGTCCAGATCCGTCGGGCGGTCCTCGGCGGCGCCGTGGTCGAGGTCGGCGCGGCGGAAGGAGCGGGCCGGGGCCGGGGTCACGCGGCTCAGCGGGGCGTCCCAGCAGGGGCTGTTGTCCATACCCTGTTCCCAGGGGTGCACGACCGACGCCAGACCGCCCCCGCCCAGGTCACGGCGGTGCAGCAGATAGCGGTGCCAGGCGGCGAGCCGCGGGTAGGCGCGGGCGAGGAAGCCGCGCGAGCGGGACAGCCCGGGGTCGGCCTGGTGCACCAGCCAGACGGCCAGCGCGTGCACCGGTGGCTGCACGATGCCGGACGTCTGTACGGTGCGCGGGGCGCCCGCAGCGCGCCCCGCGGTCGAGGAGCGCCAGAAGTCGGGGCTCGGGAAGTACGCGTCGAGCGGGACGGAGGGGTTGAAGACGATGTGCGGGATGCGTCCGTCGTCCCACTGGGCCGACAGCAGCGTCTCCAGCTCCGTCTGCGCACGCAGGGGTGAGAGATGGCGCAGGCCGATCGCGATGAACGCGGAGTCCCAGGACCACTGGTGCGGATACAGGCCGCGCGAGGGGACCGTCGAGCTGCCGGTCCAGTTGGCCTCCAGTACGTCCGCCGCTCTGACGTGCAGGGAATGTGTCGTAACGTCCGGTTCGTATACGACGGAGTGCGTCGCGGCGCGGGCGGTCAACTGGGCAGTGCGATCCACTCGGGGCTCCCCGAAGACGTTCGGCCTGACCAGTTCGGTCGCGGCCACCTTAGAGTTACGTCTATTTAACACGCAGAACTCAATATGTAATGCAAGCTTGAGAAACACAAGGGGGTGCGCATGAGTAGTCGTGCTCAGACGAGCGCGGGCGATCTGCTCGAACTGGTGCGCTCTGGGCGCGCCACGACTCGCGGTGCCCTGCAACAAGTGACGGGTCTCTCACGCGCGACCGTCGGCCACCGCCTGGACCGGCTGTTCCGCGCGGGCTGGCTGCGCGAGGGAGCCTCGGGCCCGGTCGACTCGCCGCTCGGCGGACGCCCCTCGATCACCCTGGAGTTCGACGACGCCCACGCCGTTGTCCTCACCGCCGATCTCGACACCCGTCATGCCCGCGCCGCCGTACTCACCCTCACGGGTGAACTCCTCGCGGAACACTCGGGTGTGCTGGCCGTCGACGACGGCCCCGACGCCGTACTCGGCGAGATCGGCCGCTGGTTCGCGGAACTCCTCACGAAGGCCGGCCACGGCCCGTCCGAGGTCTGCGGCATCGGCCTCGCGGTACCGGGCCCGGTCGACACGGACGCCGGCCGCGTCGTCCAGCCGCCGATCATGCCCGGCTGGGACGGCTACGACATACGCACCCGCCTGGCCCGCGCCCTCGCGGAACAGACGGGGGAGCCGGCCGCGGCGAACGTCCCGGTACTGGTGGACAACGACGCCAACCTCATGGCGTACGGCGAACAGCGCACCGGATACCCGGGCTGCTCGGCCTTCGTCCTCGTCAAGGTCTCGACGGGTATCGGCGCGGGGGTCGTGGTGGGCGGTTCCGTCTTCCGGGGCATCGACGGCGGCGCCGGGGACATCGGGCACATCCGGGTGCCGCAGGGCGCCGATGCGCTGTGCCGGTGCGGGTCGTACGGGTGTCTGGCCGCTGTCGCGAGCGGTGGCGCCGTGGCGCGACGGCTGGCCGAGGCCGGGGTTCCGGCGGCGTCGGGTTCTGACGTACGGGACCTGCTCGCGGCCGGGCACCCGGAGGCGGTCGCGCTCGCGCGGGAGGCGGGCCGGAGCGTGGGGGACGTACTCGCGACGGTGGTGACGCTGCTCAACCCCGGCGTGCTGATGATCGCCGGGGACCTGGCCGGTACGCCGTTCCTGACCGGCGTACGGGAACTGCTGTACCAGCGGGCGCTGCCGCGCTCGACCGCTCATCTGGACGTGGTGACGTCGAGGCTGGGGGAGCGGGCGGGGCTGGTGGGGGCCGGGGCGATGGTCGTCGAGCATCTGTACGCACCTGAGCGGGTGGAGGAGCGCTTGACGGCGCTCGGCGTGTGAACCGCGTCAACGGCTGAAGGGGCCTGTGACGGGGGTGTTTCCCTTTCGGGTCGGCGTCCGCATGGTGAAATCCCGTCGCTGGATCGTGCGTGATTCTCGCCACCCTTGATAGGGGTTGCGCTCAGATGAGCGGATCATGGGCGGCTGCACTTCTCAAAGGGTGGCACTGAGTGCCACCCTTTGATCGTTCATCGATAAAACTCAGACGTGTTGCCATCTGCTCATCTGAGCGACAAAATGGGCATGCGCCTGCCACTGTGTTCAAGAAGTGAAAACATGACGCTTCCACTGCTTGCCAAGCCTTGACTTTGGATCTGCTGGCGGACGGCTGGTTACAGGCGCATGACACGCAAGTGGACGTACCCAGACGCCTTCGATCTGGGTATGTTCCTCGCCGTCAGGGCAGCCACCGCGTCCCGAGGGAGTCGAGACCCGTGTCGGAAAACAAAGAACCCCACGTAGTCAAGTTCGTTTACGACTTCACCGAGGGAAACAAGGACCTCAAGGACCTCCTTGGTGGCAAGGGTGCGAACCTCGCCGAGATGACCAACCTGGGACTCCCCGTTCCTCCCGGCTTCACCATCACGACCGAAGCCTGCAAGACCTACCTCGACAGTGGCGACGAGCCGGCGGCACTGCGTGACGAGGTGAGCGCGCATCTCGCGGCGCTCGAAGAGGCCATGGGCAAGAAGCTCGGCCAGGCCGACAACCCCCTCCTCGTGTCCGTCCGTTCCGGGGCGAAGTTCTCGATGCCGGGCATGATGGACACGGTGCTGAACATCGGGCTCTCCGACAAGTCGGTGCAGGGCCTCGCCAAGCAGGCCGGTGACGAGCGCTTCGCGTGGGACTCGTACCGCCGCCTCATCCAGATGTTCGGCAAGACGGTCCTCGGGGTCGAGGGCGAGCTGTTCGAGGACGCGCTGGACGCGGCGAAGACGGCCAAGAAGGTCACGGTCGACACGGAGCTGGAGGCCGCGGACCTCAAGAAGCTGGTCACCAAGTTCAAGCGGATCGTCAAGACCGAGGCGGGCCGCGACTTCCCGCAGGACCCGCGCGAGCAGATGGACCTCGCGATCCACGCGGTCTTCGACTCCTGGAACACGGACCGCGCGAAGCTCTACCGCCGCCAGGAGCGCATCCCGCACGACCTCGGCACGGCGGTCAACGTCTGTTCGATGGTCTTCGGCAACCTCGGCCCCGACTCGGGCACGGGAGTCGCCTTCACCCGCGACCCGGCCAGCGGCCACCAGGGCGTGTACGGCGACTACCTGCAGAACGCGCAGGGCGAGGACGTGGTCGCCGGCATCCGCAACACGGTCCCGCTCGCCGAGCTGGAGCAGATCGACAAGAAGTCGTACGACCAGCTGATGAAGATCATGGACACGCTGGAGAACCACTACAAGGATCTCTGCGACATCGAGTTCACCATCGAGCGCGGCCAGTTGTGGATGCTCCAGACGCGCGTCGGCAAGCGCACGGCGGGCGCGGCCTTCCGTATCGCGACGCAGCTGGTGGACCAGGGCCTGATCGACGAGGCGGAGGCACTCCAGCGAGTGACCGGCGCCCAGCTCGCCCAGCTGATGTTCCCGCGCTTCGACGAGGAGTCGAAGGTCGCGCAGGTCGGCCGGGGCATCGCCGCCTCCCCGGGTGCGGCGGTCGGCAAGGCGGTGTTCGACTCGTACACCGCGGTGAAGTGGTCGCGTTCGGGCGAGAAGGTCATCCTGGTCCGCCGGGAGACCAACCCCGACGACCTCGACGGCATGATCGCGGCGGAGGGCATCCTGACGTCGCGGGGCGGCAAGACGTCCCACGCGGCGGTGGTCGCGCGCGGCATGGGCAAGACGTGTGTGTGCGGCGCGGAGGAGCTTGAGGTCGACACCAAGCGGCGCCGGATGACGGTCCCGGGCGGTCACGTCGTCGAGGAGGGCGACCTGATCTCGATCGACGGTTCGTCCGGCAAGGTCTACCTGGGCGAGGTCCCGGTGGTCCCCTCCCCCGTGGTGGAGTACTTCGAGGGCCGGATGCACGCGGGCGCCAACGACGCCGACGAACTGGTCGAGGCGGTCCACCGGATCATGGCCTTCGCGGACCGGAAGCGTCGCCTGCGGGTCCGGGCCAACGCGGACAACGCCGAGGACGCGATGCGGGCGCGGCGGTTCGGCGCGCAGGGCATCGGCCTCTGCCGTACGGAGCACATGTTCCTCGGCGACCGGCGCGAGCTGGTGGAACGCCTGATCCTGGCCGACACGGACACCGAGCGCGAGGAGTCCCTGAAGGCGCTTCTCCCGCTCCAGAAGCAGGACTTCGTAGAACTGTTCTCGGCGATGGACGGCCTCCCGGTGACGGTCCGCCTGTTGGACCCGCCGCTGCACGAATTCCTGCCGGACATCACGGAGTTGTCGGTACGAGTAGCCCTCGCCGAGTCCCGCAAGGACCCGCACGAGAACGAACTGCGCCTGCTCCAGGCGGTGCACCGCCTGCACGAGCAGAACCCGATGCTGGGCCTGCGAGGCGTACGCCTTGGCCTGGTCATCCCAGGCCTGTTCACGATGCAGGTCCGTGCCATCGCGGAGGCCGCGGCCGAACGCAAGAACGCGAAGGGCGACCCGCGCGCGGAGATCATGATCCCGCTCGTCGGCACCGTCCAGGAGCTGGAGATCGTCCGCGAGGAGGCCGACCAGGTCATCGCCGAGGTGGAGGCGGCGACGGGCACGCAGCTGAAGCTCGCCATCGGCACGATGATCGAGCTGCCGCGAGCCGCTCTGACGGCGGGCCAGATCGCGGAGGCGGCGGAGTTCTTCAGCTTCGGTACGAACGACCTGACCCAGACCGTGTGGGGCTTCAGCCGCGACGACGTCGAGGCCTCGTTCTTCACGGCGTACCTGGAGAAGGGCATCTTCGGCGTCTCCCCGTTCGAGACGATCGACCGCGACGGCGTAGGCGCGTTGGTCAAGTCGGCGGTGGAGGCGGGCCGGGCAACCCGCCCCGACCTGAAACTCGGCGTCTGCGGCGAACACGGCGGCGACCCGGAGTCGGTCCACTTCTTCCACGAGGTGGGCCTGGACTACGTCAGCTGCTCACCGTTCCGGATTCCGGTGGCGCGACTGGAGGCGGGGCGGGCGGCGTCCTCTTCGGCGGGGAGCGATCACCGGTAGGCCACAGGGCCCGTGTGCGCGGGCCTGTTGATCTCCGGGGCTGTCGTCGGTCAACCCGACCCTCAGCGACCTGACGGTGGCTCCGGTGCACGAGAAGAGGCGGCACCCCTGTGCGGGGGGTGCCGCCTCTTTGCGTGGCGGACGCGGACCGTGCCGCGTCACGGTTCGACGGGGCCCGTGGCAGCCGGGGCGGTGTCGGACGGTTCGGTCGGGCGGCGTTGGCCGGGGAGGCAGGGGGATTCGGTGAGGTGGTGCTGGATGCGGGCGTGGCGGAACTGGTGGACGGGGCCCACCTGGCGCAGGACACCCAGTCGGTGGGCGTCCGTCAGGAAGGACTGCAAGCGCCAGGGCAGCCGGGTGCGGACGGCGAGGACCAGTCTGGCCGCGAGGTAGTGCGGCCAGGAGGCGGCGGCCAGGGCCAGGGTCACTCCCAACAGGCCGACGGAAACGCAGTGTGGTTGTACGGCCGCTTCCATGACTGTGGGGAAGCCGGGCGGTACGGGCCTGTTGAGGAAGAGGGTCACGGCGGCGGCGAGGACGCTCAGCAGCAGAGCGGCGTAGGCGCCGTGGAGCAGGGTGATCCGGCGGTCGCCCCGGATCGACGACGGGGGTGTGGTGACGTCGTTGACGGTCACCGAGTTCCTGGTCCACTGCAGGGCGGCCAGTCCGATGCCCACGAGCAGGCCGATCGGGAGACTCGCGCTCCAGACGGCGGCCAACGCCGGGCGCTCGTCGTCGAAGAGCCAGTAGACGTTGAACGCCGCGCCGACGAGGAGGGCGACCCCGCAGGTACGGGCGGCGGCGTGGAGGAGCCGGCGGCGCCAGCGGAGGGTGGTGAAGGACGCCCGGCTCGGGGACGACGGCGGCACGGGCGGGCCGGTGGTCAGGAGGACGACCAGGAACACGAACGTCCCGTCGAACAGGCCGTCCAGCAGGTCGGAGGGCACGTCGGCCGGCCCCAGGGCGCCGACCGCCGCGTACCAGGTCTCCAGGACCACAGCGCCGGCCAGGGCCCCGCACACCGCCGTGACGCATGCTGTCGGGATGCCCCGGCGAGGCAGGGCCGCCGCCACGCACACCATGCAGAACGCCATGGCGGCGAACGTGGAGACGTAGTCCGCACCGGGGAACGGCGCGTTGTCCGTCAGCCCCTCGCTGAACTTCTCGGCCGTGGTCCACAGGAGCGGCACGGCGCTCGCGACCGCCGCCGCCAGGCTCCAGAGGAGCGCCCGGCTCCAGGTTCTGGTCAGTACGGGTACCGAGCGGTACAGCTGCCACCAGGCAAGGTCGTGCGTGCCCTGCGCGGTCAGACACCGGGCGAGGTGGGTGAGGTATCGCTGGGCCCGGTCCGGGTCCCAACGGCGGCTGCCGGGGTCGGCGGCGTGGGCGCGCCCGTAGAGCGCCGGGACGAGTCTGTCGAGGAGGTGGTGCTCGACGGCGGCGGAGGTGGGGAAGCGGGCGGGGTCGGCGAGTTCGGCAGGATCGGCGCCGGCCGCGTCGGCGTACACCGATCGGGCCAGGACCACCATCAGCGGGCTGGTCAGGGCCTGGGCCACCGGGCCTTCGGGGTGGTCCCGCAGATGGTCGGCGAGGATCGTCCAGCGGTGGCCGCGGCCGGGCTGGGCGGCGAGCCGCAGCAGGGCCACCGCGTCGTCGTGGCGGACCGGTGCGGGTTCGATCACGGCGCTGCCCGCCAGCACGCCGGCCTGTGCCACGGCACTGACGTAGTTGGCGGTACGGCAGGTGAGCACCAGCGGGGCGTCCGTGGCGTAGCCGTGGTTCAGCGCCGTGAGAACCGCGGCCTGGCCGGCGGCCGGGAGTTCGTCCAGTCCGTCGAGTACGGGCAGGATCCGGCCGTCGGCCAGCAGATCCCGTACGGCCGTCGGCCCGTAGGCCTCTGTGTCGGCCAACGCCGAGCAGTCCGCCGTGATCCTGCGGCGCAGCCATTCTCCCGGGCCTTCCCGCGCGGGGTCGAACGACGCGAGCGAGAGGAGGACCGGCACCGGGTCGCCCTCCGCGCGGGAACGCAGCAGCCCGAGCGTCAGGAGGACGGCGAAGGTGCTCTTCCCCGACCCGGCCGCACCGATGACGACGAGCCGACGGCGCGGCAGCGCACGAAACGCGCGGGCCAGGTTCTCCGGTTCGTCCGCCCGGCAGTCGACGGGATCACCCACCAGCTCCCGATGATCCCCCACACCGGGCAACAAGCTGTCGGACCAGGCCACCGGGAGCGGCGCCGGATCGAACAGCTGGCGCAGCGTGGCTTCTTCCTCCCACTGGCGCAGCACCAGGCGTGCCAGATCCTTCGCGGCCTCGTCCACCTGGTCGGCGCCGCTGTGGGCCCGCCCGTTGCGCCGGGCCCACGCCGCCAGCAGCGCGATCACGCCGACGGAGCCCAGCACGGAGGCGGCGTTCCCCGCGTCCGAGACGCCCTTGTACCAGCACAACAGACCGAGCCCGGCCACCAGCCCGGCGCCCAGCACCCACACCACGCCCCAGCGCCACCGCACCCATGCCCCCGTCGTCCACGCACGACCCGCCCCCGCACGAGGACCAACGACCCACCACCCACGCCGGTCACCGGCCGGGGCCGGGGCTTGGGGCGCAAGGCGCAAACGCCGTCGCGTGTGAGCGGGCGCATGCGCCTTGCGCCGCCAGGCATCAACGGGGGAGTTGTCCAGGGGCCGTTGGGTTTTCCCCGGCGCGAGTCAGGAGATGGCCCGGAGCGCGCCGTGTCGGGACTGGTGGGCGAGCTGGTCGACGGCCTCGGCGGTCTGGGGGTCCGCCGGGAGGAAGATGATCAACTGCTGTGCTTCCGCGGTGAATTCGAGTGTCTCGCGGAGCAGTCGTAGCTCCTGGCCGGCCGGATGGGCGATGCGGAGGACGCCGCGCTGCGGGACCACGTGCCGGTTCAGGCGGCGGGTCAGGTCGGGGCCGGCCAGGGGTGCCAGGTCCGAGCGGAACCACTCGGAGTTCTCGGCGGAGGGGGCAAGCCACAGGTCGAAGGCCTGCTCGTCGGCGACCTCGTTCCAGTCGGCGAAGAAGGCGCGGGCGCGGGGGTCCGTGAAGACGTAGCGGGTGAGGTTCGGGGTCTCCGTGTCGAGCAGTCCGCTCGCGTTCATCACCGCGTCGTAGGTGGGGGTGTGGGCGAGGATGTCGCCCAGTCGGTTCGCCACCACCGCCATGCCCGGTTCCAGGAGGCGGAGTGTCCGCAGGACCGCGTCCCGTACCTGCCGGGACGGGGGCTCGGGGCGGGGGTGTGTGACGCATTCCCCGCCGGTGATCTTCGTGAGGTAGCGCAGATGGTCGCGCTCGGACGAGGAGAGGCTGAGTGCGTCGGCGAGGGCGTTGACCACCGCCACCGAGGGATTGCGGTCACGGCCCTGCTCGATACGGGTCAGGTACTCGACGCTGATGCCCGCGCGCACCGCGAGATCCTGCCGCCGCAGCCCCGGTGAGCGGCGGCGGCCCCGGTCCGGCAGGCCGAGTGTCGTCGGCTGGATGCTGTCGCGTTTGCTCCGGATGAAGTCCCCCAGCGGCGTACCCATGCCTTCGAGGATAGGGCGGGCCCGGCCGGTCACGGCAGGCTCAGGCTGGCCCTGCGGGGGCCAGCCTGAGTGCGGCCTGGCTGCGGCCGGGGGCCACCCCGATCGTGGTGGCCATGGACAACAACCAGGACAACAACAAGGGCGACCACCCGCACAGGCTGGTGATCGTCGTCGCGAGCGTCAGGGAAGGACGGTTCGGGCCCGTCGTGGCCTCCTGGGTCGCCGAACAGGCCCGTCTGCACGGCGGATTCGACGTGGACGTCCTCGATCTGGCCGGCTTCGAGATCCCGCTGTCGCTGCCCGCGGCGTCGCCGAAGTACGCCGGCGACGACTACCCGCGCCCGGCCGGGATGCGGCCACTGACCGCCGTACTGGAGAGCGCGGACGCGTTCGTCGTGGTCACACCGGAGTACAACCACAGCTACCCCGCCTCCCTGAAGGCGGCCATCGACTGGCACTTCACCCAGTGGACGGCCAAGCCCGTCGCCTTCGTCAGCTACGGGGGCGCGGCGGGCGGCCGGCACGCGGTCCTGCACCTGGAGAACGTGCTGACCGAACTGCACGCGGTGACGATCCGCGACGGCCTCGCCTTCCCGAACTACTTCACCGCCTGGCAGGACGGCCGTCCGAACGACCCCGATGCTCCCCGCTACGCCAAGACGCTGCTGGAGCAGCTGGCCTGGTGGGCGGGTGCGCTCAGGACCGCACGGGCGGCCACTCCCTACCCGGCTTAGAGGCGGGGGGTCAGCGGCCGTCCACGAACGTGACCGTCTCCGCGAGCGGTGCCCGGCCCGTGCGCGGATGGTCCACCGTGGCGTCCTCGAAGCCGATCGACATGCCGCAGAAGAGGAGCAGGTCCGTCGGCGGTGACACGACCTCCGCGACGGTCCTGTGGTACTTCGCCCACGCCATCTGCGTACAGCTGTGCAGCCCCTCGGCGCGCAGCAACAGCATCACCGTCTGCAGGTACATGCCGACGTCGGACCACTGGGCCGGGCCCATGTCGCGGTCGATGTAGCAGAACAGGGCGGCGGGCGCGCCGAAGCAGCCCCAGTTCGCGGAGGCCGCCCGCTGGCGTGCCTCCAGGTCGCCGCGCGGGATGCCGAGCGCGCCGTAGCGCTGCTCGCCGAAGGCGGAACGGCGGTTGCGGTACGGGGACTTCAGCACGGGCGGGTACTGCTCGTACTCCGGTTCGTCCCAGGGGTCGCCCGAGGCGACCCGTTCGCCGGCGCGCTTCTTGAGTTCGGCCAGTGGCGCGTCGGTCGCCACGTAGACGTGCCACGGCTGGAGGTTCGACGCGGACGGTGCCCAGGCCGCGCGGGCCATGACGCGCTCCAGGACCTCTCTCGGGACCGGCCTGTCGATGAATCCGCGCACCGCTCGTCGGCTGCTGACCGCCTCATGGACGTCCACGATCGTCTGCCTCTCGTTTGCTCGACGTGTTCAGCTCCGTTGCGATCGCGACGGTATCACTTGATACTTTCTCGTGTTTAACTATGGGTGAGAACAAGTCACATCGCCTATCCACAGGAGAAAGTCATGGCCACGCTGCTGCACATCGACTCGTCCGTGCTCCCGGGCGAGGCGTCCTCGTCCCGTTCGGTCGCGGCCGCCTTCCGCGGGGTCTGGGAGGAGCAGCACCCGGGCGGCACGGTGATCCACCGCGACCTCGCCGCCGACCCGGTCCCGCACATCACCGCCGCCGCCTGGACCGCCGGTCTCGCCGCGCCGGCCGCGCGTACGCCGGAGCAGGCCGCCGCGTTCGCCGTGCGCGAGACGCTCATCGGGGAACTGGAGCGGGCGGACGCCGTCCTGATCGGCGCCCCCATGTACAACTTCTCGATCCCGTCGACCCTGAAGGCGTGGGTCGACAACGTGTACCTGATCGGCCGCACCGCCGGCGAGACCCCGTCCGCCAAGGGCACCCCGGTCGTCGTGGTCGCCAGCCGGGGCGGCTCCTACGCGCCCGGCACCCCGCGCGAGGGCTTCGAGTTCGTACAGAACTACCTGGAGGCCGTCCTCCGCGACACCTTCGGCATGGACCTCGAATTCATCGTCCCGGAACTCACCCTGTCCACCCGGGTCCCGGCCATGTCCGACCTGATCCCGCTGTACGAGGCCTCCCGCGAGCGCGCCTTCGAGGACGCGGCGAGGAAGGCCAAGGAGGTCGCGGAGCGCGTCGCCGCCGCATAGGCCACCGGGTCATGGACGGACGTTGTACGACGCCTTCGCTCGGGGCGTCGTGCAACGTCCTCGTACAACGTCCTCGCCTACGCCTCGCCGCCCGACGGATGCGCGAACCGGGTCAGGAGATCCGCCAGTTGCCGGGCCTCGCCGGTTCCCAGGTCCGCGACCAGCCGCTCGGCCAGCGGCTCCGCCGCCACATGGGCCGCGTCGAAGAGTTCGACGCCCTGAGGCGTGATCTCCACCGCCCGTACCCGCCGGTCGCCCGGGACGGACTTCCGTACGGCCAGGCCCTTGCGCTCCAGGTCGTCCACGACCCGCATGATCCCCGCCTTGTCCGAACCCGTCGCCGCCACCAGGTCGCGCTGCACCGTGGGGCCGCGGTCGGCCAGCACGATCAGTACGGCGAAGTGCCGCAGCTCGATGCCGAGCGGGCGGAGCGCCTCCTCCATCACCGAGGCCGCCCGCCAGTGCGCCCGGCGCAACAACAGGCCGAGTGCGAAGGGCGAGACGTCCCCGGGGCGGTCGGTCACCCGTGCGGGGGAGGGGGCGGTTCCTTGGGGAACGTCGGCGGTCATGCGGTCACATTACCGCCATTGGCTCATTCGATACGGTCTCGTTTGAAATGAAATGACCGGCGGGAAGGATGGGGTCGGCGGGTGGGGTCGGCGGGTGTGATCGGTGAGGTGGACAGGACACCGATCGCGTCCCCTCCCCTCCTCCCTCAACAGCAGTCCGGCAGCGCACCTCCGCTCGTGCCGCAACGAGGCGGCCACGTTCAAGGAGCACCGACGTGAGACAACAGCACTCCGCAGCCCTGCTACTGGCCGCCGCGGCCCTGGTCGTCACGGCGATCCCGGCCTCGTCCGCCGTCGCCGAACCCGGCGCCTCGGCCCCGGCCCTCAGCAGTACGCAGCCGTACCTCGACCCCCGGCTGCCGGTGAAGCAGCGGGTCGCCGATCTGCTGGGCCGGATGACCCTCGCGGAGAAGGTCGGCCAGATGACCCAGGCCGAGCGGGGATCGGTCGAGAACGACAAGACGCAGATCACCAGCCTCGCCCTGGGTTCGCTGCTGTCCGGCGGCGGCTCGGTCCCCACGCCCAACACCCCCGAGGCGTGGGCGGACATGGTCGACGGCTACCAGTCGCACGCGCTCGCGAGCCGGCTGCGCATCCCGATCCTTTACGGCGTCGACTCCGTGCACGGCCACGGCAACCTGGTCGGCGCCACGATCTTCCCGCACAACATCGGCATGGGCGCCACCCGCGACACCGCGCTGGTCCGCGAGGCGGCGCACATCACCGCCACCGAGACCCGCGCCACGGGCCCGCAGTGGGTGTTCGCGCCCTGTGTCTGTGTCACCCGCGACGAACGCTGGGGCCGCTCCTACGAGAGCTTCGGCGAGGACCCGCGCCTCGTCTCCCGGATGACCACCGCCGTCGAGGGACTTCAGGGCGGCAGCACCAAGGACCGCGCCCGGAACGACCATGTCCTGGCCACCGTCAAGCACTACGCGGGCGACGGCGACACCACCTACGGCACGTCGACCACCGGCGACTACATCATCGACCGAGGCATCACGAAGACCAGCCACAAGCGCTTCGCCGAGATCGACCTGGCCCCCTACGTGACCGCCGTCCAGGTGCACGACGTCGGCAGCGTCATGCCCTCGTACTCCTCGGTGCAGTGGACCGACGTGCCCGGCAGCGAGCCGATCAGGATGAGCGCCCACAAGGAGCTGCTCACCGACGTCCTGAAGGAGAAGATCGGCTTCGACGGTTTCCTCATCAGCGACTGGGACGCCATCAGCGAGATCCCGGGCGACTTCGCCACCCAGGTCCGCACCTCCGTCAACGCGGGCATGGACATGTTCATGCAGCCGTACAACGCGCCCCAGTTCATCCAGGCCCTCACCGCCGAGGTGCAGGCCGGGCGCGTCAAGACGTCCCGGATCGACGACGCCGTCTCCCGCATCCTGAAGGCCAAGTTCGAACTCGGCCTGTTCGAGCACCCGTACACCGACCGCACCAACATCGGCACCATCGGCTCGGCCGCCCACCGTGCCGTGGCCCGCCGCGCGGTCGCCGAGTCCCAGGTGCTGCTGAAGAACGACAAGAAGGCACTGCCGCTCAAGCCCTCGCAGCGGCTCTACGTCGCCGGGGTCAACGCCAACGACCTCGGCAACCAGGCCGGCGGCTGGACCGTCACCTGGCAGGGACAGTCCGGCAACACCGCGTTCCCCGGCACCACCATCCTCCAGGGCATCCGGAAGACCGCGAAGAACGTCACGTACAGCGCGGACGCCAGTGCCCCCACCGCCGGTCACGACGTCGGTGTCGTCGTCATCGGCGAGACCCCCTACGCCGAGGGCGTCGGCGACGTGGGTGTCGGCGGCCACACGCTGAACCTCTCCGCGGCCGACCAGGCGAACATCGACCGCGTCTGCTCCGCCATCAGGACCTGCGTCGTCCTCGACGTGGCAGGGCGCACCCAGATCATCACCGGCCAACTGCCCAGGACCGACGCCTTCGTGATGTCCTGGCTCCCCGGCAGCGAGGGCGACGGGGTCGCCGACGTCCTCTTCGGCAAGCGCCCCTTCACCGGCAAACTGCCTGTCAGCTGGCCCCGCAGCGAGGCCCAGGAACCGATCAACGTCGGCGACCGGAACTACGACCCGCTCTTCCCCTACGGATACGGCCTGACGACCCCTTAGGAGTAGATCTAGGAGTAGATCATCGGACATCCGCGTCTGAGTGAGTGCTGTGCCGCCCGGAGGTACAGCGCCACGTAGAAGGACGCGTCCAGATCCTCGCTCCAGGGGCCCGGCGCGGCGGCGGACAGTTCCTTCGCCGCGCCGTCCAGGAACCAGCAGGTCAGCTCCAGGTTGTCGCACATCTCCGGGACCTCGGACAGCGGCAGCGCGACCGCCGCCGCCAGCTTCTCGGCGATCACCAGCACCTGCGGGGCGCCGGCTATCACCGTCGACTCGGAGTACGACGACTCGACCGGCAGCTCGATCTCCTCGTCCAGGGACACCGGCACCAGCACGGACCAGCCGCAGAGCAGCTCTGTCTCCGCGTCAGAGAGCCGCGCCCGGCACAGTGCCAGGAAGCTCTCCATCGACGGGACCATCTTCTCCTCGAAGGACTGGCCCGAACCACGTACGAACTCCGCCGCCACCGGCACGGACTCGTACGGTGGCAGCCCACGCCGGACCAACTCCGCGTTCAGCCCCGCGGCGATCTCCGCGTGCCCCTCCTCGTCCTCGTCCTCACTGAACCACTCCTCCGCACCGACATCGACCAGGTAAATGCCCATGACCGCAACGTACTGCGCACCACTGACAACGCCGGTGCGCAGTACGAAACGTATGAACGTACGACCGGCGGCTATGACCGGAACGGGCCCGTCACCTCGTACGTGATCCCGCCCGAAGAGCTGCCGCTCGTGCCCCGCTGGCTGGAGAAGTACAGACGGCTGCCGTTCGGGGAGAACGCCGGGCCCGTGATCTCCGAGCCCGACTGGCCGTCGATGCGGAGGAACGGGGCGATCACGTCGTCCGGCGTGATCACACAGATCTCCATGTTGCCGCCGTCCTCGGCCACGAACAGGTCGCCGGAGGACGTCCCGGTGATGTTGTCGACGCCGGTGAGCGGGGCCGTGCCCGAGGTGACGAGGGAGTCGTCGTACGCCAACTCATAAGTGTTCGTGAGGAGGTTGAGCTGCCAGACCCGGTTGTCGCCCTTCGTCGTGAACCAGACCTTGTCGTCGGCGTAGTGGCAACCCTCGCCGCCGTTGAAGGACTTGGAGCCGGAGACCTGGGTGCGCGTGGTCGTCGGAGAGCCGTCTGGGTCCGGGATCGTGGTCCAGGTGTACGAGCCCGAGGTCGCCGTGCCGGCCACCAGGACCTGGAGGGTGCCGGCCGACAGATCGCCCCAAGTCGTGGGAACGAAACGGTAGAAGCGGCCGTTCGTCTCGTCCTCCGTGAGGTAGACGACCTTGCGCACCGGGTCCGCTGCCGCCGCCTCGTGCTTGAAGCGGCCCATCGCCGCGCGCTGCGTCGCCGCGTTCGTGCCCCAGGGGTCGGTCTCGTAGACGTACCCCAGCGACACCTCCTCGCAGGACAGCCAGGTGTTCCAAGGGGTGCGTCCGCCCGCGCAGTTCTGGCGGGTGCCGGAGAGGATGCGGTACGCGGAGGTGACGGCTCCGGCCGACGAGAACCTGACCGCGCTCGCGCCGCCCGACGGGTTGATCTCCGAGTTGGAGACGTAGATCCAGCCGGTGCCGTCGGCGTAACAGGCCCCGCCGTCAGGGGCGTTGTGCCAGGTGTACGACGTTCCGCCGACCGTCTGGCCCGAGCGGGCGATCACCCGGCTGGTGAAGCCGGCGGGCAGTCTGATGCCGTTGGCGTCGGCCGCGGCGAGCGCTCCGTACGGGCCGGTGCCCGGCTGGGCGGGGGCCGCGTGGGCTGCCCCGCGCCACAGGGTGCCGCCGAAGACGGCCGCCGAACCGCCGATGACGGCGGCGCGCAGGAGGGTACGGCGTTCCACGTGTGCGTTGACTCGTGCGTCCACTCTCGCTCCAAGGGGGGTGGCGTGACGTGCCGTGACGTCAGGGACCCTAGGGCGACGGGGTGGAATTGTCATGTACGCGTGATGTCTCGTCGGTGGTCGTACGGGACGCTCCGGCCGCCGGGAGTTCGCCTCAAGGGAGGTGTCCGGCGGGGTTCGGTCCGGCGGGGTTCCTCCTACGCCCGCAGCGCCGACGTCTCCCGTCGCCGTACCCCCGCCCCCGAATCCCTGCCGCCGAACGCCTGTCCCTGCATGGCGTGTCGGGCCGACGGCAGCCGAACCACCGCGTCCAGGCCGCCCGTTGCCGCCGCCCGCAGACTCGCCTCCCCGCCGCTCGCCAGCGCCAGCCGCTGTACGAGGGCCAGGCCCAGGCCCGTACCGCCCTTGGGGGCGCCGGGCGCACGCCAGAAGCGGTCGAAGGCGCGGGCGCGTTGGTCCGCCGTCATCCCGGGACCCTCGTCCGTGAT
Organism: Streptomyces sp. NPDC002680; assembly: GCF_042889145.1. Taxonomy (NCBI): domain Bacteria; kingdom Bacillati; phylum Actinomycetota; class Actinomycetes; order Kitasatosporales; family Streptomycetaceae; genus Streptomyces; species Streptomyces sp. NPDC002680. The sequence continues at coordinate 56,955 of NZ_JBIAQP010000007.1, forward strand.
GTGCAGGTCGATCCAAGTGGCCCGGTTCTCACGGACGTTGAGATGGCTCAGGTGGGGACGGCGAGGGTGCGGCGGAGCGACGGCGCGGAGTTCCATGGCCACCGTGCTGTTCGCGGGCGAGACCCGCAGGGCGTTCGACAGAAGGTTGTCGACGATCTGCTCGACCGCCCCGGGCAGCGCCAGCGCCGGACCCACCGGTCCCGTACCGCCCGTGAACAGGACGAGTGACACGCCCTGTTGCTCGAACAGCGGAGCCCAGGTGCCGTGCCGCTCCGCGCAGGCACCGGCCAGGTCGACCGGGCCGGGCGGCGCCGCGTCCTCCTCCAGGCGGGCCATCGCGAGCAGTCCCTCGACCATCCGGGCCAGTCGGTCCGTCTCCGTCATTGCGGCGGTCAGGCTGCCCCGGGCGTGCTGGGCGATGTCCGGCTCCAGATTCTCCAGACGCAGTCGCAGCGCGGCCAGCGGAGTCTTCAGCTGGTGCGAGGCCTCGCCCGCGAACGCCCTTTGCGAGGCGAGGAGATGGGCGAGCCGGGCGGCCGTACGGTTGAACGCGGCTGCCAGACTGCGGACTTCGGGCGGCCCCGATGTCACCGCGACCGGCGTCGCCGCGCCACCGTCCGCCAACTCGTGTGTCGCCTGCTCCAGTTCACGGATCGGCCGCCCTGCCCAACGCGCGCACGCGAACGCCACGACGGCCACCGCCGCCAGTACCGCGAGCCCGACGGCGGCCAGCAGCAGCCACACCTGGTGGACCCGGGACTGCACCATCTGCGTGGGAAGCGTGATCCGTACCGCGCCCTTCACCTCTCCGGCCCCGTGCCCCACCGGCGACGCCACGGACAGATACTGAACCCCGCCGATCGTGGACGTACGGACATGGGTCGTCGCCGTGCCGTCGAGCGCGGCCGCCACCTCCGGGCGGGTGGTCAGCTCCCGCTGCTCCGCACCCGTCAACTGATGTGATGCGGCAATGAGTTGACCGCCCGCGTCGACGATGAACACCTGGCCGCCGATCCGGCGTGCGCAGTGCGCGGCACGGGCCGCCAGCTCGTCCGGACGCCCCGACGCCAGGGACAGCGCGGCGAACGCCGACACCGACTCGGCCTCCTCGTTGGCGGAGTTGACGATCCGCTCCCGCTCGGCCCGTGAGTAGACGAAGCCCAGCGGGATCTCCAGACCGAGCAGGACGAGGGCGGCCAGACTCAGGTAACTCAGCAGCAGACGGCGGGTCATGAGGCCGCGGCCCTCGGTGCGCCCGGGGTGCGCACGGCGAGTCGGAACCCGACTCCGCGCAGCGTCTGGATCCATGCCGGGTCGCCCAACTTCCGCCGCAGCGTGGCGACATGGACGTCCAGGGTCTTGGTCGGGCCCTGGTAGTGGGTGTCCCAGACCCGGGTGAGGATCTGGCGCCGCGAGTACACGGCACCAGGGTCCTCGGAGAGCAGCGCCAGCAGCTCGAACTCCTTGGGCGTGAGGGCGACGGGCACCTCGCCGACCCAGACTTGACGCGTACGGCGGTCGACGACGAGGGGGCCGGGGGCGGGGGTGGCCGGGGCCGGCTCGGGTGCGTGGGGCGCGTCCTGCGAGACGTACGAGGCGTGCGAGTTGTGCGAGGTGGGAGAGGCGTACGAGTCGAACGATTCGTAGGCCTCGTAGGAGGTCGGTGGGGGAGCGGGAGGCACGTACACGGGGGTCTCGTAAGTGACGGCCGGTTCCTGAGCCGTGGCGTACGGCTCGTACGCCTGCGTGGGATCAGGACGTCGGACGCGCCGGGTCACCGCCCGTACCCGGGCGACCAGTTCGCGCAGGCTGAAAGGTTTCGCCAGGTAGTCGTCGGCGCCCAGTTCCAGGCCCAGGACGCGGTCGGCCTCCTCGCCGCGCGCGCTGAGGATGATGATCGGGACCTCGGAGGTCTGACGGATGCCCCGGCACACGTCGATGCCGTCCATGTCCGGCAGGCCCAGGTCCAGCAGGACGACGTCCCCGTGCGGTCCTCGCAGGCCCTCGGCACCGGTGGCGACGTGCACGACCGTCAGCCCGAAGTTCCGCAGGCCCTCGGCCAGCGGTTCGGCGATCGTCTCGTCGTCCTCGATGAGCAGCACCCGTACGCCCATACGTCCTGTCTCCCACTCCCGAGGCGTCCATGAATTCCTGAAGTCAACACGCTGTGATGACACGTTACAAGACGCCAGAATGCCGTGCCGAGCGAATCCAGGACAATGTGAAAAGCCCCTCACGATAACCCGGTGCCGAAACCTGGCCTCGATTTAGTGTTCCTCTAACCTTCCGCTGGCCGTCCCCTGGGCAGCGCTCCTCTAGCGTTCTTGGTGGCAGGAGTAACCCCATGTCAAGCACCATCTGGAGGGGTCATGAAGGCATTGCTGGACCGCGCCCGGTCGTTCAAGCGGCATGTGGATTTCGAGAGCGACGAATACCGGAAACTGGCACAGGGACAATGTCCGGAGGCATTGTTCATCACCTGCTCGGACTCGCGAGTGATACCCGCCCTGATCACCGGAGCACGGCCCGGCGAGATATTCGAGCTGCGGAATGCGGGCAATATCGTCCCGCCGCACAGCGCGTACGGGGCGGCTTCCGGTGAGGCCGCCACCATCGAGTACGCACTGGAGGTGCTCGGCGTTCAGCACCTCGTCGTCTGTGGCCACTCCCACTGCGGGGCGATGGGCGCCCTGAAGTCCGGCGACGACCTGTCCGCGCTGCCCGGCGTGGACGCCTGGCTGGAGCTGGCCCGCCCGGAACTGGCCCCCGTGCTCACCAAGTCCTCCGACGACCCGGCGACGCTGCCCGAGGTGGCGCAGCGCAACGTCGTCAACCAGCTTGCCGTACTGGGCAGTTACCCGGTGGTGCGGCAGCGGCTCGACTCGGGCCGGCTGCGGCTGCACGGCTGGTACTACGAGGTCGACACCGGCCGGGTGTACGAGCTGGACGAGGACGACCGCTTCCGGGTGCACGCGGCATGAGCGGCCAGCACGCGCGCCATGCGCAGGGCACTCGTACGCGTCCGAAGGCCCCGGTTCCAACTACCCCGTTGCGCAAGCCCACTTCGGCCCCGGGAGGTACCAAAGGCGGCGATGCCGGACGGGCCAAGGGCGGTGGCACCGGACGCATCGACCTCGCCACGGAGATCACCGCCTCCCTCGTCGTCTTCCTCGTGGCGCTGCCGCTCTGTATCGGTGTCGCCGTCGCGTCCGGGGTGCCCGCCGAACTCGGCATCATCTCCGGGGTCATCGGCGGGCTGGTAGTCGGGGCGGCCCGGGGCAGCACCCTCCAGGTCAGCGGGCCCGCCGCCGGGCTCGCCGCGCTGGTCGCGGAGACCGTCCTGGAGTACGGCGTCGCCTCGCTCGGCGTGATCGTGCTCGGGTCGGGGATCCTGCAGATCGTCCTCGGCCTCGTACGGCTCGGCCGGATGTTCCAGGCCATCTCGCTCGCCGTCGTCCAGGGCATGCTGGCCGGCATCGGACTCCCGCTGATCTTCAGCCAGTTGTACCCGATGTCCGACTCCCGGGCCCCCGGCACCCCGCTGGAGAACATCGCCGGCGTGCCCGGACTGCTCGCCGACACCCTGGCCGACCGGCAGGCGATGACGGCCGCCCTGCTCGGCGTCGTCACCATCGTGCTCAGCTTCCTGTGGAAGAAGATGCCGGGCCCGGTGAAGAAGATCCCGGCCGCGCTGGTCGCCGTAGGGATCGGGATCGGTGTCGCGGCGCTGCCGGGCGTGGACGTGAAGACGCTCCAGGTGGGCAATCTGCTGGCCGCCGTGGACGTGCCGGGGCCCGGGCAGTTGGCGGGACTGGCCGACGTGGGAATCCTGACCGCGATCCTCACCTTCACCGTGATCGCCTCGGCGGAGAGCCTGTTCACGGCGGCGGCCGTCGACCGGATGCACAGCGGCCCGCGCACCCGCTACAACGCCGAACTCGTCGCGCAGGGCGCGGGAAACACGGTCGCCGGGCTGCTCGGCGCGCTGCCCATCACGGCGGTGGTGGCACGCAGTTCGGCCAACGTGCAGGCGGGCGCGAAGACCCGTGTCTCCCGTACGCTGCACGGACTTTGGCTGCTCGCCTTCGCGCTGCTGCTGCCGCAGGTGCTCGCGCTGATCCCGATCTCGGTGCTCGCGGGAGTCCTCGTACACAGCGGCTGGAAGCTGTTCGCGCCCGAGGAGTTCCCGAAGATGTGGCGGCAGGACCGGGGCGAGTTCGCGGTCATGACGGTCACCACACTGGTCATCGTGGCGACCGCGCTGCTCGAAGGCGTCCTCATCGGGCTGGCCGCCGGGGTCGTCCTGGCTGCCCTGCGCATGTCCCGGACGGTCATCCGCCAGGACGTCGACAGCGGCGACGACGTCGCCCAGGTCGTCATGGCGGGCAACGCCACCTTCCTGAGGTTGCCGCAGGTCATCGAGGCGCTGGAGGCGTCCGCCGCGTCCGGGAAGCCCCGCATCCGCCTGGACCTGACCGGTGTGACCCACCTGGACCACGCCTGCCGCAGCCAGGTCGAGGAGTTCACCGCGCAGCAGCGGGGTCTGGGGACGGAGGTGGAACTGCTGATGCCGGGCGCGGAGAAGCCCTCTCCCGAACCCATCGAGGGGAAGCTGATGCCGCCGGTCCCGGGCCCCGACGCCGAGTGGTTCTACCTGGACACGACCGCATATGGCCAGAACCCTACGGTGCGTGAACGCGGATCTTCACAACTCCCGGGCGGAGCCAATGAGTTCACCTACGTTGGTCCCGGATGATCAGCACCGGAACACAGGAGGCCCTGCCGTGTTGGACGACGACCCCACCCCCTCGACCGAGACCGAGACCGGAACAGGTACGGGCGCTCGCCCCCGCACCCGTATCGACACCACCAAGCCGCACTCGGCCCGCTTCTGGAACTACTTCGTCGGCGGCAAGGACAACTACGAGGTCGACCGGGAGATCGGGGACCACATCAAGGAGATCTTCCCGGGTCTCGTCGACGTGGCCGTCACCAGCCGGCACTTCTTAGGACGGGCCGTCCGCTACCTCGCGGATGAGCAGGGCGTACGTCAGTTCCTGGACGTCGGCACCGGCCTGCCGACCGCCGACAACACCCACGAGGTCGCCCAGCGCGCCGCCCCCGACGCCCGGATCGTGTACGTCGACAACGACCCCATCGTGCTGGCCCACGCGGACGCCCTGCTCGCGAGCACCCCCGAGGGCCGCACGGTCTATCTGAACGCCGACCTCTACGCCCCCGAGACCATCCTCGAAGCGGCGGCCGACACCCTCGACCTCTCCGAGCCGGTCGCCCTGATGATCCTCAACACGCTCGGCCATGTCGCCGACCACGACCAGGCCCGCGACCTGGTGAGCCGGCTGATGGCGGGTCTGCCGTCGGGCAGCCACCTGGTGATCAGCGACAGCACGGCCACCAGCGAGGGCATGATCGCCGCGTCGGAGGCCTACAACGCGAGCGGTGCCGTGCCGTACTACGTCCGCAGCATCGGCGAGATCGCCGCCTTCTTCGACGGCCTCGGCCTGGTGGACCCGGGCGTGGTCCAGGTACCCGAGTGGCGCCCCGACCTCCGCGACCCGGCCGCCCCCGCCTCGGCCGTCGACGCCTACTGCGGGGTGGGGCGCAAGCCCTGACATGCGGGGCGTGGAACTGGCCATCGGGGCACTTCCGGCGCACTCTGGGACTCAGGCCTGGATCTACCGGGCACGACGAGATCCGCCAGACTCGCCAATGGAGGGACCCGGACATGTCGGGCTGGAACACGCGGGACATCCCCGATCAGAGCGGTCGTACGGCCGTCGTCACCGGTGCCAACAGCGGGCTCGGGTACGTCACCGCGCGGGAGTTGGCGCGCAAGGGCGCCCGGGTGGTGCTCGCGTGCCGGAGCGAGGCGCGCGGGAACGAGGCGGTCGGGCGGCTGCTGGGTGAAGTGCCGGACGCCATCGCGGAGTTCTGGCGCCTTGATCTCGGAGACCTGGGCTCCGTACGGGAGTTCGCGGTCGGGCTGCCGTACGAGCGGATCGATCTCCTCGTCAACAACGCGGGCGTGATGGCGCTGCCGTACGGCACGACGGCCGACGGGTTCGAGACGCAGTTCGGGGTCAACCACCTCGGGCACTTCGCGCTCACCGGGCTGCTGTTCCCGGCGCTGCTCGGTACGCCCGGCGCCCGGATCGTGAACCTCTCCAGCGGCACCCACGCCTTCGCCAACATCGACATCGACGACCTCAACAGCGAGCGGAACTACCGGCGTTGGATCGCGTACGGGCGTTCCAAGACGGCCAACCTGCTCTTCACGCACGAGCTGGCGCGCAGGCTGGCCGCGATCGGCTCCGGTGTCGTGGTCGCCGCCGCGCATCCCGGGTACGCCGACACCAACCTCCAGACGGCCGCGCCGAAGATGCAGGGCCGCAAGGGCGCCGAGCGGTTCATGGAGATCGGCAACCGGTACTTCGCCCAGTCCGCCGAGGCGGGCGCCCTGCCCACGCTGTACGCGGCCACCGCACCGGACGTGAGCCCCGACGCGTTCATCGGCCCCAGGTTCCTGGGCTGGCGGGGCGCGCCCGCGAAGTCCTGGCGGGCCTCCTGGACGCTCAACGACCGTGCCGGGGAACGGCTTTGGGCCGCTTCCGAGCAGCTCACCGGGGTGACGTACGAGGGCTTGAAGGCGTGAGGGGCGCCCCGGCCGATGGCTGGGGCACCCCTCACGATCGCTACGTCCGTACTTCAGGCGGTACGCACCTCGTACACCGTCACACTCACCGACTCGTCGTCCAGGCACTGGCCCGACTCCAGGTCGAAGCGCTGCTTCAGGAGCGGGGAGGCGACGAACGGGCGGCCCTGGTGGGTACCGGTCAGGCCGCGGGAGAGGACCGCGGCGCCGCCGAACGGGTCGCGGTTGTCGATGGCGTACAGGGTGCCCGCGCGGTCGCGGAAGAGGGCAGCCTGCCGGCCGTCCGGCAGCAGGGCCGCCACACCGCGGCCTGGGAGCAGGACGTTCAGGTCGCAGACCGTGAACCAGTCGTCGGCGCTGTTGTCGATGCGCAGTTGGATCTTCAGGTCGGTGGTCTCGGGTGCCAGGGTCATCGCTGGGCGGATCCTTCCAGGACGTCGTCGGCGGGGCGCAGGCCGATGGACAGCAGTGGCAGGTCAGGCTTGATCTGGTCGCGCTCGGGGACGAAGCCGACGACCGGGTCGGGGGTGTCCGGCGCGTTCACGAAGGACACGAACCGGGCGAGCTTCTCGGGGTCGTTGATGGTGTCGGCCCACTCGTCGCGGTAGTGCGCGACATGCGAGGTCATCAGCGACTCCAGCTCCTCGCAGATACCGAGGGAGTCCTCCACGACCACGTCGCGTACGTGGTCCAGGCCGCCGGGGATGCGCTCCAGCCAGGTCGAGGTGCGCTCCAGGCGGTCCGCCGTACGGATGTAGAACATCAGGAACCGGTCGATGAGCCTGATGAGTTCGGCGTCGTTCAGGTCCTGGGCCAGCAGGTCCGCGTGGCGCGGGGTCGCGCCGCCGTTGCCGCCGACGTACAGGTTCCAGCCGCCCGAGGTGGCGATGATGCCGAAGTCCTTGGACTGGGCCTCGGCGCACTCACGCGCACAGCCCGACACCGCCGACTTCAGCTTGTGCGGCGACCGGAGGCCCCGGTAGCGCAGCTCCAGGTCGATCGCCATCCGGACGGAGTCCTGGACGCCGTAACGGCACCAGGTCTGGCCGACGCAGGACTTCACCGTACGGAGGGACTTGCCGTAGGCGTGCCCCGACTCGAAGCCGGCGTCCACCAACCGGGTCCAGATCAGCGGGAGTTGCTCGACGCGCGCGCCGAACATGTCGATCCGCTGACCGCCGGTGATCTTCGTGTAGAGGCCGAAGTCGCGGGCGATCTCGCCGATGACGATCAGACCCTCGGGGGTGATCTCACCGCCGGGGATGCGCGGGACGACCGAGTAGGAGCCGTTCTTCTGGAGGTTGGCGAGGAAGTGGTCGTTGGTGTCCTGGAGGGTGGCCTGTTCGCCGTCCAGGACGTAGACGTCGGCGCCGATCGTCGGGGCGAGGGAGGCGATGATCGAGGCCACGGCGGGCTTGCAGATCTCGCAGCCGTCGCCGCCCCGGGCGTCCTCGCGGCCGTAACGGTCGAGGAGGTCCTGGTACTTGTTGACGCGCAGGGCGAGGACGATCTCGTACAGCTCCTCGCGGGTCTGCGAGAAGCAGCCGCACAGGCCCTTGTCGACGACGACACCGCTCGCCTCCAGCTCGGCGGTGACGAGCTGGCCGAGCACCTTGACGCAACTCCCGCACGTCGTACCGGCCTTGGTGCACTTCTTGACCTCGGGCACGGTCGTGCAGTTGTGCTCGGTGACCGCGCCGCGGATCGTGCCCTTGCGGACGTTGTTGCAGGAGCAGATGATCGCGTCGTCCGGCAGCGCGGACGGGCCGAGCTGGACGGACTCCCCGGCACCGGCCGGCAGCACGAGGGACTCGGGCGAGACGGGCGGCACCGAACCGGTGAACGCCTTCAGCGTGCCGTAGGCCTCCGCGTCGCCGACGAGGATGCCGCCGAGCAGCGTGCCGTCGCGGCCGATGACGAGCTTCTTGTACAGGCCCGAGCGGGAGTCGGAGTAGACGACGTCGAGGCAGTCGGCGGTGGCGCCGTGTGCGTCGCCGAAGGACGCCACGTCCACGCCGAGGAGCTTGAGCTTGGTCGAGAGGTCGGCGCCCGTGAAGGACGCCTCGTCGGCGGCGATGGTCGCGGCGGCCGTCTCGGCCTGCTCGTAACCCGGGGCGACCAGGCCGTACACCCGGCCGTCGGAGGCCAGCGCGCACTCGCCGATCGCGAACACGTGCGGGTCGTTGACCGTACGGCACTGATCGTCGACCGCGATGCCACCGCGCTCGCCGACCGACAGGCCGCAGTCCCGGGCGAGTTGGTCCCTCGGCCGGACACCGGCGCTGAACACCACCAGATCGGTGGCGAGTTCGGAACCGTCGGACAGCTTCATGCCCGTGACCGCGCCGTCCTCGTCGACGACGATCTCCTGCGTACCCACACCGGTGTGGACGGACAGACCCATCTCCTGGATGGTCCGCAGCAGCGCCGCGCCACCGCCGTCGTCGACCTGCACCGGCATCAGGCGCGGCGCGAACTCCACGATGTGGGAGGTGAGTCCGAGCCCCTTCAGCGCACCGGCCGCCTCAAGTCCCAGCAGCCCACCGCCGACCACGGCACCCGTCGTACGGGTGCTGGCGTACTCCTCGATCGCGAGGAGATCCTCGATCGTGCGGTAGACGAAGCAGCCCTTGGCGTCCTTGTTGGGGACCGGCGGCACGAAGGGGTAGGAGCCGGTGGCGAGGACGAGGATGTCGTAGTCGACGACCATGCCCGAGCGGGCGGTGACTCGCTTGGCCTCGCGGTCGATGGTCTCCGCCGGGTCACCGACGTACAGCTCGATGCCCTCCTTCTCGATGAACGCCATGTCGGTCATCGAGAGGTCCTCGGGCGTCTTGCCCGAGAAGTACGAGGTCAGCGCCACGCGGTCGTACGCCGGACGTGGCTCCTCGCACAGTACGACCACGCGGTGCGCGGCGGTCAGGCCACGGTCCGCGAGGGCTTCCAGGAAGCGCTGGCCGACCATGCCGTGGCCGACGAGGACGATCGTGGGGGTGGCCCCATCAGTGGCGGGCATTAGGAGCCTCCATCGTTGGTGAGCAGGTGGAGCAGCGGGCCGCCGTCGGTGGGGAGCGGCTCTGCTCCCTCCCAGGCGCGCGCGAGGGCGCCGACGGTGCCGAGTTCGCCGACGAGCACCCCGCCGACCAGCCGGTCGTCACGGACGACGACCTTGCGGTAGGTGCCCCGGGTGGCGTCGGCGAGCTGGATGACGTCGTCGCCGGGGCGGGGGGTGGTCTCGCCGAAGGCGGCGAGATCGAAGGGGTTGCCGACGCCCCCGTTGTTGCCGGTGTCGCCGGTTTCGGCGGTGAAGTCGGTGAGGGTGAGCCGGGTGAGGGAACGGGTGCCGGTGTAACGGACGCTCGGCTCGCCGGCCTCGTTGGCGATCAACTCGGCCAGGACCTCGGCCTGTTCGAGCGCGGGGGTGGCCAGGCCGTACACCGTTCCCTGGTGCTGGGCGCAGTCCCCGAGCGCCCGGATGTGCGGGTCGGAGGTGCGCAGTTCGTCGTCGACGATGATGCCCTTGTGCACGGCGAGCCCGGCATCGCGCGCGAGCCCAACCCGGGGATGAACTCCGCAGGCCAGTACGACGATGTCCGCGTCGAGGGCGTAGTGGTCGGCCAGCTCGACCGACCGGACCTTGCCGCCCACGCAGCGCACGTCGCGCACCCGGCACTCGGTGTGCACCTCGACGCCCAGCTCCTTGAGGTGCCGCAGCACCAACTCCGATGCGCCCGGGTCCAGCTGACGTTCCATCAGCCGCTCGGCCTGCTGGGCGAGCACGACCTGTGCACCGCGTACGGCGAGTGCGCGCGCGGCGGAGACCCCGAGCAGCCCGCCGCCGATGACGACGGCCCGCGCCCCCGGACGTACGTCCTTGGACAGCCCGAGACAGTCGTCCATGGTCCGGAACGCGTGGACGCCCAGCGGGAGTTCGTGATCGGGCGTGAACAGCCCACGCAGGGGCGGGAGCACGGGGTTCGACCCGGTGGCCAGGACCAGCGTGTCGTATGCGATCGAGGACCCGTCGGAGCAGTGCACGATGCGCGCGGCACGGTCGACGGACTCGGCCCGGGCCCTGACCAGCCGCTCAGGCGACGGCAGGGCGATCACCTCGGGGGCGTAGCGCCCGGCGAGGATCTCGGCGAGCAGCACCCTGTTGTACGGGCGGTGCTCCTCCTCGCCGACGAGCACGACGTCCGAGGCGGACATGCCGAGCTCGCCGAGCCGCCGGGCGAGCCGTACGCCCGCGAGCCCGGCGCCGATCACCACCACACGCGTATTCGAGGTCATGTACGGCAGCGTGCGTTGCCGGTGTTACCCGGCCGCATCACGTCTGTTTCCCGGGGGGCACGCTTCCCTCAGCGGGGGCGCGGAGTGGGTGTGAGGGTTCGGTGGGCGTGCGGGGGATGCCTGTGAGGTGCGTGAACGATACGGCGGATGGGCGCCCGACCGCTACTGCCGGTCCAGCTCCGGGACGCCCGACCTCTGAACCACCGAACCACCGAACCACCGAACCACCGAACCACCGAACCTCTGAAGATCCTCAAGGTTCCGGAAATCCATGGTGTCCGCACCTATCGGGTCCATAAGCTCGCGATCATGCCCGACATATCGCTGCCCCTGATCGCCGCCCTCTGCGCCGCCGCCCTCGCGGCAGGCTGGATCGACGCGGTCGTGGGCGGCGGCGGCCTGCTGATGATGCCGGTCCTGCTCCTGGGGCTGCCGGACACGTCGTCGGCGGCTCAGTACGCGCTCGGCACCAACAAGGCCATGGCGATCGTCGGCACCACGGGCGCGGCGGTGACGTACACACGCAAGACGCCGGTGGACGTGCGCCTGGCGGTACGCGTCGGCCTGGCGGCGGTCGCCGGTTCGACGGCCGGGGCGTTCGTCGCCGCCGGCATGAGCACGGACACGCTGAAGCCGGTCATCATGGTCGTCCTGCTCGGCGTCGGCGCCTTCGTGATCTTCCGGCCCGCCTTCGGTACGGCCCCGGCGACCACCCCGGTCTCCGCCCGCCGAGTCCTCGCCGCCATCGGACTCGCCGGCCTCGGCATCGGCTTCTACGACGGTCTCATCGGTCCCGGCACGGGTACGTTCCTCGTCCTCGCGCTCACCGCGCTGCTCCACCTCGACCTGGTGACCGCCTCCGCCACCGCCAAGATCGTCAACTGCTGCACCAACGCGGGCGCCCTGGCGATCTTCGCCTGGCAGGGCACGGTGTACTGGCAGCTGGGCGCGCTGCTGGCGGGGTTCAACCTGGTCGGCGGGATGGTGGGGGCGCACACGGCGCTGAAGAAGGGGAGCGGGTTCGTACGGGTGGTGCTGCTGGTGGTGGTGTTCACGCTGGTGGCGAATCTGGCGTATCAGCAGTGGGTGGCGTAGGCGGCCGGTCCGGCTGAGGCGTTCTCAGGAGAGCGGCGGCCAGGTGCGCAGGGCCGCGTCCGCCATCGTCTGGAGTTCGTCGCGGCCGATGCCGCTCGCGGCCTGCACGGAGATGCCGAAGGCCATGGTGGTGAGGTAGCGGGCGAGTAGTCCGGGATCGGCCTCCGGAGGCAGGTCGCCCTCGTCGACGGCTCGTTGGAACCGCTCCTGGATGGAGGCACAGCCGTTGTTGCGCCAGTCGGCGAGGAGGTCGCGGACCGTCTGTCCGGCGTCGCTGGCGGTGAGGGCGCCCTGGACGCCCAGACATCCGCGGGGGTGGGCCGGGCGGGTGCTGGTCCGGACGGCGCCGGTCAGGAGCGCGGTGGCGACGTCACGGGCTGTCGGCTCGTCCAGGGCTCGGGTCACGTAGGCGCTCGGGCCTTCGGTGTAGCGCTCCAGGGCCTTGCGGAACAGTTCCTCCTTGTTGCCGAAGGCCGCGTACATGCTGGTCGTGGAGATGCCCATCGCGCTGGTCAGGCTCGCCAGGCTGGCGCCCTCGTAGCCGTGCTCCCAGAAGAGCAGCATGGCGCGTTCGAGAGCCTCGTCGGCGTCGAAGCCTCGCGGTCGGCCGATCGGGCCGTTCTGTCTCTTCTGGCTGTTCCGACTGCTCTGGCTGGTTCCCACTCCCGCAGTCTACCCCTTCCGCATCGATCGATACGGAAGTGCTACGGTCGCCTTCCGACCAACTTCCGCATCGATCGATGCGGAACTAGAAGGAGGCTGTTCACATGGCACTGGGATCAGGACTGGGACTGCTTGAGGGGAAGACCGCTCTCGTCACCGGAGGCAGCACCGGAATCGGCCTGGCCAGCGCGGTACGGCTGGCCGCCGAGGGTGCGCATGTGCTCATCACCGGCCGACGCAAGACCGAACTCGACGCGGCCGTCGAGGCGATCGGCGCTTCGGCGGCCACCGGGGTGATCGGCGACATCGCGAACCCGGCCGACCTGGACCGGCTCTACGAGGCGATCGGCAGCCGGGGACAGGGCCTGGACGTCCTGTTCGCGAACGCCTCCATCGGCGAGTTCGTGACACTCGATCAGGTCACCGAGGAGCACTTCGACACCCTCTTCGGGATCAACGTCCGGGGCACGCTGTTCACCGTCCAGAAGGCACTGCCCCTGCTCAACGAGGGTGCCTCGGTCATCCTGAACGGCTCCACCGCCGTGGACTCCGGCGCCGAGGCGTTCGGCGTGTACGCGGCGACCAAGGCCGCCACCCGGTCGTTCGCCCGGACCTGGGCCAACGAGCTCAAGGGTCGCGGTATCCGGGTCAACGCCATCACGCCCGGCCCGACCGACACCCCTGGCGTGTCGGGGCTCGCCCCCGACGAGGAGCGGGCCGCCGACCTCAAGCGCCAACTGGCCGCGCAGGTACCCCTGGGCCGGCTCGCGCGCCCGGAGGAGATCGCCGCCGCCGTGACCTTCCTCGCGTCCGGGCAGAGCAGCTTCATCACCGGTTCGAGCCTGTACGCCGACGGCGGCCTGAACCAGATCTGATCGAGGTCGACGCTCAGCGGCCGCTGTCGAGGCTTCGGCTGCTGCCGGTCAGATGGGCGAAGACGACGACGTTCCCCTCGTATCCCGTGCGGGGCGAGTAACCGCCGCCGCACGTGATGACGCGCAGCTCGGGCCGGGGCGCGGCGCCGTACACCTTCTCGTCCGGGAAGCGGTCCGCGTCGTACACCTCGACGGCGTCGACGGTGAAGCGGGCGGTGGTCCCGTCGCGCCGTTCGACGTCGATCGCGGTGCCCTTCCGCAGGGCGCCGAGCCGGTAGAAGACGGAGGGGCCGTCGGCGTTGTCGACATGCCCGGCGACGATCGCGGTGCCCGTCTCGCCGGGCGCCGTCCCGGCCTCGTACCACCCGGCGAGGTTCTCGCGCTCGGCGGGCGGTACGTCCAGGCTGCCGGTGGGGGTGAGGCCGAGGCCCATCAGCGGGGCGTTCACGCGGATGGCGGGGATGCGGATACGGAGGGGAGGGGAGGGCGGGAGCGCGGGGGACTCCGGTACGGCGGACTCGGGGTGGTTCGCCTCCGTACGGGCCTGGGCGGGGGAGGGCTGCGGCGGGGCGTGTTTCGCGCCGCCGCCGCGCACCAGCCAGGCGCCGGAGAGAAGGGCGGCGAGGGTGAGGGCGGCTATGACGAGGTTGCTGAATCTACGCACGTGGGCCTCCGCGCCGGTGACAACTGATGACCTGCTTTTCTGCTGGGGGTCCGGGGGCCCGCGGCGGAGCCGCTGGTGTCACAGCCCCGGGAGAATGCAGCACCCCGGCCCCCCTCCGGGCCGCGAGGGGCGTCGGACCCGGAGGGGAGGGGGACATGCGGTACCGGCGGACGGACGGCGGAGGGTGTCCGTCAGATCCCGTCGCCTCTCGCCCGGCGATGCAGGAGCCAGGTACCGCCCGCGGCGGCGACGGCGAGAGCCGCCACGCCGGCCGCGGTCTGTGCGGGGTCGGGACCGAGTGCGCCACCGACCCCCGTCTTCACACTCCCCCTGGGATGCGCGGCGGGTGGCCGCGTCGAGGTGAGAGTGACGACAAGATCCCCACTCACCCGCCGCGCATCCGCGTCTGCCGCGCCGTCGCACCGGGCGACGATCTCGTACGTCCCCGGCTGCGCGCCCGGCGGCACCCGGAACTGCCCGACGGCGACCTCCTTGTGCGTGGTGGGCGCGAGGACGAAGGCCCCGGCGCCCACCGCACTGGCGTCACCGGCGGCGGTACCGCCCGCACCGCAGGCCGTCGTGTTGACGGTGACCTGGGAACCGGGGGTGACGGTCGCCGGGTACACCTCAAGGGAACCGCCGGTCCCTGCGTGAGCGGGCCCGGCGAGGGCGACGGCGAGCGCGGTACCGGTCAGCAGACGGGCGGCGGCGGTACGTCGCATCGGGCTTGCTCCTCCGAGAGCTTGCGAACGGGGTGGTCTGCTTTCGAGGTAAGTGGCACGGGGCGGGGAGCGCTTCCTGAGGGTCCGTCAGAAATACGGTGAACGGGTGGCCGGAGGCCGCGGGAGGCGAGGGGCGCGTCGACATTCCGGCAGGTCATGGCCGTACAGCCGATGGCTCGCGGAAAAGAACCCGATGGGCGGGGGCCGGGGGTGTGAACGGGTGACCGGAGCGACCGGAGTTCCGTACGAATGCGGGCCTTGACCTCAAGAAAGCTTGAGGTAAGAGGCTGTGCCGCATGCAGACATCCACTGAACGAACCGATCCCATCGAGCTGCCCGTACGTGTGACGGTGGTCGTGGGCAGCAACCGCGAGGGCCGTTTCGGCCCGGTGGTGGCCGCCTGGCTCCTGAACCGGATCGAGGACCGTGCCGACCTGGTGACGGAGGTCGTGGACGTGGCGGACACGGCACTCCCGACGACCTTCGCGACCGACGCGGAGGCGAAGGCCCAGCTGGCGGGGATCACCCCGAAGCTGGCGTCGGCGGACGCGTTCGTCGTCCTGACCCCCGAGTACAACCACTCCTACCCGGCCGGCCTCAAGAACCTCATCGACTGGCACTACACGGAATGGCAGGCCAAGCCGGTCGCCTTCGTCTCGTACGGCGGTGTCTCCGGAGGCCTCCGCGCGGTCGAACACCTCCGCCAGGTCTTCGCGGAACTCCACGCGACGACGGTCCGCGACACGGTGTCGTTCCACAACGCGGGCGCGTCCTTCGACGACGGGGGCCGCCTCAGGGACCCCTCGGGCCCGGACGCGGCAGCGAAGACGATGCTGGACCAAGTGGTGTGGTGGGGACGGACGTTGAGGGAGGGGCGGGCGGTTCGGGCGTACGGGGGGTAGGTGGTTGGGGGGCGTTCCCTGCCTACCTGGTGGTCCGGTATGCCCGCAGAAAGGTCCGTACTCCCTCGACGACCAGTGGCCGTACGCGCGTGTCCTCCGTGGCGTTCGCCGAGCCGAGTCTGTCCATGGCGACGCCACACTCTGCCCTCACCCTGCTCGGGTTGACGCCCATTGCCTGAGCCAGGGCGGGGCCGGACCGGCCGTAATTCGCTTGCCCTGCCTACGGGTTGACGCTGCAATGTGGCCTGGCCGGACAATATGAGTCGTGGTGGCGGTATCCCGAACCCCGAGGAGGCAGCGGTACCGATGGAGATCCGTCCCACGACCGATGAGGATCTCGACGTCTTCGTCGAGACAGTCCATGCCGCGTTCGGCCTCTTCCCGGAACCTCCGGTCGACGGCGGCGGGCGCTGGTGGTCGGCGATCGAATCGGACCGCTGCCTGCTCGCCGTGACGGCGGAGGGGCGGTCCGTAGGCACCGCCGCCACGTACCCCTTCGAGCTCACCCTGCCCGGTGAGATCCTCGTCCCGGTCCCCGGGGTGACCGCCGTCGGCGTTCTGCCCTCGCACCGGCGCCAGGGCGTGCTCACCGCGATGATGCGGCATCAGCTCGCCGAGCTGCGGGCCCGCGGGGAGTTCCTCTCCGTACTGCTGGCCTCCGAGGCCACGATCTACGGCAGGTTCGGCTACGGACCGGCGACCTACACGGCCCGTCTGACGGTGCCACGCCACAAGGCCGCCTTCACCGCTCCCCGGGCACACGCAGCGACCGACGCCCCGGCGACCGGCACGGTCGAGGTACTGCGCCGTGCCGAATGCGGCGAGATCCTGGAAGAGGTCTACGACCGTTACCGCCGCGCCCAGCCCGGCGCACTGTCCCGACCGCACCGCTGGTGGGCCCTGCGCGCGGGGCAGCCCCCGATCTCGCCGGCGCCGCGCTACATCGCCGTCCACCGGGACACCGACGGCGTCCCGGACGGGTACGCCAGCTACTCGCTCGAGTCCGGCACCCTGACGGTCGACGAGATCATCACCGCCGACGACGCCGTCTTCACGGCCCTGGCCCGGTTCGTACTCGGACACGACCTGGTCTCCCAGGTCGTGTTCAAGCAGGTCCCGCCTGATCACCCGCTGCGCTGGCAGCTCGCGGACCGCCGCGCCGGCGAGGTGAGCGGCGACATGGACTGGCTCTGGGTACGGCTGCTGGACGTCCCGCGTGCGCTGACCGCGCGCGGCTGGTTCACGGACGGCCAACTCGTCCTCGACGTCGACGACCCGTTCCTCGGCGAACACGGCCGCCACCTGCTGACCGTCCGGGACGGCAAGGCCGAATGCGTTCCCACGGACCGGGAACCCGACCTGTCCCTGGACATACGCGACCTGGGCTCCGTCTACCTCGGCGGCACCGCCCCGAGCACACTCGTACGCGCCGGACACATCCAGGCCCACCACCCGGGCGCGGCCACCCTCGCCGACACCCTCTTCCGCGCAGACCGCTCCCCGCACTGCCTGCACTGGTTCTGACGGTGCGTCGGCTACGAGGCCACAACGAGGGTGCAACGGGTGGGCGGCGACGCCGTGGCTCGACGCGGGGCGTGCCTACCATCCGGTGTACGGGGGTACACGTAGCGACCCCTCGGCGAGGGGGCCTCCGTGCAGTCGACCGTTTCGTGGCCGCTGATCCGACGTCTCGTCGGCGCACTGGCGGCCTGCGCCGCCCTGACCACGACCTCGGGGTGCACGGTCCCGATCGATGCGGTCGCCGGGATCTCGGTGAACGCCGACGGTGATCTGCTCGGCGTCATGATGGTCTGCGGGCATCACATCGACGGGGCGACTCTGTACGCGGCCGACTCCGACAGTGAAGCGGACCTCGGTTCATGGTCCGCCGCCCGCCCCCTCAAGGCCGGTCTCGCCACATGGTCCCTCGACGCCCCTGCCACCGGCTGGACGGCGACCACATCCCTCAAACCGCTCACCGCCAAGACGACTTACACCCTGTACGGCTGGACCGAGGACAATTCCTGGTCGTCGAGCAGCGTCTCGTTCACGACGGCCGACCGGGACGGGCTAACCCCGGGAACGGTCCGCTACGAGGGCGACGAATCCGCGGTCACCGTCCCGGTGGCGGAGTTCAAGGCGAGGGTGTGCGAGGACGGTTAGGAACGTTTCCCAGGTGGCGGGGGCCAGGTGGAGGGGGGTGTTGTCGGGGTCTTGGAGTCGCGTATCGCGATGGTGGTGGGGATGTTCGTGGCGACCTCGACGCACTCGGCCGCCTGGTCGCTGTAGCTGGACTTCCGGTACTCGAATTCAGTCACGGCTCACAGTTCCTTGCGCAGCTTGTGGAGGAACGAGACCGACTCCCGCTCGCTGAGGGAGCGTTCGGCGATCTTCCCGAACAGCTCATCGGCCGGGGACTCCTCATCGTCGGTGCCCTCTCCGACCGCTGGGGCGTCACCGAGCTGACCGTCGGCAAGCTCGTCTGGTGCGAGCTGGACGTCATACGAGTCCCCCTGCGAAACGCTGAGCGCCCTGCGGCAAGATGGGCCTCATGAGCATCGTAAAGATCAACGTACTCACGGTTCCCGAAGAGCAGCGCGAGACGCTGGAGAAGCGGTTCGCGTCGCGGGCCGGGGCCGTCGAGGGGTCGGACGGGTTCGAGTGGTTCGAGCTGCTTCGGCCCGTCGAGGGCACCGACAGCTACCTGGTGTACACGCGCTGGCGCAGTGAAGAGGACTTCCAGGCCTGGATGGCGGGCCCGATGCAGTCGGCGCACCGTCCTGCCGCCGCAGGAGGGGAGCAGCCCAAGCCCGCCGCCTCCGCCTCGACTCTCTGGTCGTTCGACGTGGTCCAGCAGGCCGCCCCCAAGCAGGGCTGAGCCCGTTGTCGGGGCGCGCCGAACCGCACTCGGCGCGCCCCGACAGCACAGGTCAGCGCTTGCGCCCCACCCCGCCGTGCTGGCCGATCGCCGGTGCCGCCACCCCGGACGCGCTCGGCTCCGGCCGCCACAGCGGTACCGAGACCACCCCCGGATCCACCAGGTCGAGCCCCTCGAAGTACGCCTCGATCTGCTCCACCGGCCGCAGGAAATACGGCACCGCGCCCGTCTCGTTGTACGCGTCCTGTGCCTGCTCGTAGGCCGGGTCCGTACCCCGTGAGCCCTCGTTCAGGGACAGGTAACTCCCCGACGGGAGGCCCGACATCAGGTCGCGGACGATTCCGCGGGCCGCGTCGTAGTCCGTCACGTGACCCAGGATGCCGCTCAGGATCAGGGCGGTCGGGCGGGTGAGGTCGAGGGTCTTCGCCGCCGCCTCCAGGATGCGCTCCGTGTCGTACAGGTCCGCGTCCACATAGTCCGTCGCGCCCTCGGGGGTCGACGTCAACAGGGCGCGGGCGTGGGTCAGGACCAGCGGGTCGTGGTCCACGTACACGATGCGCGCGTCGGGAGCGACCCCCTGCGCGACCTCGTGCGTGTTGTCGACCGTCGGCAGGCCGGTGCCGACGTCCAGGAACTGGCGGATGCCCGCCTCCCCGGCCAGATGGCGGATCGTCCGGCCCAGGAACGCGCGGCTGCTGCGCGCGATCGTGACGATGCCCGGGAACACGGCCGTGTACGCGTCACCGGCCGCCTCGTCCACGGGGTAGTTGTCCTTGCCGCCCAGCCAGTAGTTCCAGATACGGGCGGAATGCGGAACCGAGGTGTCGATCTTCTGTTCGGATCTCGGCTCGGATTCGGACATGGTGACATCGTCTCCTCGGTCGCAGCGGACGCGTTCGTGCAGGGTTCAACCTAAGGCCCAAGGTCAACGATACGTACTCCGCTTCGCCGAATCGACGAGCAACCGGACGGCCACCCCGGTGATCCGCCCGGAGTGGCCACCGTCACACCCCCTGCTCAGCCCACCGACACCGCACTCCAGGCCGCGCCCACCGTCGCGTACTCCGTGCTGCTCGCCCCGTACAGATCACGCGCCGCGTTCAGCGTCGCCGTGCGGGCGCCCGCGTAGTTCGTCGAGGACGTCATGTACGTCGTCAGCGCCTTGTACCAGATCGCGCCCAGCTTTGCCCGGCCGATGCCCGCGACCGAACTGCCGTTGCAGGTAGGGGAGTTGTAGCTGACGCCGTTCAGTGACTTCGCGCCGCTGCCCTCCGCCAGCAGATACGCGAAGTGGTTCGCGACGCCCGAGGAGTAGTGGACATCCAGGTTCCCGACGCTGGAACTCCAGCAGTTGACCGAGTTCCCGTCCTTCGACGGCTCGTCCATGTAACGCAGGGCCGAGCGGCCGAAGCCCGACTTCACGATCTTCTCGCCGATCAAGTAGTCCCCGAGATCAGTGGAGTTGGCCGCGTTGAACTCCACCAACGTGCCGAAGATGTCCGACGTGGCCTCGTTCAGGCCGCCCGGCTCACCCGAGTACGTCAGATCCGCCGTCGCCGAGGTCACGCCGTGCGTCATCTCGTGCCCGGCCACGTCCAGCGAGACCAGTGGACCGAACGTCGTACCGTCACCGTCGCCGTACGTCATGCAGAAGCAAGTGTCGTCCCAGAACGCGTTGTTGTAGCTGCTGCCGTAGTGCACACGGTTGAACGAGCCGACCCCGTCGCCCTTGATGCCGCTGCGCCCGAACGTGTCCTTGTAGTAGTCCCACGTCTCGTCGGTGCCGTACTGCGCGTCCACCGCCGCCGAGGCCCGGTCCGCCGTCGTCCCGGTGCCCCAGTGGTTGTCCGTGTCCGTGAAGAGCGTCGCGGGCGCACGGATGATGCAGATCCCGAGAATGCACAGGTCGGTGCCGTTCTCGGCGTCGCCCGTGTACGTGTTGCCGCGCGTCGCGTCCTTCAGCTGGTACGTCGATCCGGAGACCGTCGTCTCCAGCGGGACCGTGCCGCCGTACAGGGACTTCCCGTCGCCCGTCGCCGTCTCGATGCTGTCCCAGGCGTCGATCTGGGCGCCGGTCCTCGCGTCGGTCACCACGGTCCGGGCGACCGGGTTGCCGGCCGAGTCCTGTGCCACCGCGTTCGTCCGCCAGGCGAGCTTCGGGGTGCCGTGCAGGGCGTCAACCACCAGCTCCGGCTTGGTCGTTATCTTCTTCAGCAGCTCGCCCACGTTCACCGCGCGCAGCGCCGCCGTCGCCAGGTCCGCCGCCCTCGGGGCCGACACCGTCGGGCGGATCGTGGACAGGGATATCGGGCGGGTCGTGGCGCGGCTCGCGCCTCGGTAGGTGCCCTCGGGGGTCAGATGGATCACGAAGTCGCCGCCCAGGACCGGGAGTTGACGGTACGTCCGGTCGTAACGGACGTGCTGGCTGCCGTCCTTGTCGACGATGACGTCCCGAACTGTCGTGCCCTGTACGGAAGTCAGACCCAGGTGAGCGGCCTGGTCCACGAGTGCGGTGACCGCGTTCCTGATCGCGGTGTCCCGGGTCGGTCTGTCGGCCGCACCGGCGGTGGGGGAGAGCGCGGCGGCCAGGAGGGCGGCGGTGGTGGCGGCTACGCCGGCCGCGGCGAGACGGGAGGTCATCGGTCTCCTTGGGTGGGGGGACGAAGGCGGCGGTGATCGCCCAGGTTTAAGGGGCCATGACATGTCGTGTCCAGACCGCGTACGCCTTCACCTCGACTTATGGCGAGAATCGTTTCCCCATCCACACGAACGCCGTCCCCACGAATGAGAGAACGACCGGTGAGACTCCCCTTCTTCGTCTACGGCACCCTCCGCCCCGGCGAGCACAACCACGACCACTTCCTGCGCGGCCGTACGCAGTCGGAGCGTCCGGGACGGCTGGCGGACGCGGCCCTGTACGACGGGCCCGGTTACCCGTACGCCGTGCCGGAACCCGGCGGGGTCGTGCACGGCGAACTGGTCACCGCGCTGCCGGAGGCGTACGACGAACTGCTCGCCGTACTCGACGAGTTGGAGGAGTGCGTGCCGGGCGACCCGCGCAGCCTGTACGAGCGGGTGAAACACCCGGTGACACTGGACGCCGACGGGACCGCCGTGGACGCCTGGGTGTACGTCGCCGGTCCGGTCGTCGCCGCGCAGTTGCGGGCGGACGGCAGGCGCATCGAGGGCGGAGACTGGCACACGCGCCGCTGAAGGCAACGCGGCTGGTCCGCCCCCAACTGGCAACCCTTGTCAACAAGATTCAGTTGTCGCGTTCCTCACAAGGAACATCATCGGATCGGAGTATTAGCTTTCAAACAATTTCGGTAATGATTGGGCCATGAGTGACCGGAAAGCAATTCCCCACGCCGGTTCCAGACAACCCCTACAAAGTGCCAAGTTCCAACTACCCCCACTTTCCGACCTGGTGAGCCTGGTCCGGGCTCCGGCCGCGCTCAGTGTCCCCGGTGACATCCTGGCGGGCGCGACCGCGGCGGGCCGGCCCCTCGGCCCCAGGACAGCCGGCGCGATGGCTTCCTCCGTCTGTCTCTACTGGGCCGGCATGGCCCTCAACGACTACGCCGACGCCGCCGTCGACGCGGTCGAACGGCCCGCCCGTCCGGTGCCCTCCGGCCGGGTGCCGCGCCGGACCGCGCTGGCCGTCGCCACCGGTCTGACCGGCGCGGGCCTCGGCCTCGCGGCGGTGTCGGGCGGCCGGCGCGGACTCGCCGTCGCGCTGCCGCTGACGGCGCTGATATGGGCGTACGACCTGAAACTGAAGTCGACTCCGGCCGGCCCGGCGGCGATGGCGGGCGCCCGCGCGCTCGACGTGCTGGCGGGTGCGGTGGCGGGCGGCGGCAGCCCTCCGTCGCACGGCTCCCGTGGCACGCACGGCTCCCGTGGCGGCGGCACGGGCGGTGCGCTCGCTCGCGGCGCCCTCCCCGCACTCCTCACCGGAGTGCACACCTACACGATCACCGCTCTGAGCCGTCACGAGATCTCCGGTGCGCCGGCCCGGCTGCCCGCCACGACCCTGGCCGTGTCCTCGGCCACGGCGCTCTCGACGGTGCTGCCCTCCGTGCTCCCGGCGGTGCTGCCGCCCCGGCGCCCGCTGCCCCGCGCGACGGCCGCCCGAACCGCCGTCGCCTCCGCGGCGGTTCTCGCCTACCTGGGGACGTACGGCAGGGCCCAGGCGCAGGCCGTACGCGATCCAGGCGCGAGTTCGGTACGGCGTGCCGTGGGGGCGGGCATCCTCGCCATGGTCCCCCTCCAGGCGGCGCTCACGGCGCGCGCCGGAGCGCCGGTCGCCGCCGCACTCCTGGGTGCCGTGCACCCGGTGGCCCAGCGCCTGGCGAGACGGGTGTCCCCAACATGAGATCCGACATGAGATCCGATACGGGGCCCGACATGAGACCCGACTTGGGAAGTGTGACGAAGGGCGGGGCATGGGCCTGAGATTCGGCTACGGCACCAACGGCTTCACCCACCACCGACTCTCCGACATCCTCGGCATCCTCGCCGACCTGGGCTACGACGGCGTCGCCCTCACCCTCGACCACAACCACCTCGACCCGTACGCCGACGACCTGGACCACCAAGTCGCCCGCGTACAAGGACAGTTGGCGCGACTCGGACTGACGGTCACCGTCGAGACCGGGGCGCCCTACTTCCTCGACCCCTGGGGCAAGCACCAGCCGACCCTGATGTCCGGCGAACCGGACCGCCGTATCGACCTGTTGCGGCGCGCCGTCCGTATCGCCGCCGAACTCGGCTCGCCCACTGTCCAGTTGTGCAGCGGACCGGCTCCGGACGGCATTCCGGAGCCGGAGGCCTGGCGGCGGCTGGCCGCGGGTGTCGGGGCGGCGCTGGAGACGGCGGAGGCGTACGGGGTCGCGCTGGCCTTCGAACCCGAGCCGCACATGTTCGTCGACACCGTCGCGAAGTGTCTGCGGCTGCGCGAACTGACCGGCGGACACGAGCTGTTGGGCGTCACGCTGGACATCGGGCACGCGCACTGCGTGGAAGAGCAGTCGCTGCTCGACTGCGTCGACCTGGCCGCGCCGCAGCTGCTGAACGTCCAGATCGAGGACATGGTCCGCGGTGTCCACCGGCATCTGGAGTTCGGCGCGGGCGAGATCGACTTCCCGCCGGTACTGGCGGCGCTGACCGACCTCGGGCACCGCGGTCTGGTGTCCGTCGAGATCCAGGGCGGTGCTCTGGACGCCCCCGACATCGCCCGCAACTCCCTGGAGTTCCTGCGCCGGGCCGAATCCCGGACCCTGCTCGCCTCCTGAGCGTCCGCCCTTTCGCAATTCGTTCACGAGTATTTTGCGATCTCTTTTGCTCTGACGTTCTCCCGACCCCCTTTCTTTCTGTTCCTCTTCGCCCACTCCCATTCTGGAACGCCGTCATGCCCCTTTCCGGCCCAGCCCTCCATTCCTCCCTTCCCCTCACCCCCGAAGCCCGCGCCTGGCTCGACACCGCCCTGGCCGAGATCGCCGCCGCGCCCACCGCCATCCGCACCCTCTTCCCCGCCGTCCGCCGCCACTGCGGACGCGCCCCGCTGCCCGACGGCCGGACCGTCGACGAAGCCGTCCGCGCCCTCCTCCTGACCGCGCTGCCCCTGCGCGACCAGGCCCTCACCGACGAGGTGGGAGCGCTCCACCGCTACGGCGACCCCGCCGAACAACGCGCCGTCCTACGGGCGTTGCCCCAGCTCGACCGCGACGGCACCGGCCGGTTCCTGGACCTCGTACGGCAGACCCTGCGCGGCAACGACAACACGCTGATCGAGGCCGCCCTCGGCCCCTACGCGGCGGCCCACCTCCCGGCGGACGAATACCGCCAGGCCGTCCTGAAGTGCGTCTTCTGCGAGATCCCGCTCGCCCGCGTGGCCGGACTCGACGACCGCGCCGACGCCGAACTCGCCCGCATGCTCGGCGACTTCGCGCGTGAGCGGACGGCGGCCGGACGTCCCGTACCCGAGGACATCACCCCCCTGGTGCGCCCCTTCACCACCACCGGAACGACCACCACCGGAACGACCACCATCGGAACCACCAGCAGCGGAACAACGACCAGCGCGACCAGCACCCACGGAACCGAGTGATCATGCGCATCTTCGACCCTCACATCCACATGACCTCCCGCACCACCGACGACTACGAGGCCATGTACGCGGCAGGTGTCCGGGCAGTCGTCGAGCCCGCCTTCTGGCTCGGCCAGCCCCGTACCTCGCCCGACACCTTCTACGACTACTTCGACTCGCTGCTCGGCTGGGAGCCGTACCGGGCCGCCCAGTTCGGCATCCAGCACTTCTGCACGATCGCCCTCAACCCGAAGGAGGCGAACGACCCGCGCTGCCTCCCCGTCCTCGACGAGCTGCCCCGCTACCTCGCCAAGGACCGGGTCGTCGCCGTCGGCGAGATCGGCTACGACTCGATGACCAAGGAGGAGGACGAGGTCCTCGCCCGACAGCTCCAACTCGCCGTGGAACACGGCCTGCCCGCCCTCGTCCACACCCCGCACCGCGACAAGGCGGCCGGCACGCGCCGGACCCTGGACGTCGTACGGGAGTCGGGCATCGCCCCCGAACTCGTCGTCCTGGACCACCTGAACGAGCTGACGGTCGGCATGGTCCTCGACAGCGGCTGCTGGGCCGGATTCTCCGTCTATCCCAAGACGAAGATGAGCGAGGACCGCATGGTCCGCATCCTCCAGGAGCACGGCCTCGACCGTGTCATGGTCAACTCGGCGGCCGACTGGGGCAGTTCGGACCCCCTGAAGACACGCAAGACCGGAATAGCGATGCTCGCCGACGGCTTCTCGGCCGACGACGTCGACCGCGTCCTGTGGCGCAACCCCGTCGCCTTCTACGGTCAGAGCGGACGCCTCGACCTGGACGAGCCGAAGCCGGACGACACCTCGTCGTTCGAGGGCAACTCCATCCGGCGCGGGGGAGAGTGAACCGCCCGTGCGCTTCCGCCACCCCGACGGCACCCCCGTCCACCTCGCGTACTGCAGCAACGTCCACCAGGCCGAGGACCTCGCCGGAGTCGTCGCCCAGCTCGCCGCCTACGCCGAACCCGTACGGGAGCGGCTCGGCGTGGGCCGGCTCGGCATCGGCCTGTGGCTGGCCCGTACGGCCGTCACCGAACTGGCGGCAGATGAACGGGCGTTGAGGACGCTCCGAGCCGAACTGGCGGCGCGAGGGCTGGAGACGGTCACCCTCAACGCCTTCCCCTACGAGGGGTTCCACCGCGAGGTCGTCAAGAAGGACGTCTACCTCCCCGACTGGGCCGACCCGGCCCGCCTCGCGTACACCCTCGACTGCGCCCGTGTCCTCGCCGCCCTCCTCCCCGACGACGCCCGACGCGGCAGCGTCTCCACGCTCCCGCTCGCGTGGCGCATCCCGTGGGAGGACGAGCGCGCGGACACGGCCCGTCGCGCGCTGGACCAACTGGCCGCAGGGCTGGGGAAGTTGGAGTCGGAGACCGGCCGCCGTATCCGGGTCGGCTTCGAACCGGAGCCGGGGTGCGTCGTGGAGACCACCACCCAGGCGGTACGGGAGTTCGCGGACGTCGACCGTGACTATCTCGGCGTCTGCCTGGACGCCTGCCATCTCGCCGTCCAGTTCGAGGAGCCCGGGGACGCCCTCGGGAGGCTCGCCGAGGCCGGACTGCCGGTCGTCAAGCTCCAGGCGTCCTGCGCGGTCGAGGCCCCCGACCCGACCGACCCGCACGCCCTCGCCGCCCTGCGTGAACTGGCCGAACGACGGTTCCTGCACCAGACCCGAACGGTCGCCGAGGGCAAGGTAGTCGGCGTGGACGACCTGCCGGACGCCCTGGACGGCGACGGCCTTCCGGCAACCGGCTCCTCCACCCCCTGGCGCACCCACTTCCACGCCCCACTGCATGCCGAGCCCGCGCCGCCTCTCCGGACAACCACCGGCGCGCTCACGGGCACCCTCGCCGGCCTCCTGGGCGGCCCGACGGCGATCTGCGACCACATCGAGGTCGAGACCTATACCTGGACCGTCCTGCCCGACCCGCCCGCCGACCTCGCCGCCGGTATCGCCGCCGAACTCGCCTGGGCCCGCGACCGGTTGACCGGCCTGGGCCTCAAGGAGGACCACTCATGACCGAAACCCCGAACGCCGACCGAGACACCAACCGAAGCGCCAACCGACTCGTCGTCCTGGACATCGTCGGCCTCACCCCGGCCCTCCTCCGCCACATGCCCGCAGTAGCGGCCCTCGCCGACCGAGGCTTCAAAGCCCCCCTGGGCACGACACTCCCGGCCGTCACCTGCACCGCCCAGTCCACCTTCCTCACCGGCGAACTCCCCTCCACCCACGGCGCGGTGGCCAACGGCTGGTACTTCCGCGACCTCGGTGACGTCCTGTTGTGGCGGCAACACAACGCCCTCGTCGGCGGCGAGAAGATCTGGGACGCGGCCCGAAAGCAGGTGCCCGGCTACAAGGTCGCCAACATCTGCTGGTGGTACGCCATGGGCGCCGACGTCGACTGGACGGTGACCCCGCGCCCGATCTACTACTCCGACGGCCGCAAGGAACCCGACTGCTACACCTGGCCGCCCACCCTGCACGACGAACTCACCGAACGCCTGGGCCCGTTCCCCCTGTTCACCTACTGGGGCCCCAACGCCGGCATGCCCTCCACCCAGTGGATCCTGGGCGCCGCCCGCCAGGTCTTCGACGAGCACAGTCCCGACCTGACCCTGGTCTACATTCCGCAGATGGACTACGAACCCCAGCGCTCCGGCCCCCAGTCCGAGGCGTCGATCCGCGCCGCGCGCCAACTCGACGACGCCCTGCGCCCGTTGATCGACCACTTCCTCGCGGCGGGCGCCACGGTGGTCGCGCTCAGCGAGTACGGCATCACCCCGGTCTCCCGCCCCGTGGACATCAACAGGGCCCTGCGCAGCGCCGGGTTGCTGGAGGTGCACACCCAGGACGGCATGGAGTACCTCGACCCCTGGACCTCCCGCGCCTTCGCCGTCGCCGACCACCAGGTGGCGCACGTGTACGTACGGAATCCGGACGACGTACGCGGAGTCGCAAAACTCCTGGGTGAACTCGAAGGCGTGGACCAGGTGTTGGGCCCGGTCGGCAAGGCGGCCCACGGCCTGGACCACGAGCGCTCCGGAGAGCTGGTCGCGGTGGCGGACGCCGACGCCTGGTTCACGTACTACTACTGGCTCGACGACGACCGAGCCCCCGACTTCGCCCGCCAGGTCGAGATCCACCGCAAGCCCGGCTACGACCCCGCCGAACTCCTTTGGGACAACACGGTCCCCAACGTGAAACTACGCGCGGCAGGCCAACTGGCCCGCAAGAAACTGGGCTTCCGCTACCGCCTCCAAACGGTCCCCCTGAACCCCGAAGGCGTCCGGGGCAGCCACGGCCGCCTCCCGACCGACCCCGACCACGGCCCGGTACTGCTGTGCTCGGCGCCGGAACACGGCAGCGAGTCGATCGCGGCGACGGACGTCAAGGCCCTGCTGCTGAAGCTGGCGGGCCTGTCGCCGACGCCACCCACTGCGGCCGATGCCGCAGCCGCTGCTCCCGGCACAGCCACCGGCCAAGCCGCGCCCACCGCCGATGCCACGCCCACCGGCACTGCGGTTGCGCCCGCCGATGCCGCAGCCACGGATCAAGCCGCAGCCCCCGATCCCGCCGCAGCCCCCCACCCCGCCGGAGACACCGACCATGTCTGAGACCACGCTCCCCTCCGAGACGACCCTGCCCACCCTCCCCATGCGGCGCACCGCCCTGCTCGACCCGCCCGCCGAGTACGCCGTGCTGCGCGAGCAGGGCCGGATCAGCCGTATCGCCCTCTGGGGCGGCAACACGCCCTGGCTGGTCACCCGGCACGAGGACGCCCGTGCCGTCCTGGCCGACGCCCGCTTCAGCTCGTCGAACCGACGGGAAGGATTCCCCGGGCTTCAGCCGACCCCGCCGCCCCCCACCCCCGGCCAGCTCTTCGCCATGGACGCGCCCGACCACACCCGGCTGCGTCGCATGCTGATCCCCGACTTCACCTTCCGCCGTGCCGAGGAACTGCGGCCGTCCATCCAGCAGTTGACCGACCGACTCATCGACGACCTGGTGGCCAAGGGGCCCGACGTCGATCTGGTGGAGCAGTTCACCCTCCCGCTGCCGCTGCTCGTCATCTGCGAACTGCTCGGAGTGCCGTACGCGGACCGGGAGTTCATCCATCGGCACGCCGCCGCGTTCGCCACCGTGACCGACGGGCCCGAGGCGATGCGGGCGGGCTGGGGCGCGCTCTTCGGGTACCTGATGGAGCTGCTCGCCGCCAAGACCGCCGACCCCGGCGACGACCTGCTGAGCAGGCTCGCGACCGAGCGCGTGGCCACCGGCGAGGCAACTGCCGCCGAGGCGGCCGGACTTGCCGTGATGCTGCTCATCGCGGGTCATGAGACGACGGCGAGCATGCTGTCCCTAGGGGTGGTCACGTTGCTGTCCCACCCCGCCCAACTGGCAGCGCTGCGCGCCGATCCGGAGCTGGTGCCGGGCGCGGTCGAGGAACTCCTGCGCTATCTCACGGTCGTTCACATCGGGATACGGCGTATCGCCACGGAGGACGCCGAGATCGGCGGTGTCACGGTACGGGCGGGGGAGGGCGTAGTCATCGCGCTCCAGGCCGCGAACCGCGACCCCCGGACCTTCTCGGACCCGGACACCTTCGACATCACCCGGGACACCCAGCACCACCTCACCTTCAGCCACGGCCTGCACAACTGCCTCGGTCAGTCTCTCGCCCGCGCCGAACTCCAGATCGCCCTGCCCACGTTGTTCCGCCGCCTGCCGGGCCTGCGCCTGACGGCCCCGGCGGAGGTGAACGCCCACGAGGGGCGCGCGGTCCACGGAGTAAGCACGCTGCCGGTCACCTGGTAGTACCCGTAAACCGGGCCCCGGGCCGCCGCTAGCCTCGTACGGCAACCTCCAGCCGTACCGCGCACGCCTTGAACTCGGGCATCCGGGAGACCGGGTCGAGGGCCGGATTGGTCAGCGTGTTGGCCCGGCCCTCGCCCGGCCAGTGGAAGGGCATGAAGACGGTGTCGGGGCGGATCGCGGTCGTGATCCGCGCCGGCGCCACCGCCCGCCCACGCCGCGACACGACGGTGATGGCGTCCCCCTCCCCGGCCCCCAGTCGCGCGGCCAGCCGGGGATGCAGCTCCACGAACGGCCCGGGCGCGGCGGCGTTCAACTCGTCGACACGCCGCGTCTGGGCTCCCGACTGGTACTGCGCCACGACCCGCCCGGTGGTCAGCAGCACCGGATACTCGGCGTCCGGCTCCTCGGCGAGCGGCCGGTAGGCGACGGGCACGAACCGGGCCCGACCGTCGTCGGTCGCGAACCGGTCGAGGAAGAGCCGGGGGGAGCCGGGATGTACCGAGGCCGACGGCAGGTCGCTGCCGTGTTCAAGCGGGAGGCTGTCCTGCGCCGGCTGGCCGCCCTGCGCCGATTGGCCGCCCTGCGCTGGCTGATCGTCCTGCGTCGGCTGGCCGCCCTGCGACTGCCGGCCGTCCCGCGCCGATTGGCCGCCCTGCGCTGGCTGATCGTCCCGCGCTGGCTGATCGTCCCGCGTCGGCTGGCCGGCCTGCGCTGGCTGGTCGTCCTGTGTCGGCTGGTCGTCCTGCGCGGGGCACGGCCAGAAGACGCCGTTCTCCTCGGCGAGTCGCTGGTACGTGATCCCCGAGTAGTCGGCGATCCCGCCCGCGCTGGCCCGGCGCAACTCCTCGAAGACCTCCTCGGGTTCGACCGGGAACCCCTTCTCCACCCCCGCACGGGCGGCGAGTTGATGCAGGACGTACAGATCGCTCCGTACACCCTCCGGGGGAGTGACGGCCTGCCGGCGCAGCAGCACCCGCCCCTCCAGGTTGGTGGTCGTACCGGTCTCCTCGGCCCACTGCGTCACCGGCAGGACGACATCGGCGAGCGCGGCCGTCTCGGACAGCACGACATCCGCGACGGCGAGGAAGTCCAGTGATTCCAGGCGCTGTTGGATGTGCCCGGCCCGGGGCGCGGACACCACCGGGTTGGACCCCATCAGCAGCAGCGAGCGGATGCTCGTACCGAGCGAGTCGAGGAGTTCGTACGCGCTCAGCCCGGGCCCCGGCAGCGAGTCCGGGTCGACGCCCCACACACCGGCCACATGGCGCCGCGCGTCGGGGTCGGTCAGCTTGCGGTAGCCGGGCAACTGGTCGGCCTTCTGGCCGTGTTCACGTCCGCCCTGCCCGTTGCCCTGCCCGGTCAGACACCCGTATCCGGAGTACGGCCGCCCCGAACGTCCAGTGGCCAGGCACAGGTTGATCCACGCGTTGACCGTGTCCGTCCCCTTGGACTGCTGCTCGGGCCCACGCGCCGTGAGCACCATCGCGGTGGACGGCTCGCAGAACATCCGCACGGCGTCCCGGAGTTGGGGCACCGGCACCCCGGTGATCCGCTCCACGTACTCGGGCCAGTGGGCCATGGCGGCAGCCCGCGTCTCCTCCCACCCACTGGTCCGCTCCTCGATGAACGCCTCGTCGGTGCGCCCTTGCGAGACGACCAGGTGCAACAGGCCCAGGGCGAGGGCGAGATCGGTACCGGGACGCGGCGCGAGATGCAGATCGGCCTGCTCCGCGGTACGGGTCCGACGCGGATCGATGACGATCAACGTCCCCCCGTTCTCCTTGAGTTCGGTGAAGTAGCGGAGGGCGGGCGGCATGGTCTCGGCGAGATTCGATCCGACGAGGATGACGCACCCGGTCCTGGGGATGTCCTCCATGGGGAAGGGCAGCCCCCGGTCGAGCCCGAACGCCCTGTTCCCGGCAGCGGCGGCGGACGACATGCAGAAACGCCCGTTGTAGTCGATCTGGGAGGTCCCGAGAACGACCCGGGCGAACTTCCCGAGGGCGTAGGCCTTCTCGTTCGTCAGCCCGCCCCCGCCGAAGACACCGCACGCGTCCGGGCCATGCTCCGTACGCGTGCGGGTCAGTCCCTCGGCGACGCGGTCCAGCGCCTCTTCCCAGGTCGCGGGTACGAGGACGCCGTCCCGCCGGACGAGCGGCTCGGTCAGCCGCAGTGACGGTGACAGCAGAGCTGGGGCGGTGCGCCCCTTGCCGCACAGGGCGCCACGATTGACGGGAAAGTCGACGCGCTCGGAGACCGTGACGCCCCCGCCTGCTGCCGGCGTGAGGTTCATACCGCACTGCAGGGCGCAGTACGGGCAGTGCGTGGGCGTCACGGAGGTCTCCATCCCGCCAGCGTGCGACGCCGGTGTTACACCCCGGAACGCCCCCCGTTACACAGGGGGCACGGGGACCTCCCGGGAAGCGTGGGCGGGCGGTGAGGTCTTTCTCGCCCCCGCCGCCCCTACCCGTTCCCATCCCTGGGGGCTGCCGCCCCCAGACCCCCGCTACGGCCCTGAACGGGCCTTGTCCTCAAACGCCGGACGGGCTGGATGGTCAGCCCGTCCGGCGTTTGAGGACAAAGGGGGTTCGGGGGCAGCGCCCCCGAGGATGGGAACGGGTAGGGGCGGCGGGGGCGAGAACAACCCCCACGTTCACCCACCCCCCAACGCCCGCTCCACCCCCACCTCCACCGGCCCAAGAAACCGCGGATCAGGCTCGAACACCACATCCACCGCAGCCTTGCCCGCCGCGAAAATCTCCCGCACCCCGCCGTAGTACCACGTCACATCATGCCGATCCTCAACCCCGACCCCGTACGACTCCACCCCCGCCGCCTCGCACAACGCCACCGCCCGACGAATATGAAACCCCTGACTGATCAACACGGCCCGGTCCACCCCGAAGATCTTCTTCGCGCGGACACACGAGTCCCACGTGTCGAACCCGGCATAGTCGCTCACGATCCGCCCGTCCGGCACCCCGTGCCGTGTCAGATACCCCCGCATCGCATCCGGCTCGTCATAGTCCTCCCGGCTGTTGTCCCCGGTCACGAGCACCACCTTCACCCGCCCCGCCCGGTACAACTCCGCCGCCGCGTCCAACCGATGCGCGAGATACGGAGACGGCTCCCCGTCCCACAACCCGGCCCCGAAGACGACGGCGACATCGGTACGCGGCACGTCCGAGACACCCCGCAGCCGGTCACCCGTGGCGACGAACATCCATGTGGCCGGCAGCAACGCCACCACGCACCCGAGCATCACGGCCTGCACCAGCCTCCGCTGCCCGGTACGGGTGCGCGGCAGACGGGGTCTGCGGAGTCTCACGGGCGGTACCTCCAGGTCGGCCTACGACAGTCAGGGACGTGACGCGAGGCCCCACGGTTCACGCCAACGCACGTGATCGGCCTCACCTGCCCGACCGAATGCGCAGGTCAAGCCACCTCACAGTGACCCCCCGCCCCACCGTGAACCTGTGGAAAAGCATCGATATCTTCGCGCAACGGGGTGGCAACCTCCCCCCGCGACCATCGGTCCATGACGCCGTCGAACCCACCACACGACGAGTCCACCGCCACCTTCAGCCCGACCCCCAGCCAGACCGCCACGCCAAGCCCCACCCCCACCCCCGACGCCCACCCGCTCCCGGGAACCCACCTCGACAGTACGGCGCACCTCATGAACCGGATCAGCAGTCAGCTCGCCGGCCAGCTCAGCCTGGTGTCCCTCGCCGGCAGGCGCCGCCCCGAGCCGCCCGCGCTCGTCGTCGTGGCCCACGGCAGCCGTGACCCGCGCGCCCTGAGCACCGTACGCACCCTCCTCGACCAGGTCCGCGCCCTGCGCCCCGGCCTGCCGGTCCACCTCGGTCACATCGAGCTGAACGAGCCCCTCCTCCCCGACACGCTCGCCACCCTCGGCGACCGCGAGGCGATCCTCGTCCCGCTCCTCCTCAGCCGCGGCTACCACGTCAAGCGCGACATCCCCGAGATGGCCGCCGAATCACGGGTGCACGCGCGCGTCGCCCCCGCGCTGGGCCCGCACCCCCTCCTGGTGGACGCCCTGTACGCCCGCCTGGTCGAGGCGGGCTGGCCTGCGCGGACGGACCACGAGACCCGGCGGCAGAGCGCGGTCGTCCTGGCGGCAGCGGGCTCCCGGGACCCCGAGTCCAAGGTCGACACGGCCCGCACGGCCCAACTCCTCGCCGACTGCCTGGGCGTCCCGGTGATCCCCGCCTACGCCACGACAGCCACCCCGACGGTCCCGAACGCCATCAAGGCCTTGAAGGCGAGCGGCCGCACAAGGGTGGCCATCGCCTCCTACTTCACGGCCCCCGGCCGCTTCGCGACAGAGTGCGCGGAAACGGCCCCATGGATCGCGTCGGCCCCCCTGGGCACACACCCGGCCATGGCAAACCTCCTCCTACACCGCTACGACCAGGCATTGTCAACTCCGCTAAGGGGCGACTCCCTCAGGGGCGCGGGGAACTGCGCGACCAGCCCCCACCGGCCCGCACTCGCCGTATAACCACACCCGGCAGACGAAACGGCGCACCCGCCAGACAGGAACGCGCACCCCGTTTGTCAGTCCCTGCCCGTACTGTCGAGACATGTCGTACGACCTGTCGTCAACAGAACGCTGGGCCCCGGAACCGGACAAGCGCCCCGGCCGAACCGCCTTCCAACGCGACCGCGCCCGAATCCTCCACTCAGCAGCCCTGCGCCGCCTCGCAGGCAAGACCCAGGTCGTCACCCCGGGCACCCGCAGCCACAGCTGGGACGCCAGCCCCCGCACCCGCCTCACCCACTCCCTGGAATGCGCCCAGGTAGGCCGAGAGCTGGGCGCGGCCCTGGGCTGCGACCCCGACCTCGTCGAAGCCGCCTGCCTCGCCCACGACCTGGGTCACCCCCCTTTCGGCCACAACGGCGAACAGGCACTGAACGAGTTCGCGGAGGACTGCGGCGGATTCGAGGGCAACGCCCAGTCCCTGAGACTCCTCACCCGCATCGAGCCCAAGCGGTTCACCCCGGAAGGCTCGGTCGGCCTCAACCTCACCCGGGCCGTCCTGGACGCCGCCACCAAGTACCCCTGGCCGCGCGGCGCCCACCCCACCGACCCCGGGTCCCCCAAGTTCGGCGTCTACGAGGACGACCGCCCCGTCTTCGACTGGCTCCGCAAGGACGCCCCCGGCACCCGCACCACCTTCGAGGCCCAGGTCATGGACTGGGCCGACGACGTGGCGTACTCGGTGCACGACGTCGAGGACGGCCTGCACGCCGGCCACCTCGACCCGGCCGCCCTGCACACGGAATCCGAACGCCAGGAGGTCTTCGCGGTCGCCCTCGGCCGGTATGTCCCGCTGGACACCGACCCGGCGGAACTGGCGGAAGCCCTGGACCGGCTCCAGAACCAGCCGTGGTGGCCGCACGGCTACGACGGCTCGGCCGTCGCCCAGGCCCGCCTCAAGGACGCCACCAGCCAGCTCATCGGCCGCTTCTGCCTCGCCGCCGAGGGCGCCACGCGCGCGGCGTACGGCAGCGGCCCGCTCACCCGGTACACCGCCGAACTCGTCGTACCGCGCGAGACCAGGCTGGAGTGCGCGGTCCTGAAGGCGGTCGCCGACCGGTACGTCATGCAGCGTGCCGAGCAGGAAGTGCTCCGCGCGGACCAGCGGATCGTCGTCGCGGAGCTGGCCGAGGCACTCACCGCCCGCGCCCCGGACGGCCTGGAACCCCAGTTCCGCGCGCTCTTCGACGAGGCCCCCGACGACCGGGCCCGCAAACGCGTGATCGTCGACCAGATCGCCTCGCTCACGGACGCCGCCGCCCGCTCGCTCCACGAACGCCTGACCGCCTGACACGGCATTCGGGAGAGCGCGCGACTCTCCCGAACGCCGTACCAACTACCGCACTACTCCGCCACGACCTCGTCGTGGCCGGGGTGCAGCCCGCCGCCGCTGCCGTCGCCGCCCGTGGTGGGCGTGGAGACGACCGGTGTGCTGAGCGAGCTGAGGTCGTGGGCGTACGTGCCCACCGCGTTGGCGATGACCCCGATGTTGATGCCGAACGCCTTCATGTTGATGTTGTCCAGGTCGTCGCACGCCGCGTGGTAGCACGCGTCGTACGCCACGCCGGCGGTCCCGCCGAACAGTGCGGCCTGGGCGTCGGTCTTGATGCCCTCGGCGCCGGTGAAGGTGCCGCCGGAGGGGATGCCGACCGCGATGAACGGCCCGTAGTCGGAACGGCCGGAGAAGTCGGTGCCCTGGTGCGGTGTGCGCCTGGAGTCGAGGAACGCGTTGATGTCGCGCTCCAGCTGGGCCGATCCCTCCGGGCCCGCACCCGCGCCCTCGGCGTCCGAGTCGTCGCCGTCGTACACGAACTGGGCGTAGTTCGGGGAGGCGATCATGTCGAAGTTCAGATAGAGCTTGATCTGCGCCCGCTGCTCCTCGGTGAGCCGCTCGACGTACGACTCGGAGCCGACCAGGCCGAGTTCCTCGGCCGACCAGAAGGCGAACTTCACCTTGTTGGGTGGCTGCTTGCCGTACCGCGTGTTCTCGGCGAGTTCCTCGGCGACCTCCAGGATGCCGGCCGAGCCGGAGCCGTTGTCGTTGATGCCGGGGCCGGCGGTGACCGAGTCGAGGTGGGCGCCCAGGAACACCGTGTTGTCAGCGTCGCCGCCACGGGTCTCCGCGATCACGTTGTTCGTCGTACGGGTCTCGATCAGCTGGCGGACCTCGAAGCTGACCGTGACCGTACCCGCCGCGACATCGGCGGCGAGGGCCTCGCCCTCGGCCTGGCTGAGGCCGGCGGTCGGGATCCGGCCGCTCGCCGCGTCGCCGAGGGTGCCGGAGAGGACGCCCGCCGTGTTGTTGTAGATGATCGCGCCGACGGCCCCCGCCTCGGAGGCGACGATCTGCTTCTGCGCGAAGGTGCAGCCACCGCGCTTGATCAGCGCGATCCTGCCGGTGAAGGCACCGGCCGCGTAGTCACCGGCCTCACAGCCGGGGGTGGCGTCCACCGTGGCGGCGGCGAGCGCGGCCGTGATCCCGCCCACCGGCGTCGACTTCGTGTACGTCATCGCCGTGATGCCGAGATCGCGCGGCGTGGGCGAGACCACGGCGGCCTTCTCGGCGAGGGTCTCGATGTAGTCGAAGTCGAAGCTGTCGTACGAGACCTTGTAACCGGCCTTCTTCAGCACCCTGTAGACGTACTGGGCGGACTTGTCGTGGCCCGGTGTGCCGGCCGCGCGGTTGCCGCCGTTGGCGTCGGAGATGGCCTGGAGGGTCTTGAGGTGTTTGTACGCGTCCTTCGCGGACGACTCCTTGACCAGGGTCTTCGCGAGCTTCCTGGCGTCGCCGGCCGGGTTGCCGTGGCCGCCGTGGGCGCCGGCCGTTCCGGCGGAGGCGATCAGCAGCGGTGTCGCGAGTGCGGTGGCGGCGATGACCGCCACGGCTCTGCGCGAGTGGGACGATGCCTTGCGTAATACGTTCACAGAGGTCCTTCCCCAGTGGATGTGCGAACGAGGTGGGAGGGACGCTAGCGAGCTACGAGGGTCACGAGAAGGGGTTTTCTGCAACTCGTGTTCGGTTTCGCCGGTTTGGCTCACATGCCCCGTGTGCGCGGGACATCCCGCCCGGCACACGTGACATGCCCGGATGTGACACTCCGTGGGTCTGATCGGCCCACTCCCTCTTCCCCCATCACGCTCCGTGCGGGAGGCTCGCATGTGGCGGCACCGTTACGAGGAGGCATCAAGTGGTCGACGCGGATCAGACATTCGTCATCATCGGAGGCGGACTGGCCGGCGCCAAAGCGGCCGAGACGCTCCGGACGGAGGGCTTCACCGGCCGCGTGATACTGATCTGCGACGAACGCGACCACCCGTACGAGCGGCCCCCGCTCTCCAAGGGCTACCTCCTCGGCAAGGAGGAGCGCGACAGCGTCTTCGTCCACGAACCGGCGTGGTACGCGCGCAACGACATCGAACTCCACCTCGGCCAGACCGTCGACGCCATCGACCGTACGGCGAAGACGGTCCGCTTCGGTGACGACGGCACCCTTGTCCACTACGACAAACTGCTCATCGCCACCGGCGCCGAGCCGCGCCGCCTGGACATCCCGGGCACCGGTCTGGCCGGTGTCCACCACCTGCGCCGCCTCGCGCACGCCGAGCGCCTCAAGGGCGTCCTGGCGGCCCTGGGCCGCGACAACGGCCACATCGTGATCGCCGGCGCCGGCTGGATCGGCCTGGAGGTCGCGGCGGCGGCACGCGAGTACGGCGCCGAGGTGACCGTCGTGGAACCGGAATCGACCCCGCTGCACTCGGTGCTCGGCCCCGAGCTGGGCAACCTCTTCGCGGAGCTGCACCGCGAGCACGGCGTCCGCTTCCACTTCGGCGCCCGCCTCACGGAGATCGTCGGCCAGGACGGCATGGTCCTCGCGGCCCGTACGGACGACGGCGAGGAGCACCCGGCCCACGACGTCCTGGCGGCCATCGGCGCCGCCCCGCGCACGGCCCTGGCGGAGGCGGCGGGACTGACCCTCGCCGAGCGCGCGCACGGTGGCGGCATCGCGGTCGACGAACATCTGCGGACCTCCGACCCGGACATCTACGCGGCCGGTGACGTGGCCGCCTTCCACCACGCCCTCTACGACACCAGGCTGCGCGTCGAACACTGGGCCAACGCCCTCAACGGCGGCCCGGCGGCGGCCCGCGCGATGCTGGGCCGCGAATCGACGTACGACCGCGTGCCGTATTTCTTCTCCGACCAGTACGACATGGGCATGGAGTACTCGGGCTGGGCGCCCCCCGGCTCCTACGACCAGGTGGTGATCCGGGGAGACGCGGGCAAGCGCGAGTTCATCGCCTTCTGGGTGAAGGAGGGCAGGGTGCTGGCCGGGATGAACGTCAACGTGTGGGACGTCACAGAGACCGTCCAGCAGCTCATCCGCTCCCGGTCCCAGGTGGACACGGAGGCCCTGGCGGACCCGCACGTACCGCTGGACAGCCTCGTCCCGTAGCGACGCCAGGGCACGGGACTGTCGGTGGACCCCCGTAGAATCACTGCGTGGCCGGAAGGATCAACGACGAGGACGTGAAGGCGGTTCGGGACGCGGTCCCGATCGACGCCGTGGTGTCCGAGTACCTCCAGCTGCGCAACGCGGGCGGCGGCAACCTCAAGGGCCTGTGCCCCTTCCACGACGAGAAGTCACCGTCCTTCCAGGTCAGCCCGAGCAAGGGACTCTTCCACTGCTTCGGCTGCCAGGAAGGCGGCGACACCATCACGTTCGTGATGAAGGTCGACCACCTCTCCTTCTCCGAGGCGGTCGAGCGCCTGGCCGGCCAGGCCGGCATCACCCTGCGGTACGAGGAGGGCGGCTACAACCCGGCGGGCCAGCGCGGCGAGCGCATCCGCCTGGTCGAGGCCCACAAGATCGCGGCCCAGTGGTACGTGGAACAGCTGGCGACGACCTCCGAGGCGGACGCGGGCCGCAAGTTCCTCGCGGAGCGCGGCTTCGACCAGTCGGCGGCGGAACACTTCTCCGTCGGCTACAGCCCCCAGGGCTGGGACCACCTCACCCGCTACCTCCGCGGCAAGGGCTTCACGGACAAGGAACTCGTCCTCTCCGGCCTGGCCCAGGAAGGCCGCCGAGGCCCCATCGACCGCTTCCGGGGCCGCCTGATGTGGCCGATCCGAGACATCGGCGGCGAGGTCGTCGGCTTCGGCGCACGAAAGCTGTACGAGTCAGACAACGGCCCCAAGTATCTGAACACCCCCGACACACCGATCTACCGCAAGTCCCAGGTCCTGTACGGCATCGACCTCGCCAAGAAGGACATCGCGAAGGCGAGCCGAGCGGTCGTCGTCGAGGGCTACACGGACGTCATGGCCTGCCACCTGGCCGGCGTCACGACGGCGATCGCGACCTGCGGCACGGCCTTCGGCACGGAACACATCAAGATCCTCCGCAGACTGCTGATGGACAACGGCTCGGCCCGGGTGATCTTCACCTTCGACGGCGACGCGGCCGGCCAGAAGGCGGCCCTGCGCGCCTTCGAGGACGACCAGAAGTTCGCCGCCGAGACGTACATCGCGATCGCGCCCGACGGCATGGACCCCTGCGACCTGCGCCTCGCGAAGGGCGACCAGGCCGTCGCCGACCTCGCCGAACCCCGCACCCCCCTCTTCGAGTTCGCCCTGCGCCAGATCGCCGCCCGCTACGACCTCGAAACCCCGGCGGGCCGCGCGGCGGCACTGGACGAGGCGGCCCCGGTCGTGGCCCGCATCAAGAACAGCGGCGCCCAGCACGAGGTCGCGGTCCAGCTCGCGGGCATGCTCGGCATCCTGGACACCCAGTTCGTGGTCAAGAGGGTGGCCCAGCTGGCCCGTTGGGCCCGCGACCGAGGCGGCAAGGGCCCGGCCCCCACCGGCCAGCAGGGCAGGCCGCAACAGTACGAGGCGACCACGCCCCGATCCGGCGGCCCTTCCGGCCCCGCCCTGAACCTCCGCAACCCGGTCTACGCCACGGAACGCGAACTCCTCAAACTGGCCCTCCAGCGCCCCGAGTTGGTCTCCCCGGCCTTCGACGCCTACGGCATCGACGAGTTCACGGCCGCCCCCTACGCGGCCGTACGCCAGGCGATCATGGAAGCGGGCGGCGCGGAGTACGGCGTCCAGGACCCCCAGGAGTATCTGGTCCGCGTCCGCGAGGTGGCCCCCGACAACACTGTCCGCTCCATGGTGACGGAACTGGCGGTCGAGGCGATCATGCGCAGAACGGTCGACGACATCTACGCCGGCGACCAGCTGGTCGCGGTCCGCCGCAGAGCCGTGGAACGCCGTATCCAGGAGGTCCAGGTGACCCACACCCGCCTGGCCACCCACGGCGACCCGGCCGAACTGGCCGCCGTACAGAACGAGTTGTGGGTACTCCAGCAGTACGACCAGGCACTGCGGGAGCAGGGGGCGACGGCGCTCTGACCGCCGCCGTCACACCTGCTGTCACTCCCGCCCGTCGAAGGTCGGCGTCACCGCCCGTAGCAACCGGTCCACGAACTCCCGCTCCCTGTCCGCGAGTTGCGGGTACTCCATGACGAAGTGATTCCACTCGACGTACCCCACCGCGTCCACCACGTCCGCCAACAGGATCCGCTCGCGGCCGTAGTGGGGCCACTCGCCCGAGAGCCGGAACACCTCGTCCAGCAGTTCGTGGGGGAGTGGATACCGCTCGGCCAGGAGCACGGCGTCGTACAGGTCCTTGCCCTGCGCGTACATGTCGTTGATCAGCCACATCAGCTTCCAGGCCAGCGACAGCGCGGGAGTCGCCGCCCACACCAGTGCGCCGCCTGCCAGCTCCACCGGCACCGGCGGCTCGGCGAGCCGCTCGTTGAAGACGAAGTCCAGCTGCACATGGCCGCCGGGCAGCCCCGGCGCGGACCAGGGCAGCACCATACGGCGGCCCGGCACCCGGTCGTAGGTCCAGATGTCCTCGACCACCGCGTCGCGCGCGGAAAACCCCACCTCGCCGTCGCCCCGGGCCTCGGCAGCCGCCGCGATCCCGACGAGCATCTGCCCCGCACGGGGATCATCGATCGAAAAGGTGGGCGGTACGACGACGAAGTCCAGGTCACCGGGCTCGCGGGCGGCCTCGCCGAACCACGCCGCCATCAGCACGCTCCCACGCAGCACCAGCGACTCGGCCCACTCGGACCCGGCGATCGCGTCGAGCACGAGGTCGAGCGCCCGGCGTCGCGCGGCCCGCCAGTCCTCGCCCCGGGCCGGGTCGGTGAAGCCCGGGTCGGAGGCTCGGAAGGCGTTGTCGTACTGCTTCAGCGCGGGTTCGAAGATCAGCCGCTGCACGACGTCCTCACCGGGCACGGTACGCAGGGTCCGGGGCAGCCCCTGGGCCTCCCGGGTCCGGTCGTCGAGGGCGTCCTTGGGCGCGTCGAGGCCGGCCACGACCCGCCTGCGCCAGGTCCACTTGTTCCTCATGCCCACACCTCCCGTATGTCCGACGCGGTCACGACGCCGCCGTTCTCCTCGATCCATCCGTCGTCGACGGACAGGTCACTGTCGTACAGCACGAACTCCCGCTCCACGTCGACCACTTCCAGCCCGCGCAGCTCCGTCAGCAGCTGTTCCAGCACCCGCCCCGCGCCGGTGGCGTCCACTCCCCGGCACCGCTGAGTCACGAACCGCTCGGTCCACCGCCCGCCCCGCGCGACCCGGCGGGCGTTCCACGAAAGATGTGCGCCGTACGGGACGACCCGCGCCGCCAGAGCGTCGAGATCCGCGTCCAAGGGCAGCCGCAGCTTCACGTGATGCTCGAAGTACCGCTCATCCAGACAGGGTTCACTCGGCACCTCGGGAGCCCACGGTGACGACTCGATCTTGACGCGCACCGGCTCGAAACCGTCCGCCCGCAGCAGCGCCGCGACTTCCCGGGCCCGCGCCGATTCGTCGGCGTACGACGGGGATCCCGTCAGGGTGAGCATCGGCTGGGCCGGCATCCGGCCACGGGCAAGGATGATGTGCGTCAACTTCAGCCCGACCGCGGTCGCCCAGCGGCCCAGCCGTTCCGTCTCGGCGGGGCTTCCACAGCGGACGGTGACATGCGTTTCGTAGACGTGAGTCGAGCAGAGTGAACCGGACACGTGCCGATCGTGCCAGGTCGGACCCCGAACAAGCACTCGGATTTGCTGCGACGGTAACCGCGTGGTCACGGACCGGACCCAAAAAGTGGTCGCACGCCCCTCGTGGCGGCGATGTGTCGTACTCCACACTGGGTTCCGGTGCCTGAGTCCTCGGAGCGCGGCCGACCCGTCCACAACGGGTCCGACACCCCCGCGGTTCCGCTCAACGCGTACGGGACGGACAGCGGCGAGGCCGCCCACTCCGCCCCCCGAGTACCGCTGCCGTACGCCTCAGCAGCGATCATCCTGGAGGTCGCCCCCGTGCAGACCCAGACCCTCACCCAGACCGACAGCAGTACCGCGGTGACGGAGCCCGACGCCGAGACCGAGATCGCGGACGTCACCGACGTCGCCGAGGTCATCGCGGCCGTGCCTCCGCAGAGCCGTGTCGCGCACCACCCCGAGAGCCCGCCCGAACCGGACGGCCCTTCGGCCGACGCGGTGGACGCGGTCGAGACTGCGGAACCGATCGACCGGATCGAGCCGGTCGAACAGGTTGAGGTGGTCGAGCCGATCGAGGTCATCGAGCCGGTCCGCGCCCCCGCCCGTGCCGACAACAGCGGGCCCTCCTCCGACCTGTTCCGCCAGTATCTGCGGGAGATCGGCCGTATCCCGCTGCTCACCGCCGCCGAGGAGGTCGAACTCGCCCGCCGGGTCGAGGCCGGTCTGTTCGCCGAGGAGAAACTGCGTCTCGCGTCCGACCTGGACAGCCAGTTGGCCCTCGACCTGGACAAGCTGGTCGTCATGGGCCGGATGGCCAAGCGCCGGCTGATCGAGGCCAACCTGCGCCTGGTGGTGTCGGTGGCGAAACGGTACGTGGGTCGTGGGCTGACGATGCTCGACCTCGTCCAGGAGGGAAACCTGGGGCTGATCCGCGCGGTCGAGAAGTTCGACTACGCGCGCGGCTACAAGTTCTCGACGTACGCGACCTGGTGGATCCGCCAGGCCATGTCCCGCGCCCTCGCGGACCAGGCCCGTACGATCCGTGTCCCCGTACATGTGGTCGAACTGATCAACCGGGTTGTCCGGGTGCAGCGCCGGATGCTCCAGGAACGCGGCTACGAGCCGACTCCCGAGGAG
Source organism: Streptomyces sp. NPDC002680 (assembly GCF_042889145.1). Taxonomy (NCBI): domain Bacteria; kingdom Bacillati; phylum Actinomycetota; class Actinomycetes; order Kitasatosporales; family Streptomycetaceae; genus Streptomyces; species Streptomyces sp. NPDC002680. The sequence continues at coordinate 100,427 of NZ_JBIAQP010000007.1, forward strand.
GTGGCCGCCCACTTGGACCTGCTCCCCGAGCGGGTGAGCGAGGTGCTGCGTCTCGCTCAGGAACCGGTGTCGCTGCACGCGCCGGTGGGGGAGGAGGACGACGTCGCGCTGGGTGACCTCATCGAGGACGGGGACGCGGCTTCGCCGGTCGAGTCGGCGGCGTTCCTGCTGTTGCGGGAGCACCTGGAGGCGGTGCTGTCGACGCTGGGGGAGCGGGAACGCAAGGTCGTCCAACTCCGTTATGGCCTGGCGGACGGGCGTCCGCGCACGCTGGAGGAGATCGGCCGGATCTTCGGCGTCACTCGGGAGCGCATCCGCCAGATCGAGTCCAAAACCCTGAACAAACTAAGGGACCACGCCTTCGCGGACCAGCTACGGGGCTACTTGGACTGAGGTCAACTTTTCTCGCCCCCGCCGCCCTTACCCGTTCCCATCCCTGGGGGCTGCGCCCCCAGACCCCCCTTTGTCCTCAAACGCCGGACGGGCTGACTACCCAGCCTGTCCGGCGTTTGAGGACAAGGCCCCTTCAGGGCCGACAGCGGGGGTTCGGGGGCGGCAGCCCCCGAGGATGGGAACGGGTAGGGGCGGCGGGGGCGAAGAAACACCCCCCGGACCCGCTAATCCACCTCAGCCACCGCCTCCGCGAACTGCGCCTTGTACAGCCGCGCATAAGCCCCGTCCGCCCCCAACAACTCCCCGTGAGCCCCCTGCTCCACGATCGCCCCGTTCTCCATCACCAGAATCGTGTCCGCATCCCGAATCGTCGACAGCCGATGCGCGATCACGAACGACGTCCGCCCATGGGCGAGTTTCGCCATCGCCTTCTGGATCAGCACCTCCGTCCGCGTGTCCACCGAACTAGTCGCCTCGTCCAGCACAAGGATCACCGGATCGGACAGGAACGCCCGCGCGATGGTGATCAGCTGCTTCTCACCCGCGCTGACCCCCGTCCCCTCGTCGTCGATCACCGTGTCGTACCCGTCCGGCAACGTCCGGATGAACCGATCCGCGTGCGCCGCCCGCGCCGCCTCCTCGATCTCCCCGCGCGTCACCTCACGCTCCCGCGCGGCCCCGTACGCGATGTTCTCCGCGATGGTCCCGCCGAACAGCCAGGTGTCCTGGAGCACCATCCCTATCCCGGCCCGGAGTTCGTCCCGGGACATGGTCGCCACATCCACCCCGTCCAGCGTGATCCGGCCGCCGGAGACCTCGTAGAACCGCATCAGCAGATTGACAAGAGTCGTCTTGCCGGCCCCCGTCGGCCCCACGATCGCCACCGTCTGCCCCGGCGCCACCGCCAGCGACAGATCCTCGATCAACGGCTTCTCCGGGTCGTACCGGAACGACACATGCTCCAGCGACACCAGCCCCCGCAGCTCCTCCGGCCGTACCCCCGGCACCGGATCGGCCTGCTGCTCCTCCGCGTCCAGCACATCGAAGACCCGCTCGGCCGAGGCCACCCCGGACTGCACCAGGTTCGCCATCGACGCGACCTGCGTCAGCGGCATCGAGAACTGGCGCGAGTACTGGATGAACGCCTGCACGTCGCCGATCGACAGCGCGCCCGAAGCGACCCGCAACCCACCCACCACGGCCACCAGCACGTAATTGAGGTTCGACACGAAGAACATCAGCGGCTGCATCACCCCGCTGTTGAACTGCGCCTTGAACCCCGCCTCGTACAGCGCGTCGTTCTGCTCCGCGAACTGCTGCGCCGACTCGTCCTGGCGTCCGAACACCTTCACCAGGTTGTGCCCGGTGTACATCTCCTCGATGTGGGCGTTCAGCTTGCCGGTGGTCCGCCACTGCTGCACGAAGTGCGGCTGCGACCGCTTGCCGACGCGCGTGGCGATGAAGAACGACAGCGGAACGGTCACCAGCGCGACCAGCGCCAGCAGCCAGGACACCCAGAACATCATCGCCAGCACGCCGATGATCGTCAGCAGCGAGTTGATGAGCTGCCCCATCGACTGCTGGAGCGTCTGCCCGATGTTGTCGATGTCGTTCGTCGCCCGCGACAGCACCTCGCCGCGCTGGCGCTTGTCGAAGTACGACAGCGGCAGCCGCGACAGCTTCTCCTGGAGGTCCGCGCGCATCCGGGACACCGTCCGGTTGACCGCCCGGTTCACCAGCCGGGTGGCCACCAGCATCAGCATCCCGGACAGCAGGAACACCACCAGGGCCAGCCCCAGCACCTCGCCCACCGCGCCGAAGTCGATGCCCTTGCCCGGCGTGAAATCCGTACCGGAGAGCATGTCGGCCATGCCGCCGTCTCCACGCTCCCGCATCCCGGCGAGAACCTCGGCCTTCGAACTCCCACTCTCGAACTGCCGTCCGATGATGCCGGCGAAGACCAGGTCGGTCGCCCGCCCCAGGATCTTCGGGCCCACCACCGACAGGCCCACGCTCACGACCACCGTGAGCAGCATCACGTACATCGTGGCCCGTTCGGGCCTGAACTGGGAGAGGAGCCGTTTGCCGGACTCCTTGAAATCCATCGAGTGATGGTCGGGTCCGGTCCCCGCCATCATGCGCCCCATGGGCCCGGCCATCAGGCGGCCTCCGCTTCCGTGAGCTGGGACAGGACGATCTCGCGGTAGGTCTCGTTGCCCGCCATCAGCTCGTGATGGCGGCCGGTGCCGACGACCCGGCCCTCGTCGAGGACGATGATCCGGTCCGCCTCCCTGATCGTGGACACCCGCTGCGCGACGATCACGACGGTCGCCTCGGCGGTCTCGCGCGCGAGCGCCGTCCGCAGGGCCGCGTCCGTGGCGTAGTCGAGCGCGGAGAAGGAGTCGTCGAAGAGGTAGATCTCGGGCCGCTGGACCAGGGTCCGGGCGATCGCGAGCCGCTGCCGCTGACCGCCCGACACATTCGTACCGCCCTGAGCGATCGGCGCGTCGAGCCCGCCCTCCAGCCGCTCGACGAACCCCTTGCCCTGCGCCACCTCCAGCGCGCGCCACAGCTCCTCGTCCGTGGCGTCCGGATTTCCGTACCGCAGATTGGTCGCCACGGTCCCCGCGAACAGATACGGCTTCTGCGGCACCAGCCCCACCGTCCTCGCCAGCAGCCTCGGTTCCACGGTCGCCACGTCCACGCCGTCGACGAGCACCTCCCCGTCGGTCGCGTCGAACAACCGCGGGACCAGCCCCAGCAGCGTCGACTTCCCGCTCCCCGTGGACCCGATCACCGCGGTCACCTCACCGGGCCGCGCCACCAGGTCGACGGCCCGCAGCACCGGCTCCTCGGCGCCCGGATAGCGGAACCCGGCGCCCCGGATCTCCAGATGCCCGTGCCGCCGCAGCTCGACCACCGGGTCCACCGGCGGTACGACACTCGACGACGTACCAAGGACCTCCTGGATGCGCTCGGCGCACACCTCCGCGCGCGGGACCATCATGAACATGAAGGTGGCCATCATCACGGACATGACGATCTGCATCAGATAGGCGAGGAACGCGGTGAGCGCGCCGATCTCCATCCCGCCGCTGTCGATGCGATGAGCGCCGAACCACACCACCGCGATCGACGAGACGTTGACGACGGTCATGACGATCGGGAACATCAGCGCGAGCAGCCGCCCGGTCCCCAGCGACACCTCGGTCAGCTCGTGGTTGGCCTTCCGGAACCGGTCCTTCTCGTACTCGTCCCGCACGAAGGCCCGGATCACCCGGTTGCCGGTGATCTGCTCGCGCAGCACCCGGTTGACGGTGTCGAGCCGCACCTGCATCGACCGGAACATCGGCCGCAGCCGCCGCACGATCAGCGTCACACAGATGCCCAGCACCGGTACGACGGCGATCAGTACGCCCGACAGCTTCACATCCAGGCCCAGCGCGAGCACGATGCCGCCCACGCACATGATCGGCGCGGACGCCATCAGCGTGAACGTCATCAGCACGAGCATCTGGACCTGCTGGACGTCATTGGTCGTACGGGTGATCAGCGAAGGCGCGCCGAACTGTCCGACCTCGCGCGCCGAGAACGACTGCACCCGGTCGAAGACGGCCGCGCGTACGTCCCGGCCGAGCGCCGAGGCCGTACGGGCGCCGTAGTACACGGCACCGATGTTGCAGACGACCTGCACCAGCGAGATGCCGATCATCAGGGAGCCGAGGGCCAGGATGCGACCCGTGTCCCCCTTCACCACACCGTCGTCGATGATGTCCGCGTTGAGCGTGGGCAGATAGAGGGTGGCGCAGGTCTGCAGGAGCTGGAGCAGCACGAGCAGACCGATGGGTTTCCTGTACGGCTGTAGGTAAGCGCGGAGAAGTCGTATGAGCACGCTGAATCTCTCGGAGTCGGCGGTTTGTCCGGAACGGACGTCTGTTCATGACTGACGTTCGCCCGCGCCGGACGATGGGGAGTGCCCCACGCCCCCATCGTCGAACACTCCACCCGTGTTACTTCAACCGATTAATCCAACGGCAGGACCTTTTTTGGTGGCTCAGCTACGAAACGCCCCGGGATGGGTCTGCTCCCGCACGGACACGTACTGCTGCCGCACCGCCTGCCCCACCGCCAGCTCCTCACCGGGCTCCAGCACCTGCGCGGTGGCCCCCTGCCAGGCGGGCGGGGTACGCGGATCGAGCGTGCCCTGCGTCACCCCGAGCGCCCAGGCGGCCTGCCGCGCGGCGCCGATGGCCGCGTAGTCGGCGGGCTGCGGTACGACGACCTGCGCCCCGAACAGCATCGGCGCCGCGGCCTGTACGGCGGGCAGCTCGGCGGCGGACCCGAGCAGGAAGACACGCTGTACGTCCACCCCCCGCCCCCGCAGCACGTCCAAGGCGTCCGCGAGCCCGCACAGCATGCCCTCGAAGGCGGCCCGCGCCAGATGCTCGGCCTTCATGGACTCCCGCCGCAGCCCGGCGAGCGTCCCGGCGGTGTGCGGCAGACTCGGCGTCCGCTCACCCTCCAGATAGGGCAGCATGACCAGCCCATGAGCGCCGGGCGTCGACTTCATCGCAAGATCGGACAGGCTCTCCAGATCCCCGAGCCCCAGCAACTCGGCGGTCCCGCGCAAGGTCCGTACGGCATTCAGCGTCGTGACGACGGGCAGATGCAGCCCGGTCGCGTCGGCCAGCGAGGTGATCATCCCGGTCGAGTCGAAGAGCGCCTCGGGATGTACGGCCATCACGGACCCGGAGGCCCCGAGCGACACCACGACATCCCCGAGCCCGAGCCCGAGCCCGAAGGCGGCGGCCATGGTCTCCCCGGTCCCGGCGGAGATCAGCAGCCCCTCGGGCGTCGTACCGGCGGCGTCGGAAGGGCCGAGCACCTCGGGCAGCATGGCCTGCCGCCCGAGCGCGAGTTCGACGAGATCACCGCGATAGTTGCCCATGGCGGCGGACCAGTACCCGGTCCCGGAGGCCCCACCCCGGTCGGTCGTCCTCCGTACGGGCCGCCCGAGCAGCTGCCACACCAGCCAATCATGTGCCTGCATAAGGACGGCGGTCCGCTGGGCGGCCTCCGGCTCGTTCCGCGCCAGCCAGCGCAGCTTGGTCACCGGCTGCGCGGCCTGCGGCACACACCCCACGGCCTGCGCCCATGCCTCGCGCCCACCGAGCGCGTCGATCAGATCGGCGGCGGCGACCTGCGCCCGCTTGTCCCCACCGACCATCGCCGGCCGTACGGTGTTGCCCTGCGCGTCGACCGGCACGAGCGCGTTCTGCTGCGCGGACACACCGATGGCCTGCACGCCTTCGAGGAGCCCGCCCCCGGCGGCCTCACCGAGGGAGAGCAGCCAGGCCTGCGGATCGACATCGGACGGCCGCCCGCCGCTCCCACCCTCGGCGCCTTCCATCGGATGCGGCGCATAGCCCTGCCGCAGCACGGACCCCGTGTCCGCGTCGCAGACGACGATACGAGTGAAATCGGGCGAACTGTCCAACCCGGCGACTATCCCCATGGCGAAAATTCTGCCGTACGCGGAGAGGTGAACGCGCCGGGTCGCCGTTCCGTTAGGGACAAGCTGTGCGTTGTCGGTGTCCAGGGGCCGTGCGGACGCGCCAGATGTGGCGATGCCGACACCCCGGACACCCCCGGCACCCCTGACACTCCCGCCCCGGGGCGCTCAGGTGTTGCTGGTGCCCCAGTCGTCCTCGCCACCTCCCGTGGCGTTGCGCTCGCGCAGGGAGCGCACCCGGTCGGCCACGGAGTCGGGCACCCGGTCGCCGACCTTCTCGCTCACGGTGTGGAAGGCCTTGCCGGCGAACTCCCGCCCTTGCAGCGCGGCCGACTCGGCGGTGTTGCGGACGGCCGGGTTCTGCGCGAACTGACGGGCTGACTTCTTCAACTGCTCGTAGCGCTCGCGCCCGGCCCGTGTGCCCAGCACGTAACCCAGGGCCAGTCCGGCGACGAACGTGAGCCGGTAGCGCATGACGGCCACCTTTCCTTGACGAGTGTCGAGTGAGGCGAGTGGGACAAGGAGCTGACGAGTGAGACGAGTGGCTGACGACGGGCGAGGGGTGTGCGCCGCGGGGAACCGATTGGCGGAGCACCCCCCTGCTTGCGCTAATGTATGTGTCGCAGCGAGCACACGCCCCCTGGCGAATACCCAGGGAGGTACGTTCGATGCAACGAGGCAATCCTCCGTAGCTCAATTGGCAGAGCAGCCGGCTGTTAACCGGCAGGTTACTGGTTCGAGTCCAGTCGGGGGAGCTTCGGTCTTCCGTAGCTCAATTGGCAGAGCAGCCGGCTGTTAACCGGCAGGTTACTGGTTCGAGTCCAGTCGGGAGAGCACGTGAACGAGGACCCCGTTGGGGTCCTTTTTCATGTCCGGGGGAACCGCGCGAGCCGCGTCAGGGTCCTCATGGTCATGCGAAGTCGACCATCCGAAGCAGGAGATCGTATGAGCGGCTATGCTGCGGCAGACGGCGCGCACAAATGTGCGCGACGCGCCGTAATGGGGCGGTAGCTCAGCCGGTTAGAGCAGCGGACTCATAATCCGTCGGCCGTGGGTTCGAGTCCCACCCGCCCCACCTCGGTGTCCCCAGCAGGCTTCAGACCTGCGGAAACGTTCATTTTTCTGGGTGTCGGGGCGTCAACTTTGCCTGGACGGACTGAATCCGCTGCTCGTGGGTTTGGTGTTGTGGCTGTCGGTCGCCGGTGTGAGCGGCTGGACGTCGAATTCGGGACGCCGGCAGGACACAGGGAAACAGAAGTATCCGTTCCGATGTCGTGCCGTCGATGTGCCGCGAGGTACTACGAGGCGATGGTCCGCTACGGGGAAGGCGTTCTCGTGACGGACCTCCGGGGCCGGCATCATCAGGGCCGCTGCTCGGGTTCGGCGGGTTCGGCGGGCGCCGAGGGTGAGGTCGGTGGGGTGGCCCTGGTCGCGCAGCGGGGTCGTGATGCCGGTGTGGGTGGCGTGGCGGGTTTCGTCGTGTGGGTGTGGCTCTGTGGGAGGGATGGCTCCGCCGGCGCACATCCGGCCAACGGCGCGAACGTATCGGAGGCGGATCAGTGGCTGAGCAGCCACCGATTCGGTCGTAGGCGAGGACCTGCCAGCCGGCCATGATCACAAGGAGCCGGCGGGCCGCGCGGCGCAGGCCGGCGAAGTTGAGCGCGGCCACCGCGCCGAAGAACACAGTGAGTTCGAGGAGCAGGCGCACCGGTCCGGGGGTGTGGATATCGCTCTCGCCAGAACGGGACGGGTCATCCGGCACGGCGAAGGAACCCCCCCCGCCCAGCCCACAGCCACGGGCAGTGCGACGACCAGCAGCTGGCGCCACGGAGACGGGACCTTGCGCCAGGACCCTCGACGACGCCCACCGGCATGGACGTCCGGTACGACCTGGGCGACGACCACCGGCTCGTCGGCACCCTGTGCCCGGACCTGAAGTTGACGCTGGAGCGGCCCGACCCGGACGTCGTCACCGCGGTGACCCGGTCGGCGGACCTGCTGCGTGAGGGGCGTGGGCTCCTGCTCGACCTCGACGCGTTGATCGTCCGGCCCGACGGCTCTGTCGCCCGGGACTTGCCCACCGGGCAGGACCTCGATGCCACCACGCTGGTGCGTGCGCTGGGCACATGGTTCGGCCAACCGGCCTGAGCACCGCATTAACAGTCGTCCAAGGTTCGCTCGGTACGAAGTAGGCATCCAGACAAGCGATGCAACTCGTATGTAGGAGGCTAGTGATGGCAGTCGACGCAGCGCCGTCCGGGGAAGCGCCGGCCGGTCGGTTGGCAGGCCGGTGGGTGCCATGGTTGGTGATTGGCTTATGGCTGGTGCTGGCGGCGGGCATGGTGCCGCTGAGCGGAAAGTTGAGCTCGGTCACCACCGACAGCGCCGTGGACACCCTGCCGGCCAGTGCCGAGTCCACCAAGGTGGCGGTGCTGGACGACAGTCTCCCCGGCGGTGACAACAACACGTTCGTCTTCGTGTACCACCGCGCCGGCGGCATGACCGACGCCGACCGCGCGACGGTCGAGCGCCACTACGACACCCTTGCGGAGCGGTACCCGCCGAAGGCGACGGCGGCGGCCGGCGAGGACGACGAGGGCTCACCGACGAGCCCCTCCACCGACCGCAAGGCGATGATGTTCACCCTCGAGGTGAGCACGGCCTACGGCGCACCGGAGGACATCGTCGGCCCGTTGCGTGACGCCGCGAAGGACCGCCCCTCCGGCCTGGAACTCGACGTGACCGGCCCGGGCGCGATCGACGGCGACATGGATGCCGTCTTCGACGGCATCGACGTGCAGGTCCTCCTCACGACCATCGCCGTCGTCACGCTCCTGCTCATCCTCACCTACCGCAGCCCGGTGTTGTGGATCATCCCGCTGGTGGCCGTCGGCGCGGCCGCACTGACCTCGATGGCGACCGTCTACCTGCTCGTCAAGGGCTTCGGCATCGTGGTCAACGACCAGAACTCGGCGCTGCTGACGATCCTGGTGTTCGGCGTCGGCACGGACTACGCGCTGTTGCTCATCGCTCGATACCGGGAGGCACTGCACCACCATGAGAACGTCCGGGTCGCGATGGTCCACGCGCTGCGCGGCGCGGCGCCGGCCATCGTCGCGTCCGCGGCCACCGTGGTCGCCGGCCTGCTCTGCCTGCTCGTCGCGGACCTGAACAGCACCAGCGGGTTGGGCCCGATCGGTGCGGCCGGCATCCTGTGCGCGCTGGTGGCCATGCTGACGCTGTTCCCGGCGGTGCTCGTGGTGCTCGGCAGGCGGATCTTCTGGCCGGCCGTCCCGCGGTTCAGCACGGCCGTGGAGGAGAAGCCGGGGCTGTGGGGACGGCTCGGCACCGCCATCAGCCGCCGCCGGTGGGTGGCGACGCTCGGCTCGCTCGGAGTCCTCGGCGTGCTCGCCCTCGGGCTGGCGGGCAACACCGGCGCCCTGCGGGAGCAGGACCAGTTCCTGTCCGCGCCGGAGTCGGTCACCGGCTTCACCGTTCTCCGCCAGCACTTCCCGGAGCTCGGCGGCCAGCCGATGACGGTCTTCACGCGGCCGGCGTACCAGGAGCGGGTGCTCGACGTCGTCAAGGACACTCGCGGTGTGGCCCTGGCCGTCCCGGAGCAGACCAGCGGTGGCTGGGCCAACATCTCCGTGTTCCCGAAGGACGCGCCGGACACCGTCGCGGAGTACGACACGATCAAGCGGGTGCGCACCGCCGTGCACGCGGTGAGCGGGGCGGAGGCGATCGTCGGCGGGCCGAGTGCGGAGAACCTCGACACCGAGGTGACCACCAGGCGCGACGAGAAGCTGGTGATCCCGCTGGTGCTCGCCGTCGTCCTGATCGTCCTCGGGCTGCTGCTGCGCGCGATCCTGGCCCCGCTGGTCCTGATGGCCACCGTGATCGTCTCGTTCGCCGCGGCCTTCGGCGGCAGCGTGTTCGTCTTCGACACGATCCTCGGGTTCAAGGGGATCGACTATTCGGTGCCGCTGCTGGCATTCCTGTTCCTGGTGGCGCTCGGCGTCGACTACAACATCTTCCTGACCAGCCGGGCCCGGGAGGAGACCGTGCGTCTCGGCACCGGAGAGGGCATGCTCAAAGCTCTCTCCGCCACCGGTGGAGTCATCACCTCGGCAGGCCTGGTCCTGGCGGCCACGTTCGCGGTCCTCGCCACACTTCCGCTGGTGATGCTGATCGAGGTCGGGTTCCTGGTCGCCTTCGGCGTGCTGCTCGACGCCCTGCTGGTGCGGTCGGTCCTGGTGCCCGCCCTCACCTTGCTGATCGGCCGGCGGATCTGGTGGCCGAGCCGGCTGTCCCGTCCGGCGGCGGAGCTGCCGGACGGTCAACAGCCGCTCGCCGACGAGGAGGAGCCCGTGCTGCAACGGTGAGCGCGGCGGCACGGACGAGATCCGGGACGGGGCCCCAGGCCCGTCCCGGATTTTTTCATGGGCCCGACGGTCGCCGCCCTTTTGGTCCTGCGCCACGCGCCGGGACTGGGGTCGGCGCGTCGCGGTGTCCTGCCCCGACGGTGGGCCGGGCGGGGCCCTGCACGAGGGCTGCCGTTCCTTGTCCTGCGTCGCGGCGCCGGGGCGGGTCAGCGCGTCGCGGTGTCCTCCCCGGTGGTGAGCCGCGCGATCGGGGCGGGCGGGGCCGCGGCCGGAAGGTCGACCCGAAGCAGCGCGCCACCGCGTGCGGAGCGGGCGACGGTGGCCCGGCCGCCGTGGGCGTCGACGACCCGCTGCACGATCGACAGCCCCAGACCGGATCCCGGCAACGCCCGGGCGCTGTCGGCACGGTAGAACCGGTCGAACACCCGCGGTACGTCGGCGGCGTCGATGCCCGGCCCGGCGTCGTCGACCTCGAGCACCGCCGACGCGCCCTCGGCACGGAGCCGGACCTGGACCGGCTGGTCCGCGAGGGACCACTTGCCGGCGTTGTCGATGAGGTTGAGCACCGCCCGCTCGAGCGCAGCGGGACGCCCGCTCACCCACACGGAGGTCACGTCGAGCGCGACCTCGACGTCGGGCACGCGGGAACCCGCCCGGGTCGCGGCGGCCACCACCACGTCGGCGAAGTCGAGCACCTCGGTGCTCTCGTCGCTGACGTCACCGCGCGCCAGGTCGGTCAGCTCGGCGGCAAGGGTGCTCAACTCGGCCACCTGGGCGCCGAGATCGTTGAGCAGCCGGGTCCGGCTCTCCGCCGGCAGTGCGCTGTCCAGGGTGCCGCGCCGATCGAGCCGGATCAGCAGCTCGACGTTGAGGCGCAGGCTGGTGAGCGGGGTCTTGAGCTCGTGAGCGGCGTCCTCGGCGAGCAGCCGCTGGGCCAGCCGGGAGTCCCGGAGCGCGGCGAGCATGTCGTTGATCGACCGGATCAGCCGCCGGATCTCCCCACCGCCCTCATCCGGGATGTCGGCGTCGAGATCCCGGGTGTGCGCGACACGTACCGCGGCGGCGGTCAGCCGGTCGATCGGTGCCAGCCCGGTCCGCGCCACGGTCCGCCCGACAAGGGCGCCGCCGACCACGCAGAGCAGCCCGATCAGCAGCATGCCGAACCCGAACCGGTTGATCGGGCCGTCGTCGACGACGCGGGCCACCTGGACCGCGCCGTCGCCCGCCCGCAGCGTGTAGATGACGTAGCCGTCCTCGTCGCTGTCGTTCGACTCCATCAGGTCGGCCGACGCGCCCTGCGCCACGCGCCCGGCGTCCTCGCTGACCGGGGGCAGCGCGGGTTGGCCGGCCGGCGTCCGGATCGAGCCGTCGGGCAGGATCACCCGCACCAGCCGGCCGGATCCGGGATACGGCGGTAGCTGGACCTGCGCCAGACCGGCGCGCTCCGCGTTCGTCGCCAGGACGCGGGAGTCGGCGCGCAGCTGATTCTCGGCGGTGTCCTTCAGCTCCCAGTCCAGCAGCTGGCTGGCCACCTGGAAGGCCACGAACACGCTGACCGCGATGGCCGTCGCCGCGATCACCGTCAGCCTGGCCCGCAGGGACCGCCGGCGCCACCATCGGGTCAGCCGGCGCGGTCCCCGGCCGGCGGGCCTGCTCACGGAGGAGTCTCCCGCAACGTGTATCCCAGGCCGCGCAGCGTGTAGATCAATCGCGGCTCGCCCTCGGCCTCCATCTTGCGGCGCAGGTAACTCACGTATACCTGGAGGTTGTTGGCGGTGGAGCTCATGCCGAAGCCCCAGATCGCCTCGAACAGCGCGTCGCGGGTCACGACCCGGGTCGCGTTGCTCACGAGGACCTGCAGGAGGGAGAACTCGGTCCGGGTCAGGCGCAGCGGCCGCGCGCCCCGCCACGCCTCGAACCTGTCGGGATCGAGCCGGACGTCGGCGAACGACAGGATCTGCGACTCCTCGTCGGTCGGCGTGCGCCGGCGCAGCAGGGCCCGCACCCGGGCCAGCAACTCCTCGGTGGCGAACGGCTTGGGCAGGTAGTCGTCGGCGCCCGCGTCCAGCCCCGCGACCCGGTCGGAGACCTGGTCACGGGCGGTCAGCATCAGCACCGGCAGATCCCGACCCGCGGCCCGTAATCGCCGGCAGGTCTCCAGCCCGCCGAGGCGGGGCATCATCACGTCGAGGAGCAGCAGATCCAGCGTGTCACCGCCGGCCCCACCGACCCCGTCGAGCACGGCGAAACCGTTGGCGACGGTGCTGGTGTCGTAACCCTCGACCTGGAGCACCCGCTCCAGCGACTCACGGATGGCCACGTCATCATCCGCGATCATGATCCGCACGCCGGCCCGCCCCCTTCCAGTCGATGTTTTTGCCGCTCATTGTCCCCGATCAACCTGAGGCGAGGATTAGAGCGTCGCTGGGGACCGCGCTCTTACGGATACCTGAGAAATGGAACCTACCGTCGGCTCATGGACAGGGGAGGACCAGATGCCGGCACATCGCACCCGGCAACCAGACAGTAGATCCTCCGCGCCGGTCACGGACGCTCGGCGTCCCCAGGTGGCTCCCGCGCCCAACCCTCATCCTCGGAAACGCCCCGTTGGCCGAGTCTCGCCGTGACGTTCGCGATCACGCCGGTCACCACCGTCACCGGCCGGCGATGGCACCAGATCCCGGCGCGGGACCTCGGATTGTGGACCTTCGCCCTCGCCGCCCTGGACCTGGTCCTCGCCGCCACGATGTCCACCGACGGCTGGCGCGCCGGGGTGGTCGGCCAGGCGTTCCTCGCCGCCGGTACCCTCGCCACCCTGCTGCTTGTCCCCCTCGCCATCACCTCCAAGCGGCGGTCGATGCGCCGGTTCGGCAGCGACTGGAAGCGACTGCACCCCGGCTCGTCCACGTCGTGCCGGCGCCCGTCACGCTCCACCTGCTCCTGCTGCCGGGTTGCCCCAGAGAGCGCAAGCCCTACAAGACCGATCTGTACGACGAGCAGTGGTCGCTGGTCGAGCCGGTGATCGCTGCGTGGAAGGTCGCGCATCCCTCGGTTGGCGGCCATCGGGTCCGGTACGAGATGCGGGAGATCGTCAGCGCGCTGCTCTACCAGGGCCGGATACGTGGACTTCTGGCATGGGTGCAGCTCTTTCGTAGTGGCCTGTTCGGTCAAGCGGTGAGGGCCGCAACTTCCCGACAACTGACCGCAATTTCGCGACAGAGTTCCGGCGCGGGAATTGCGTATTGTCTGCGCTGGCCACAGCAAGTGCACAGTCCCGGATCCGGACTTCGCGAACTCACCTTCTCTCCCCTGGAGTTGAAACGTGCCCAGAATCATGGAGTCCCTCAAAGCCATGAAGAGCGCCACCCGGCGCTCTCTGACGGTCGGCGCAGTCACCGCCGGTATCGCCGCCACGGCCGCGTTGGGCGCCTCCCCCGCCTCCGCCGAGACCTGGCACTACGGGAGCATCACCTGGTACAACCCGAGCGCCGGTGTCGGGGCGTGCGGTCAGTGGCACGGTGACAACGAGCTGGTGGCGGCGGTCTCCCCGCAGATGTACGGCAGCTACCCCAACCCCAACAACTCCCCTGTGTGCGGCAAGTACGTGATCGTCTATGGTCCGACGGGGAAGGCCACGTGGGCACAGATCGTCGACAGGTGCGCGCAATGCGCGGCGTACGACGTGGACCTCAGCCCCGCCGCGTTCGGCGTGATCGCCGACCTCGGCGTCGGCAGGTTCAGCACCTACTGGGCCGACTACATCTGATCCATTGAGCTATTGAGCCATTGAGTCATTCCATTTGCAGGCCCGGTCGGGTGACACCCCTCGGCCGGGCCTGTCCCGTCGTTCACCGTTCACCCGTGTCCGCGCCGAAGCCGCCGGTAGTCCGTGGGCGTATGACCGACGTGCCGGCGGAACACGGTGGTGAAGTGGCTGGCCGTACTGAACCCGCACAACAGGCCGATCCTGCCCACCGGTTCGTCACCGGCTTCCAGCAGCCGACGCGCGGCCTCGATCCGCAGTCCGGTGAGGAACTGATGGGGTGTCTGCCCGGTCGCCGTGGAGAACAGGCGCAGGAAGTGGAACCTGCTCATCGCTACCTCCCGGGCCAGGTCGTCCAGGCCGATGCGGTCGTGGAGATGGGCCCGCATGTACGCGGTGACCGTGTCCATCTGCCGGGTACCGAGGGCATGGGGCTCGGCGGGTCCGCTGTGCGGCGGCGCAAGGAGGTGTGCCGCGAGATACTCCGCGGCGGAGTCGGCGTAGAGCTGCCCGGCTCCGGCGTCGCGGGCCCGGAGCAGCGCGGCGGCCATGGAGGTGATCAGCGGATCCTGTTCCGCCAGCCGCTCCAGGGACTGGAGATCGGCGGGCCGGCTGTCGGGCACCTCGGCCGTATGGCGTTCGAAGACGTCCGCCGGCAGGAGGATGTGCACCGTTTCCAGGGGGCCCGGTCCGAGCAGCCGGGAGCGCAGCCTGACGCGGCGTCCGGGAGGAACCAGGCAGGCGTCGCCGGGCGCACACGACGCCGAACGCCACCGGCCGTCACCGGTGTCCGCCTCGAACCGGGCGGTACCCCGCAGGTGCGCGACGATCCGGAACCAGTCCGAGGGCGGCTGCTCCCAGTCGACGACCCCCGGCGCCACGATCCTCCGGGCCACGCTCAGCGCCCGCCAGGGGACCGGGTGCTTCCGCGGCGGGGGCGGCTCCGAAGGTTCGTAGCGGGCAGGTGTCATCGCGCGCATCTCCTGGGAGTGGGAACTCGCGCACGGCGACACCGGCGCACGACGGGGCCACGGGCAACGGCAGAGCCTCGTCGACAGGCGGCACGGGATCACATGGTGCGGAGCCCGATCAATGAGCCGCACGAAGGTGTACGGGCCTGGCCGGATGCCGGGTTGCCCGTCCGCGCCGGAGAACATGCCCCGCAGTGACGGCCTCTCGGGCGCATCGGTCTGTACTCCTGGTGCGTACAGCGGCGTCGGGGTCCTCAGCAGGGCAGGGGAGCCCCCAAAATGCTTGTCAATCAGGGGAGTTGGGGCGATCTGGCGGCGCCGGATGTGGTGCGGCTCATAGCAACCGGTGCGGCGCGACACGCATTTTATAGAGGAGAAGGGAGTGGCGGATGTGTCTCCTGTCCCGTAGCCGTGCGAGGTGACGGGACGTCAGGGCAGCGTTCGCCACGCCGTGCACGACCCGAAGGGATCAGTCCTTGCGTCACAAGAAGCGCGCCATGACTCGTCGTACCGTCCTCGGAGCGGCCGGTCTCGCAGCCGGCGCGGCAGTCGCAGTACCGGTTTTTGCCTCGGCCGCCCCGACCAAGGCCACGACGCGGCAGGAGCGTGTGCCCCGTACCCGGGCGAAGACGTTCTCGGGCGCGGCGGCCAAGTCCGCGGAGCCGGGCTTCCCCGTCGAATACGTCGGGGTCACCTGGACCGGGGCCCAGCGCGGTGCCGCGATCAGACTGCTCGACCAGGACGGCAAGGCGGGCGCGTGGCAGACGCTGAAGCCGGTCTGCGCCGCCGGGGCGGACGGGGACGCCGGGACACCTGCGAAGAACGTGAGCGTGCTGGTGCCGACCGGCGGGGCCGCCGGTTACGAGCTCACGATGCCGGACGGTGCGACCGACGTACGTTCCACCGCCATCGACACCGTCAACGGTCCGACCATGAAGGTCGCCGTGGCCACCGAGACCGCGTCGTTCCGGGGCGTCGAGTTCATCACCCGGGCCGGCTGGGGCGCCGACGAATCCCTCCGCTTCAAGGCGGACGGCACCGAGAACTCGCCGCAGACCTACTACCCGGCCCAGACGCTGACGGTGCATCACACAGCGGGTGCCAACGGCGACTTGGACCCGGCGGCGACCATTCGCGCGTACTACTACCTGCACGCGATCACCAACGACTGGGGTGACATCGGCTACCACTTCCTCATCGACGAGGCGGGCCTCGTCTACGAGGGCCGTTACACGGGCACGGACGGCATCCCGGCCCACAACGCCGACGGGAAGATGGTGACCGCCTTCCACGCCTCCGGCTTCAACTCCGGCAACCTCGGCATCGCCGTACTCGGCACCTTCGAGAGCCAGGCCCCGACCGCCGCGGCCCGCGCGTCGCTGACCAAGCTGCTCGCGGCGCTGTCCGACTACCACGACCTGGACCCCGAGGCCGCCGTCACGTTCGTCAACCCGGTCAACGGCGTCAAGAGGGACGTCCAGATGATCAGCGGCCACCGCGACTGGCTGGCCACCGAGTGCCCCGGCACCACGTTCTACGGTGACCTTCCCGCCCTGCGCGAGGACGTCGCGGCAGCACGTTCCGGAGGCTGACACAGGGCCGGCCCGGTCGGCCACAGCACGCGAGAGGGGCGTCCGCAGGAGCGGACGCCCTGTGACGGCCGGCTCAGGAGGAGCCGACCGGCGATGGCACATACGTACATGGAATACGTACTCCTACCGACGTGTCCCTGACACCCGTGCCGTTTCCTTGCGTTCATGACGACACCGGGCGTGAGAGCGCAGATGCCGAAGAATGTCAGGCCGGCGTTGGTGGGGGTGTGGGTCCAGGCCGGGCTGCTTCGGTTCGTGGCTGTGTTGTCGCCGGCGATCGCGGGGGCGCTCCCGCTGTGAGGTGCGTAGCGAGGCGCCCACCCGGGCCGAGACACTCCGTCGTGACTGTCGTCGCGGCCTTCGACGTCGCCGTCCTGTTTGCAGGGGGGTGTTCCAGCGCCCACGGCACCTCCCTTTCCGGGGATCCGTCCGAGAGCGCGACGGGGGTGTCCGAGTCGCCGACAACGGATCCTTATCCGACCGACCTCTACCCGACGCCCGAACACAGCTTCGACATCGACGACGTCCTCCGCTCTCCCACGCCCTGAGCCCCTTTCACGGATCCAGGCGTGCACCGACCTCTTGACCTCTTTCAACCTCACCCTGGGGGAATCACATGCGTAAGCACACCGCGGCCACCGTCCTTTCCGGCGCCCTCGTACTCTCGGCGGTCGTTCTTCCGGGCGCCGCCCAGGGAGCGGAGCGGCCTGAGGCGGCGGCGGGTCTCAGAGCCCTCGCCTCGCAGAGTGGCCAGCCCAAGGACGCGATCGGCGGTACCACCTTCAAGAACGGAGTCGTCAACAAGGGCAAGGACATCGTTCTCGGTGTGACGGGCAAGAAGGCCGTTCCCGTCACGTTCACCGCCTTCGACGAGGAAGGCGTAGTCCTCACCATGGCGTTCCTGTGGCAGGGCACCGACAGTTCGAGCACGGACACCATCACCGGCGCCCTGGGGACGGACGACAACCCCGTCTGCACGGAGACCACGGTCGAGGGTGGCTACAGCTACAGCTGCAAGACGGTCTTCACCATCGACCCCGCGGTCGACTTCAAGGACGGCAACGGCACCGCGGGGCCCTGGAAGCTCTTCCTGGGCGCCTACGACCTCTACGCGAACGCCAGCGTCGACGACGACGTCGCCAAGGGCGGCAGCATCAAGCGTGCCGCCAAGCTGACCGTCAACGCCACCCCGGAGCCGGTGAAGAAGGGCAAGACCATCACGGTCACCGGCAAGCTGACCCGCGCCGACTGGTCCACGGGCAAGACCCCGGGATACGCGACCCAGCCGGTGAAGCTGCAGTTCCGCAAGAAGGGCAGCAGCGCCTGGACCACCCTCAAGACGGTCAAGACCAGCCGCACCGGCGCCCTGAGCACCACCACCAAGGCCGGTGTCGACGGCGACTACCGCTTCGTCTTCGCCGGCACCTTCACGACCGGCGCCGCGACGTCGCCCGGCGACTTCATCGACGTCAAGTAGGCGGATTCCCGGCCGATACGGGCGTCCGACCGGAACGGGCTCAGTCCTGTTCCGCGCGGGCGTCCCCGAAACGGCTCCCGGCGCGGCGGCGGGCCATCAGCGTGGCCAGGGCGGTACGCGTCGAGACCCCTGTCTTGCGGAAGGTGCGGGAGACATGGGTCTCGACGGTACGCCGGCTGACGTAGAGCCGGTCCGCGATGGCCTGGCTGGTGAGCCCCTGCGCCACCAGCTCGGCTATCTCCAGCTCCCGGGCGGTCAGGGTGGCCAGCCGCTGGGTGAGTCGGGCGCGTTCCGGGGAATCGTACGGAGCCTCGGAGCCGTGACCGGGCGGACGGTTGGCGTCGGCGAGGCCGACCAGCATTCCGCTGCCGCCCGTCTCGGCGAGCCGGCGCCCCCTGAGCCAGGCGCGTGTGCCGCCCCGGTCATGGCCCGCCGCCGCTTCCAGCGGGGCGCCGAGCAGCAGGGAGTAGGCCTCCCAGAAGACCGCGCCGCAGCGGGCGCTCTCCGCCGCGGCCTCCGCGAACAGGTCCGCCGCCGCTGCCGTGTCGCCCTGCGCCAGCGGCAGATGGGCGGTGCTGCGCAGCGCGGACGCCCGCAGCATCGGCAGTCCCAGTTGTTCCGCCTCCTTGCTCGCCCGCTCGGCCCAGCCGCGGGCCTCCTCGGGCCGGTCCGTCACCAGTGCGGCCGTGACCAGGATCTCCAGGTAGAGCGGACGCATCGAGGGCTGGATCCGCTGCAGTTCGGGGCCGCCCGCCCGGAGCATCGCGTCCCGGGCGCGGACCGGGTCGCCGGCCATGAGCGCGGCCCAGCCGAAGATGCACCAGGCCGTGGAGGCCCACCAGTCGACCCCGGTACCGGCCGCGGCCACCGCCTCCTCGGCGACGGCGAGCGGGCGCGGGTCGCCCGGCGGGCAGGCGGCGACGAGTGCCGCGGCCTTGCTCGCCAGGACGAACGCGAGCAACTGGTCGCTGCCGATGCCGCGGGCGATGTCCTCGGCCTGGTCGGCGAGTTCCAGCGCCGAGGAGATCCGGCAGGTCTGGACCCGGATGTGGGACAGGCACAGCAGCAGATGGGGCATGACATAGAGCTGGCCGCTGCGGCGGGCGATGTCGAGGCCGCGTTCCGCGTGCCGTTCGGCGTCCGGGTAGTGCTCCAGGAAGGCCTCCGCCCAGCCGAGCCGGGCCAGTGGTTCGCACAGCGCGGTGAGGTCGTTGTCGGGCAGGGAGTCGACCAGGGCGGCGGCCTGCCGGGCGAGTCCGTGCGCCGCCGTCATGTTGCCCTCGTACGCCTCTCCCAGGGCGGCGACGGCGAGGACGCCCGCCTCCTTGACCTCGTCCCCCAGGGACCGGGCCGCCGCGAGCGCCACCTCGACCTCGGTGCGCACCTGGGCGTACGAGGTGTCGCTGTCCTGGGGCGCGGCCGAGCCCAGCTCCAGGCCGAGCCGGACGACGTCGGCCGGGGCGGGGTCGCGGGCCAGTTCGCGGCGCAACAGTGCGACCGCCTCGGTGCAGCGACCCAGATGACGCTCCACCAGCGCGCACAGGACGACCGCGCGCACTCTGAGGCGGTCCTGGTTCTCGCCGAGGCCCTGGTTCTTGTCGGTGGCCGGGTCACCGGGTGACCGCCGTGGCGTGCGTGGCGTGGCGATCAGTTCCTGGAGCAGGTCGCGGCTCTCGCGCAGGCCGCCGCACGCGGCCAGTGCGCGGGCCCGCTGCAGGACCAACTCGCGCCGCCGGGTGGTGTGTTCGGGGGTGTGCGGCAGGTGGCGGAGTGCCACGTCGAGCCAGTGGGCGCAGCTCGCCGGGGCCGTTCGGGCGGTTCGTGCGGCGGCCTCTTCCAGTACGGCCACCGCTTCCGGGTCCCAGGCGGTCAGCGACTGTTCGACATGGTGGGCCCGTTCGGCGGCGGAGGCGCCCGCGTGGGCCAGTTCCCGCGCGGCGAGCCGGTGGATCTCGACGCGCCTCAGGAGGGGCGTGCTCTCGTGGACGAGGGTCCGCACGACCGGATGCCGCAGGGTCAGCAGGCCCTGCGGGGTGGAGCGCAGCAGGTCGCGGCGGGTGAGGGCGTGGACGTCGGCGGTGAACGCGGTGCCGGAGCGGCCGGTCACCCGGCTCACCATCGCCGGGGTGGCGTGCTCGCCCAGTACCGCCACGGCGTCGACGATGCCGCGCTCGGAGGGGGTGAGCACGGTCAGTTCGTCCAGTAACAGGGTGCCGAGCCCGGGCGGCGCCGAGGACCCGGGCGTCGTACCCCCGCGGTGGGCCTGAAGGAGGGTCAGGAAGTAGAACGGGTTGCCCTCGCTCGCGGCGTACAGCGCGGTGGTCTCGGCGGGCGGCAGGCCGGGGCCGGCCAGCTCGGCGCAGTCGCGTGCGCTCAGCGGTCTCAGGCCGAGTCTGACGACCGTGCCGGTGTCGAGTTCCCGGGTGAGCCTGGCGGCGAGGGACTCGGGGCCCTGGCGGTCACGGCGGGTCACGGCCAGGACGACGGGGGCGTGCACGGGATGGCGTACGAGATGGTCCAGCAGCTCCAGTGACGCCGGGTCCGCCCAGTGCAGGTCGTCGAGGGCCAGCAGCAGCCCGGACGGGGCGGCGAGCCGGGCGAGCAGGGCGGCCGTGGACCGGTGCAGTGCGAAACGGTCGACCGCGCCGCTCCGCCGGCTCCGCTGAAGGAGGGGCGCCACCGCCTCTGTCTCCGTCTTCGGAAAGCCGTCCAGGGCGTCCAGGGCGTGCGGGTCGAGGTGGGCGAGCGCGTCGGTGAACACCTGGAACGGCACCTGCCGCTCGTACTCCGTGGCTCTGCCGCGCAGTACCGTCATCCCGCGTCGGCGCGCCCGTGCGCAGACCTCGCCGAGCAGCCGGCTCTTGCCGATGCCGGCCTCACCGGTGATGTCGACGAGCCGGGAGACGAGCCGGGAACGGCCGCTGTCACGGAGCTCCTCGCCGCCTGCCGTGCCTTGTGCCGCACGGTCGAGCAGCGCGTCGAACCTGGCCAGTTCGACGGAGCGGCCCAGCAACGGAGCCCCGTTCCCGCTGTCCCCAACTACCCCGTCCACTCCCACAGTTGCCCCCCTGTCTTTACATTCCCCTCACATATCATTCTCCCCTGGTGATCGCCGTAACCGTCGCGGCGTACCTGGCGGCCATCATCGCCACGGCCTCGTCCACGACGTGCTCCATGGCCGCGTCGTCGGGAGCCCAGCGGGGCAGGAGCATGCGGGGCCAGAACACGTAGTTGGAGATCATGCCGAGGAACTGTGTGGCGGCCAGTTCCGGATCGTCCAGCACGACCGTGCCGGCCGTGCGCTCGGCCTCCAGATAACGGCGTACCGAGTCGAAGTACGGCATCTTGCCGTGGTTGAACTGCGACTCGGCCAGCTCCGGGAAGCGCGGCAGTTCCGCGATGACGATCCGGAACAGGTCGGCCATGTCCGGGCGGGTGAGCAGTGCCACGTAGCGCCGGCCGATCCGGGCGAGGCCGGCGCGCGGGTCGCCCGGCGGCGGAGCCTCCTCGTCCCCGTCGCCCGCCTGCCAGGACGCGGAGACGATCGCGTCGAAGAGCGCCGCCTTGGTCGGGAACTGCTTGAACAGGGTCGCCTTCGACACCTCGGCGGCCTCGGCGACCCTGGCCAGCGAGGTCCGGTCGTATCCGGAGTCCAGGAAGAGACGGGTGGCCGCGCGCAGGATCGCCGCGCGCTTCTGCTCGGCGACGCGCTGGTGGTAGGCCGACGGCTCGGTGGGCATGGCCCCATCCTAGGCGAGGTGAGTCACTTGACTCGCCATGCGTCGAGCCCGTACGTTCGAATGCGAGGCGAGTCACTCGACTCGCCACTATGAATGGAGCCACCCATGGGACGCTTCGACCACTGCACCGTGCTCGTCACCGGCGGTACCGGAGGCCAGGGGACCAGCCACGTCCGCGCCTACCACGCCGAGGGCGCCAACGTCGTGATCGCCGGCATCGCCGAGGAGCAGGGGCGCGTCCTCGCCGCGGAACTCGGCGACCGCGCCCTCCACGTCCGCCTCGACGTCACCGACGAGGACTCCTGGGACGCCGCAGTCACGGCGGCCGAGGAGCGCTTCGGCCCGTTGTCCGTCCTGGTCAACAACGCCGGCGTCCAGAACCCGGCCGCCCCGATCGAGGCCACCGACCGGCGGGTGTGGGACCGCGTCCTCGACATCAACCTCACGGGCACGTTCCTCGGCATCAGGGCGGCGGTCCCCTCGCTGCGCAGGGGCGGCGGGGGTGTCATCGTCAACATCGCCTCCACCTCCGGCATGGGCGGCACCGCCTTCTACGCCCCCTATGTCGCTGGGAAGTGGGCGATACGAGGGTTGACGCAGACCGCCGCGCTGGAGCTGGGCCGCGACAACATCCGCGTCAACGCCATCCACCCCGGCGTCATCGCCACACCGTTCATCACCGAGCCCGCCGTCGGCAGCGACGCTCCGATCTCGGACTTCTACTCGCCCGAGCCGTTCGCCGTACCCCGGCTCGGCGAACCGGCCGACATCACCCGCGCCCTGCTGTTCCTCAGCTCGGACGACGCGTCCTTCGCCACCGGCGCGGAGTTCGTCATCGACGGCGGACTCCTCCTCGGTCCCGCCCTCAAGCACGCAGCCGCCTGACCCGACGCCACAGGCCACAGCCGTACGAGGAAATAGGAAAGAGGAAAGGAGCCACCGTGGACGCGACGGTACGCGCGGCCATCGAGATCACCCCGGCCGCCGGGACGGCCGAGCGGATCATCGACATCACCACGACGGGACGCCGCACCGGCCGCCCCCGCCGCATCGAGATCTTCTTCTACCGGGCCCTGGGGGAGACGTACCTGTGCAGCGGCACGTCGGGCCGCCCGACGAGCTGGTACGCCAACCTCCTGGCCCACCCGGAGTTCACGCTCCACCTCAAGCACGGGCTGCGCGCCGACCTCGCCGCACGGGCCACGCCCGTCACGGACGGCACCGAACGCCGCCGGGTCCTGGCCGAGATCGTCGCCGACCTCAACCAGCCCCACAACCCGGGCACCATCGCCCAGCCCACCCGCCCGGAGGACTGGCTGGACAGCCGGCTCGCACGGATCACCTTCCTCTGAACCGGCCTTCCGGCTGAACCGCCCCTCCGGCCGGCGCCCCCGGAGGCGAGTACCCCGGCTGCGGCACCCGCGAGCGCGCCGGGGATCGTAGGCATCACACCCGAAGGTTCGGAGAAGGAGCCCTGATGGCGGACATGACGCGCCCGGAGGGCGAGCGGCGACTGCCCCTCGCGCTTCTTGTGCTGGTCTGTTGTGTGTTCCTGCTGATCGCCGGGGCGATCCTCGCGGGACCGCTGATGGCCTTCGGGTTCAAGGACGACGCGTTGCCGAAAGCCCCGCGGGAGAAGCACGGGGTCCCCGGCGCCGCGCTCCGGAAGACCTTCCGGCTCGCGGTGCCCGCCGGGGCCCGGAACGCCTCCTACCTGGTGGTCCCGGGCGACGGCGGTGCGGAGAGCGGCCAAGACCTCTATCTGCGCTTCCGCACCGGCCCCGCAGGCCTCAAGGCGTTCCTGGCCTCGCTGGACAGGACCACCGGGGACCTGGTGACCGACGACCCCGTCCTGGAGCAGGACGACATCGAATCCGTCGGGCTTCCCTGGACGATCGGAACCGAGGGGCACCTGGCCGGTCTCTACGCGGACATCCCCGAGCAGGGCGACACGGCAGGCACGGCCCTGGTGACCGTCGACGAGAGCGACGCGGCCGAGCCTCTGGTCTACGCACATGTGACCGTCTAGCCAGAGGTCGGCCACGTCCGGTGGGGTCATCGCCTGCGGCGGGCGGAGGGCAGCGGCACCGGAGCCACGCCCTCGACGACCGTGTTGCTGATCGTGCCGATGCCCTCGACCGTCATGGTGACCGTGTCGCCGGGGGTCAGCGGCGGGGGTTCGAAGGTGCCGCCGCGGCCCCAGAGTTCGGCCAGGCAGCCGCCGTTGCCGCAGGTGCCGGAGCCCAGGACGTCACCGGGGCGGATCCAGGTGCCGCGGGAGGCGTACGCCGCCATCTCCTCGAACGTCCAGGCCATGTCGGCCAGTCGGTCCCGGCCGACGTTCTCGCCGTTGACCTGGACGGTCAGGGCGAGGTCGAGGAAGCCCTCCGGGGTGCGGTGGGCTTCGAGTTCGTCGGCGGTGACGAGCCAGGGGCCGAGGGTGGTGGCGGTGTCCTTGCCCTTGGCCGGGCCGAGTTTCACCTTCATCTCGCGGCCCTGGAGGTCGCGGGCGGACCAGTCGTTGAGGATCGTGTAGCCGAGGATGTGGTCGCGTGCCCGCTCGGGGGTGAGGTCCCGGCCCGCCCTGCCGATGACGGCGGCCACTTCGAGTTCGAAGTCGAGGCGTGTGCAACCCGGCGGTACCGGTACGTTGTCGTGGGCGCCGATCATCGCGTACGGGTTGGTGAAGTAGAACGCGGGGGCCTCGTACCACTCCTCGGGGACCGTGTCGCCGTACCCCTGGGCGACGCCTTCGACGTGGCTCTCGAAGGTCATGTAGTCGCGTACGGTCGGCGGTCGCAGTGGTGGCAGCAGCCGTACGTCGGCCAGGGGCAGCGGCAGAGTGCCGGTCAGGGCGCGTTCGCCCGCCGAGCGCAGGGACTGCTCGCCCTCCACGATCAGGTCCAGCAGCTCTACGGGGTGTTCGAACGGGTGGACCTGGTCGCCGGCGACGGCTCCCGACCGCCGTTTCCCGTCGTGGACGAAGGTCGCGAACCTCATGCCGTGCTCCCCTCCGCCCCGGCCGGCCGGGTGCCACCGGGCCGGAAGCCGACGAAGACGGCGGCGATCGCGGCGGCGGCCACGCAGGCGACGGCGGTGAGGATCAGTCCGTTGTTGTAGCCGTGGGCCAGGGCGTCCGTGGTGTACGGGGCGAGCTTGGCGCTGAGCGGGCCGAGGTCGGCGGTGTGCAGGGCGATCGGGCCGCCTTCGTGCAGGACGGCGGAGGCGATGCCGTGCTCCTCGGGGGTGAGGCCCAAGTCGGCGAGACTGCCGGTCAGTTGACTCGACGCCAGGCCGAGGGCGACGGCGCCGACGACCGCCGGGCCGAGGGTCTGACCGAGATCGCGGACCAGGCTGGTGGTGGCGCTGGCCATACCGGTCAGGGTGGGCGGTACGACGTTGACGGCGGCGGCGGTGAGGGCGGCGACGACCAGACCGAAGCCGACACCGTTGAGCACCAGCGGCCCGAGCAGGGGGATCAGGCCGCTTTCGTGGATCGGCACCGCCCGCAGCCACAGTTGGGCGACGGCGAGCGAGACGAACCCGGTGACCAGCATGGGGCCGGGGCCGACGCGGTGCAGCAGGCGGACCAGGAGCGGCCAGATGAACGGGGTGATGCCCTGGACGACCAGGAAGGGCACCGCGGTCTGGAAGGGGCTCTGGTGCTGGATGACGCCGAGGCGGATGCTCAGGTCGTACGCGCCGCCGAGGAAGCCGAACATGCCGATCACCGCCATCGCGGCCGACGCGGCGAAGGCCGGGATGCGGAACAGCTCCAGGCGCAGCATCGGGGACGCGCTGCGGTTCTCCACCGTCACGAACGCGGCGAGGAACACGACGAAGGCGACGAAGCACGCGACGACGGGTGCCGAGCCCCAGCCGTCGGAGGGGCCCTGGATGATGCCGTACAGGAGGGTGAGCATGGCCAGGGCGATGGTGATCTGTCCCGGCCAGTCGAGCGAACGGCCCTCGGGGGCGCTGGACTCGGTGGCCAGCAGCCAGGCCGCCGCCGCGGTGATCACGGCGAGCACTCCGGTCACGCCGAACGCCCACTGGAAGGAGGCGTGCTCGACGATGCCACCGGACATCAGCGGAGCGATCAGGGCACCCAGCGACAGGGCCGTGGTCCAGGAGGCCAGGCCCTTGGCGCGCGCGGCCGGTGTCGGCGTGCCGGCGATGACCATCGACAGGGAGGCGGGGAAGAGCGCGGCGGCTCCGATGCCGGAGATCGCCTGGCCGGTGATCAGCTGGGCCGCCGAGTCGGAGGTGGCCGACACCAGGTAGCCGACGGCGGACAGCAGCGCCGCGCAGACCACCAGCTTCTTACGGCCGTACAGGTCGCCCACGACGCCGAAGGTCAGGGCGAGGACGGCGGCGGGCACCAGGAAGGCGTCGCTGATCCAGGTCAGTTCGCCGCCGGACGTCTGGAGGGTGCGCTGCATGACGCCGTTGATCGCGGCGGGCAGGACCAGTCCGATCTGGGCCAGGCAGACCGCCAGACAGGCGGCGACGATCGTGCCGGTGTGGCGTGCCGTGGTGGCCCTTTCGGTCGGTGCTGCATCGGGCGACGGGGCGGCGGCAGGTGGGTCGTAGGCGGGAGTGGAGACCATGTCTCCTCCTTGCGAGGTCAGGGCAGGCGAGGTGGGGCGTCGTCAGACGCGGGGGCAGAGCTCGGCCATGCGGCCGAACAGACCGGGGCCGTCGAGCGGGGGCAGTGCGGGGTCGAGCTCCCGGTAGACGGTGTGCACGTTGACGGCGAGGCGTTCGCTCTCGTGCAGGTCGGCGAAGCGGCCCAGGCGGATGTCGCGGGCCGCGTCCATGGCCGGCATTCCGGCGGTGAAGCGGGCGGTGGCCTGCTCATGGACGTATTCGAGGTAGTCGCGGATCTCACGGACCGTCCGCTTGGTGGTGACGGGGCCGTGGCCGGGCACGACGATGTCCGCGTCGAGGCCCAGCAGCAGATCGCAGGCGGCGAGCCAGCGGGCGAAGGGGCCGTGCCAGACGACCGGCGCCGCCCCGGCGAAGACGATGTCGCCGGTGTAGACGGTCCGGGCCCGCGGCACGTGCACGATCGTGTCCCCGGCGCTGTGCGCGGGACCCACGTCGATGAGGCGGACCTCGGTGCCGCCGACGTCCAGCACGGTCTCGCCGTCGAAGACCCGGTTCGGGAGGACGGGTTCGATGCCGGCGTGGTCGAAGCGGCTGAAGATCCGTCGCGCGAAGTGTCCGGCGGGGCTGTCCATGCCGGTCAGCGCCCGCATCTCGGCCGGACCCACCTGACGCATGTCCGCGACGGACCCGCGGGCCGCGATGATCTCGGCGTGGGCCACGAGCTGGTTGCCGAACCAGTGGTCGCCGTTGCCATGGGTGTTGACCACGGTGGAGATCGGCGCGGTCGCGGTCAGCGGTGTCAGCGCGTCGAGCATGTTCCTGGTCAGCCGCAGGTCGTAGAGGGTGTCGACGAGCAGTGACGCGCCCCGGCCGGTGATCAGCCCGGCGTTGCTCATGCCCCAGCCGACATCGCCCGCGATCCAGGCGTGACAGCCGTGTCCGAGCTCGACACAGCCTGTCCGGGATGCCACGGAAGCCACGTTGCCTCCTGTCTCGTCCCGCACGGATGGCGAGACTTCAGTACATTGCTGGACTGGAGTCCATCAATGGCCGACAATCTAAGAAGGTGGTGGGGCGGCGTCAATACCCGTGCGGCCCTGTGCTGTACTGGCGGCCATGAAGATCCCGGAGACAGGAGCCGAAACCGTGCCCGCGGCGCCGCCCGCCGGACGCCGGGAACGCAAGCGGCAGCAGGTGCGCGACCAGCTCTACGCCTCGGCGCTGCACCTGTTCGTCAGCCAGGGGTACGAGGCGACGACCATGGACCAGATCGCCGAGACCGCCGACGTCGCCCGGGCCACCGTCTTCAACCACTTCTCGCAGAAGGTCGGGTTCCTCGAGGAATGGGGGGCCCGCCGCCGCGCCCGCGTCAACGAGATCCTCGGCTCCCAGGGCGCCGAGGACCTGCCGGTCGGCGACCGCCTGCGCCGTTACCTGAAGGAGATGGCCGACCTCAACGTCGTGTCCCGCGCCGAGACCACCGTCCTGATGGACGCCTCCGCGCGGTACGGCCGCCTTCTCCAGGACCCGTCCCTGGAGATCGAACTCGCCAGGATCGTCGAACAAGGGCGGCGGCGTGGGGAGATCAGGGCGGACGTCGACTGCGAACAGGCCGGACAGCTGCTGGCCGCCTGTTACTTCACGACGATCCTGCGCTGGATCCGAACGGAGCCGGCCCCCTTCGACCTCCACCAGCGAGTCGCCGGCGCGCTCGGCATCATCCTGCGGGGCCTCCTCGACGGCGAAGCGGTCTGACGCGGCATGTCACCTCGTCCAGCCGCACGCGCGAAGGTGGCCAACCCGTCGGCCCGGCCTACGTCCTGGGCTTTCTGGTGGGTCGCTGGGGCGCCGCCTTCTCGTGGCCTCCGAAAGCCGGGTCGGCAGTGTGGCGCTGAACTTGAGGCCGTTCAGCGCACGCGCATCCACGGTGGGAAGGCACAGTTGGCCGACGGCCTCCGAGATGGCCGACCTCATCGGCCTCGACAACCCCAGGGCCGTCGCCGACTCCATGTACGAGGAGTTCAAGGAGCCTCTGCATTCCCCGCCACCGCCGCTGAGGATGGTCGACGCAGTCTCCGATCCGGCCGGATCAGCAGACCAAGGACCCGCTCAGTGGCCCCGAACGCAGATGGCGGCCCCGGGGTTCGGGGTCCGTCAGGCGGCCGGCCTCGATGACGGGGCGGCCGGCCACCAGGACGGTCTGGGGCCAGCCGGTGACCTGGATGCCCTCGTACGGGGTGTAGTCCGTGGCCATGTGCAGGCCGGTGCTGCGGACGGTCCGGGTGGCCGTGGGGTCCCAGATCGCCAGGTCGGCGTCCGCGCCGGGGGCGATGACGCCCTTGCGGGGGTACAGGCCGTTGAGCCGGGCCGGGTTGGCGCACATCAGCTCGACGAAGCGGCCCGCCGGCAGCCCGCCCTTGACCACCAGCTCGCTGAAGATCACCGGCATCCGGGTCTCAACTCCCGG
Organism: Streptomyces sp. NPDC002680; assembly: GCF_042889145.1. Taxonomy (NCBI): domain Bacteria; kingdom Bacillati; phylum Actinomycetota; class Actinomycetes; order Kitasatosporales; family Streptomycetaceae; genus Streptomyces; species Streptomyces sp. NPDC002680. Next base: position 129,338 of record NZ_JBIAQP010000007.1, read on the forward strand.
CAGGCCATTGGGCATCGCCCGTACGTCGTGGCTCACCGACTCCTTCTGGGCCGTGTCGTAGCAGCAGTGGTCGCTGCCGATGGTCGCCACCTGGCCCAGGAGCAGCCGTGAGCGCAGTCCGGCTACCGTGTCGGCGCCGCGCAAAGGCGGGCAGCACACGAAGCGTTCGGGGTGCGGGCCCTCGTACGCCGTGTCGTCCAGGACCAGGTGGTGGGCGACGGTCTCGGTGAAGGCGCGTACGCCCCGGCCGCGGGCGCGGGCCACCAGGTCGACGGCCTCGGGTGTCGACTGGTGGACGAAGTACACGGGGGCCGAGACCGATTCGGCGATGGCGAGGATCTCGGCGACCGAGGCGTTCTCGGCCAACTCCGGCCTCGTACCGGCGTGATGGCACGCGCTGATCGACCCGGCCGCCTCACCGCGTTCCTGCGTGTCCGCGATGATGTGGTCGGCCTCGCAGTGGATGACCACCATGCCGCCCAGGTCCCGCAGTGTCGTCATCACGTTCAGGATCGTCTTCTCGTCGGCCATCGTCTCGCCGCGGTACGTGGTGAACATCTTGACCGTGACGATGCCGTCGGAGGTCAGCGAGCGCAGCTGCTCCGGCACGGTGTCGTCCCACTCGACCACACACGCGTGCAGCGCGCTGTCGCACAACCCCTGTGCCGCCTTGGCGCGTTGGGTGGCGGCGACGTCGGCCGGGTTCTCGCCGGGGCGCGGGATGGCGAAGTCCACGATCGTGGTCGTACCGCCGAAGACGGCCGCCGTGGTCGCCTGGCGGTAGTCGTCGAGGGAGGTGAAGTCGCCCGAGGTGAAGCCGACATGGCAGTGCGGATCCACCCCGCCGGGCAGGACGAGGCGTCCGGACGCGTCGATCTCGGTGGTGCCGGGCGGCTGCGCGGCACGGTACGCGCCCGGCTCCACCACCCCCAGCACCTTTCCGCCGCCCACCAGGACGTCCGCGGTGCCCTGCCAGTCGGCGTTGACCACGGTGCCACCGCGGACCACGAGATCGATCGGATCGGGATGAGACATGGTGAGAACCTCCAGCGAGGGGTCAGAGGGTGGTGGCGAGGTAGGCGTGCCAGCCGCCGTGGGCCGTGATGTCGACGACACCGGGGGCCGTCAGCGCGGAGGCGCGCATGCGCATCGAGAAGGAACCCGAGCCGTCCTCCAGGGTGATGACGCCCAGTTCGAGTTCCTCGGGCTCCTCGGGGAGCAGCTGCTCGCGCAGCACCTCGTAACTCACCTCGTACACCTCGCCGTTGATCGCCGCGCCGCCCTCCGTGACCGGGTGCAGGCCGGGGAACTCGTCGCGTACGGAGAAGAAGCGGTACGAGGCCGCCGTGCGGGCGGGGCCGAGGAGGCGGGCGTCGCTCAGCGCGTGGTTGAGGGTGCCTCCGGACATGGCCTGGCCGTTGACGAACATCCTCAGGGTGGTGGTCATGGTGCCGTGGCCTTTCGGGGAGTGGGGACAGTGGCCTTGTGGAGCAGGCGGGCGGGGCCCAGGTCGTCCACCGGGTCGGCCGGGGGCTCCCCGGCGATCTGGCGGGCCAGCGTGTCGCCCCACACCGGGGCGAGGGTGAACGCGTAGGTGCCGCCCGCGACGAAGAACCCGGGGTGGCCCGGGACTTCGCCGATCACCGGCATCTCGTCCGGGGTCGCGGCCAGTGGCCCGGCCCACATGCGCAGCAGCCGCAGGTCGCCGAGGAACGGCAGGATCCGTCCGGCCTGGGCGAGGTTGCCGGCCATGCTGGGCAGGCTGACGGTGCTGCGGCCCGCCATGTCGAGCTTCGCCGCGGGCCAGCCGCCCCCGATCAGCAGGTTGCCGGCGCTGACCTGCTTGACCGACATGCCCTCGCCGATGTGCTGGACCAGGTGGTGCATCACCGGCGGGACCCGCACGGTCACATGCATCTGGATGGCGACCGGGGACATCCGTATCCCCACCCCCGCGAGCGCGGAGATCTCGGTGATCCACGGTCCGGCCACGTTGACGACGACGGGCGCGGTCCAACTCCGGTCGCCCGAGAGCACCTTGTAGTCGTCGCCGGCCCGCTGGACGCCGGTCACCGGGGTGAAGGCGTGCACCTCGGCGCCGAGGCGGCGGGCGGCCGTCAGATAGGCCGGGGTGATCAGCAGCGGGTTGGCGTAACCGTCGAGCGGACACCAACTGGCGGCGCGTACACGGTCGGAGAGGAGCGGCAGGCGCTTGCGGGCCTCGTCGCCGGTGAGCACCTCAGTGGGGATGCCCGCCTCGCGCTCCCACTCGTGCTTCTCCCTCAACTCCTCTTCCTGTACGGCGGTTTCGGCGACCATGAAGCCGCCGCCGCGCCGCAACTCCACGTCCGCGCCGAGCCGTTCCTCGATCTGCGCCCAGTGGTCCGACGCCCTGCGTTGCAGCGGCAGCAGCCGGGCACTGTCGACCGGGACCTCCTGGCCGGGGCGACGGGTGTGGATGGCCTGGATGTGGAGGTTGCCCGCGGTGGTGCCGGAGCCTTCCCTGTTGGGGGCGCCGCGCTCCAACACCACGACGCGGTAACCGCGTTCGGCGAGATGGAAGGCGGCACTGGCGCCGAGAACGCCGGCGCCAATGACGATGACGTCCGGCTGTGCGTCGGTCACCGGTCCGCCACCTCCCGCCCTCCGGCCGCCTCGACCGTCGTGGCCATCGGCAGCGGTCGCAGCGGCATCCGGGCCGCGAAGGACTCCGGTTCCCGGTCCGGCCCGGAACCCCGCGCGGCCAGCGCCGCGACGATGTGGCCGCATTCGCGTCCCTGGCAGGGGCCCATACCGGCACGGGTGGCGGCCTTGGTGCCGTGCAGATCGTTCCAGCCGGTGGCGACGGCCTGCCGGATCTCGCCCGCGGTGACGCCCTCGCAGCGGCAGACCTGGGTGGTGTCGGCGAGGTCCGCCAGAGCGGGCAGGGGATAGAGACGGTCGGCCAGTTCCGCGAAGCGGTCCAGGGCGCGGGCCCGGCGACGGAGGCCGGCCACCCGCACGGGTGCGCGTTCCGGTGCCAGGCGGCGCAGGATCGCATGGGCGGCGAGCTGTCCTCGTACGCCTGCCGCGTGGACGCCCGCGATACCGGCGCAGTCCCCGGCGACGTACAGCCCGTCCACCGAGGTCGCGCCGTCCGCGTCCACGACGGGGAGCTGTTCCGTGCCCGTCGGGTCCGGTTCGGTACGGCAGCCGAGGAGGCGGGGGAGTTCGGTGCTGGGGCGGAAGCCGAAGCCGACGCACAGCGCGTCGGTCTCGACCCGGCGGACGCCACCGTCCGCGCCCGCTATGTCCACCGCGGTGACCTGGGTGTCGCCGTGCGCGGCCACCACGCGCGCACCCTGTTCGACGCGTACGCCGTGCCGGGCGAGGGTCAGCAGATAACGGGCCGCCTCCGCGAGCCGCGCGGGCTGCCGCAGCGCACCGCCGATCACCGAAGTCCGGGGCCGGTACGGGTGGTTCAGCTCGACCAGCGCCTCGATCCCGGCGCCCGCCTCCAGCAGCGCGCAGGCGACCGGGAGCAGGAAAGGACCGGTCCCGGCGAGCACCACCCGCCGGCCCACCGGGACCCGGTCCATGGTGGCCAGATGCAGGGCGAACCCGGGGGTGACGACACCAGGCAGGGTCCACCCCGGGAAGGGCAGGGTGCGTTCGTACGCGCCGGTGGCGGCGAGCGTGGCACGGGCGCGCACCTGGCCGAGCGCGCCGGTGTGCACGTCGCTGGTGAACAGGGTGCGCCCGTCGTCCTCGGCGCCCCAGACCAGGGTGCCGGTGCGGCAGTCGACGCCCGACTCCCGTACCTGGCGGATCAGTTCGGTGCCGCGCGGGCGGAAGTCGCCGAAGGACGCGGCGAGTTGCTCGGCCCGGCGCTTGTAGTACTGGCCGCCGAGGGTGTCGGACTCGTCGAGCAGGACCACCCGCAGCCCGCCCCGGGCGAGGACCAGCGCCGCGTGCAGTCCGGCGGGGCCGCCGCCGACCACCGCTGCATCCGTCTCCGACTCCTCGATGACGTCAGCCATGTGCCGCCGTCCGGATGTCCATGCCGTCGGTGACGTGCGCGGTGCAACTGCGGGAACCCGGACGGCCGTTGATGGTCACCTCGCACTCCATGCAGACCCCCATCCCGCAGAACGGGCCGCGCGGCTGGCCGTTGACCGGGTTGCGGCGCAGCGGCCAGATCCCGGCCGTGACCAGGACGGCGGTCACGGACTGGCCCGCCCAGGCCTGGCTGGGGCTGCCGTCGATGGTGACGGTGACGGTCTCCGGCAGAGGGCGTGTGCTCATGGTGGTGCTCACTGGGGTCATGGGGGGTGGAGGACATACGAGGGTCACAGGATTCGCTCCAGGAACTGCCGGGTGCGTTCGTGCTCCGGCGCGGAGAAGAACACGTCCGGGGACTTGTCCTCCACCACCAGGCCGTCGGCGATGAACACCACCCGGTCGGCCGCCGCGCGGGCGAAGCCCATCTCATGACTGACCACGATCATGGTCATGCCCTCCTCGCGGAGCCGGACCATGACGTCGAGCACCTCCCCGACCATCTCCGGGTCGAGCGCCGAGGTCGGTTCGTCGAAGAGCAGCAGTTCGGGCCGCATCGCCAGGGCGCGGGCGATGGCCACCCGCTGCTGCTGGCCGCCGGAGAGCTGGGAGGGGTAGGAGCCGGTCTTGTCGGCGAGGCCCACCATCGCCAGCAACTCGCCTGCGGCGGCGCGTGCTTCGGCCTTGGACACGCCGTTCACGTGCACGGGACCGGACGCCACGTTGTCCAGCGCGGTCATGTTCGGGAACAGGTTGAACTGCTGGAACACCATGCCGGTACGCCGCCGTTGGACGGCGATCCGCCGTTCCCGCAGGGCGCCCTTCTCGCCGTAGCCGATCCGCTCGCCGCAGATGCTGACGGTGCCCGAGTCGGGCGCCTCCAGGTGGTTCAGGGTGCGCAGGAAGGTGCTCTTGCCGCCGCCCGACGGGCCCAGGACGAGGACGACCTCGCCCTGCCGGACCGTCAGGTCGATGCCCTTGAGGACCTCGACCCCGCCGTACGACTTGCGTACCTGGCACGCTTCGACGACCGCGGGAGCGGCTGTCTTCTCGATGGTCATCGGGTCTCCAGTTCGAGTGCCGGTACGGTGGCGCTCTTGATGCGGCGGCCACGGCTCGGCCCGGTCTGGTGACCGCGGCCCACCCGGACCTCCAGCCACCGCTGGACCAGCCCCCACAGGGTGGTCATCGCCAGGTAGTACAGGGCCGCCGCGGTGAGGCCCTCCAGGACGCGGAAGTTGGTCTGGACGGCGAACTGGGTGCGGCGCAGCAGCTCTTCGACGGAGATCACCGAGACGAGCGTGGTCGTCTTGAGCAGGCCGTTGAAGCTGTTGCCGAGCGGCGGGACCATCACCCGCAGCGCCTGCGGCATGACCACCACCCGGAACACCTTCCAGGGCGGCATGCCCAGAGCACGGGCCGCCTCGGACTGACCGCGCGGGACCGAGAGGACCCCGGCGCGGACGATCTCCGAGAGGTACGCCGCCTCGTTGAGGACCAGACCGGTCAGTGCCGCGCTGATCACGCCGAGGCGCAGGCCCACCTGTGGCAACCCCGTGTAGATGATGACCAGTTGGACCAGCAGCGGGGTGCCGCGCATCAGCCACACATAGAAGCCCGTGACCGCCCGGACCGGTGCGATGCGGGACGCTCTGCCGAGCGCCACGAGCACGGCGAGCGGAAGGGCGAGCACCATGCTGACCGTGGTCAGCCAGATCGTCGTCCAGGCTCCCTGAATGAGCTGGGGATTGGTGAGGAAGGAGAAGAAGGCATCCCAGGACCACATGGCTCTCGCCCTTCGCTCGCTACTTCGCGCTGATCGCGCCGGTGGTCACCTTGAGGTCGCCGGTGTAGGCCGTGACGCCGTACTTCTTGAACAACGTCGCCAAGTAGCCGTTCTCGCGCAGGGTGTTGAGCGCGCCCGCCACCGCGTCGGCGGGCTTCTGCTTGCCGAAGCCGAGGGCGAGCGGCGCGGGGTTCATGCCCTTGACCGCCGTCTCGAAGCGGCCGTCCTTCTGGTAGTAGCTGGTGACCGACTCGACGATGGCCACGCCCTCGACCTGGCCCGCGGACAGTGCCTGGTAGGCGTCGGCGGTGGTCGTGAAGGTGCGGACGGTGATCTGCTTCTTGCCCGCTGCCTTCAGTTCCTTGTTGAGCGCGGTGAGGGTGTCGAACTCGTAGCCCGGGGCCTCCACGGCGATGGTCCTGCCCGACAGACCGTCCTCGGAGGTGATCTTCTTCGGGTTGCCCTTGGCGACGGAGACGGAGACACCCTGGATCTCGTACGGGACGAGCTTGATGGTCTTGGCGCGCTCCGGTGTGTAGAACATGCCGGTGTCGATCATGTCCCAGCGTCCGGACTGCACACCGGGGATCTGCGCGTCGAAGGGGATGTTGACGAACTCCGGGGTGAGGCAGAGGAGTTTGGCTATCTCGTTGCCGAGGTCCACCCGCATGCCGACGATCTTGTTGGAGGCGTCCAGGTACTGCATGGGCGGCAGGGTCGCGTTGGTCGAGATCGTCAGCGTGCCCGCCTTGACCAGGTCCGCCTTGCCCACCTTGGGCGTGCAGCCGGTCGGGGCCGCGGCGGCGGACGACGAGGACGAGTCCTCGCTGCCGCAGGCCGTCACGGTCAGGAGCAGGGCGGCGGCTGAAGAGGCCGCGATGAGAAGTCTGCGCACGGTCGGTTCACCTTTTTCCGGTACTGGTGGAACAGGGGTGCAGCCCGGCCTCGTCGAGCGCCTCGGACAGGCCGAGCAGCGCGGACGGGTCCTCCAGGGGAAGCAGCGGGGGGCGTACGTGCCCTCCGGGCTGCCCGAGCAGCCGCATGGCGGCTTTGAGCTGCGAGGTGGGTGAGGCGAACCGAGAGCTGTAGTCGTCGTTGACGAGCAGGTTCACAAGCCGTTCGTAGCGTGCGGACCAGTCCCGGGCGAGGGCCAGGTCGCCTGCCCAGTAGGCCTCGTAGAAGGGGACGGCGAAGGGGGCGCCGAGGCCGCCGCCGTCGATGTTTCCCGCGCCGCCGAACTCGGCCATGACGGCCATGCCCCGGCGGTGGATGAAGCGGCCGAAGACCTGGACCTTCCCGGCCAGGGCGGCGCAGGTGTCGGCGACCTTCAGCTCGTCGCCGGAACTGTCCTTGACGGCCACCACGGTGTCCAGTTCGGCCAGCCTGGCCAGGGTGTCGACGGTGATGTCGACGGCGGTGCCGCGCGGCCAGTTGTAGACCATGAGCGGCAGGTCGACCGCCCCGGCGAGGGTGGCGTAGAAGGCGTGGATCTCGTCCTGGCTCGGATGGACGTAGGGCGGCGGGGTGGTGAGGATGCCGTCCGCGCCGATCGAGCGGGCGTGTGTGCCGTACCGCGCGGACTCGGCCGCGGTGTACGCGCCGCAGCCGATCACCACCGGCAGCTGCCCGGAGAGTTCGGTGACCGCGATCTCGGCGACCCGGCGGCGCTCCTCGGGGGTCTGGGAGAACCACTCGCCGGTCGTGCCGTTCACCAGGACCCCGTGGACGCCGTTTTCGGCGTACAGCCCGAGCAGTTCGCGCCAGGCGTTCTCGTCGAGCGAGCCGTCGGCGGCGAAGGGGGTGGGAGCGGCGGGCCAGTAGCCGCGCCAGGGGACGGTGCTCGAAGGGGTCATGCTGTGCTCCGTGTGGGATCGATTGCACAGCACGGTTGCAGCGGATCGGGGTGGAGGTCAATGTCGTTCTGGCCGGAAGTTGCTCGTGAAACGCATTGTTTACGCCACTGACTTCACTGGATCTGCCATCATGGCGATCGCGACTCCGCGTGTGAGCAGGGTCGTATGGGATCGATTTCATGATCGGATCAGATCGGATCGGGGGTGGGCGGGTGGCAGTCACCTTGGACGAGGTGGCCGAGGCGGCAGGGGTCTCCAAGAGCACGGCCTCGCGGGTGCTCAGCGGGTCCAGCCGGGTCAGCGACCGGACGAAGCGCGCGGTGCAGTCCGCGGCGGAACGCCTCGGCTACCGCCCGAACCGGATCGCCAGCGGACTGCGCACACGGCGCAGCAACCTCATAGGGCTGGTGATCACCAACCTGGTGAACGCCTCCTTCCACACCATCACCGGGGTGCTCCAGCAGCGGCTGGACGAGTGCGGCTACCAGGTGCTGCTGTGCGTCACCGACTCCGACCCGGTACGCGAACGCCGTTACCTGGACATGCTGTTGGACCACCGCGTCGACGGCCTGATCATCGTGGGCACCGGCGACAACACCGCGACGGTCCGGGAGGTGAGCGCGGCCGGTATCCCGGTCGTCAACCTGATGCGCACCCCCGACGGCGCTCCCGGTGACTCCGTGATGGCCGGCGACCGGGAGGGCGCCGAACTGGCCGTCCAGCACCTGCTCGGCCTCGGACACCGCCGGATCGCCTTCATCGGCGGCCCGGCGAACGTCGACTCGGGACGCGACCGCTACGCGGGGTTCGCCGCCGCCCTGGGCGCCGCCGGACTCGAACCCGATCCCGTCCTGTGCGCGCGTGGCCCGTACACCGTGCCGTTCGGCGCGGAGGCGGTCCTGCGGGTGATGGGTGCGGACGATCCGCCGACCGCGTTGTACAGCGCCAACCACGAAGCGACGTTCGGGGCGCTCGGGTCCCTGGTGCAGCTCGGGGTCCGGGTGCCGGAGCAGCTCTCGCTCGTGTGCCACGAGGAGGCGCCCTGGTTCCCGTACTGGCACCCGCCGATCACCGTCGTCGACAACGGCGCCCGCGACCTCGGCGAACTGGCCGCGGAGCAGATCCTGCGCCGCATCGACAGCCGCTCCGACAATGGCCGTCCTGACAACGGCGACCCTGGTCCGGAGGGCGTCGGCCGGCTCATCCGCGTCGGTTCGCGGCTGGTGGTGCGCAGTTCGACCACGGCTCCGCGTCTGCCGGGAGGATGACGGCCGGCTCTTCGGCCGGCCCTGCGGCACCGTCCGGTGCCGTTCCGTACAACGTCTTCCCCTCGGCGTGAGTCTGACGGTGCGGCATGGGCTGAAGCGGCCACCTTCGGCACGAAGACCCGGATCGCCACCGGCTGGAGCGGCTGCACCGGCCTGTACTGAGCCCGCTCATCTCCGCCACCGGGCCCGGCCGCGACTCTCCCCGCGGCCGGGCTCCCGGTCATTGTCGTGCGTCACCCGGGGGCGATGATGAAGAGGTGACAGACCCCCGCGAGCGCACAGTCGACCAGGCTCGCGAACAGCCCGAGGAGAGACGCACGTTGAACACCGGCACCCCGGCCCCCGGCAGCTACTACGAGCGCATCGACGAGCACCGCTACAAGCCGACGGTCCACGCCGGCGGGGCCTGGGACCCGGACGAGCAGCACTTCAGCCCGCTCGGCGGCCTGGTCGTCCACGCCATCGACCGTCATCTGGCCGCGCGGCCGGGCACCGGTCTCGTCCTGGCCCGGATCAGCTACGACATCCTGGGCCGGCTCGCCCTCGACGAGTGCGAGATCCGGGTGGAGACCGTCCGGCCCGGCCGCACCATCGAGCTGATCGAGGCCACGGTGCTCATAGCGGGCCGCCCGGTGGTCCGGGCCCGCGCCTGGCTCCTCGCCGTCCTCGACACCTCCGCCGTCGCCGGCGGCCCCGACGCCCGGCTCACCCCTCCCGAGGCGCTCACCCCGTGGCCGATGACGGAGCTGTGGCCCGGCGGGTACATCGCCTCGCTGGACTTCCGTACGCTCGCGCCGCCCCGGCCGGGCCGGACGACCGCCTGGGTCTCCACCCGCCTCGCCCTGGTCGACGGCGAGCCCAGCAGCCCGCTCGCGTCCTTCGTCTCCCTCGTCGACACCGCCAACGGGATCGCCGTACGACAGCCGCCCACCGCCTGGATGTTCCCCAACGTCGATCTGACCGTCCACCTCCACCGACAGCCCGAAGGCCCCTGGACCGGCCTGGACACCACCGTCACGTTCGGCCCGACCGGCCAGGGCCTCACCAGCAGCGTCCTGCACGACATCCACGGGCCGGTCGGACAGGCGGAGCAGATCCTCACGGTCCGTCCCATGCCGCCGGAAAATCCAGAAAAGGCGTGATATGGGCCAGTATCGGATACTGGGAGAAGTAATGGGCTGATCGGCTCAGGCTCGGGGATCCGCTCCGGACGCTTTCGTCCGTAGAGAAGGAGGCCACCCCATGGCCAACGGCATATCACTCCACATCGGACTCAATCGGGTCGACCCCACCAAGTACGGTGGATGGGACGGAAAGCTCAACGCGTGCGAGAACGACGCCCGCGACATGGAGGAGATCGCCAGGAGCACCGGCTTCGACGACCGGAGGATGCTGCTGACGGCGGACGCGACGGTCGACAACGTGACCGCCGAACTCCGCAGGGCGGCCAGGGTCCTGACGCCCGGTGACATCCTGCTCCTCACCTACTCCGGTCACGGTGGCCAGGTGCCCGACAGGAACGGGCCCGAGGACGAGCCCGACCGTCTCGACGAGACCCTGGTCCTCTACGACCGCGAGTTCATCGACGACGAGCTGTACAAGGAGTTCGAGGCGTTCGCCGAAGGGGTGCGCATCTCCGCCTGCTTCGACTGCTGCCACAGCGAGACGGCCGTCAGGGCGGTGCGCAGACTCCTGACTCCGGACGCGATGGAGGAGCAGTACCAGACCCGCGACCCGGACCACATCGAGGTCACTTCGCGGATCATGCCGCCGGACGAGCAGCATGCCGCGTACGACCGGGACAGCACCCTCTACGACACGATCCAGCGCAACCTGCGGCCGAAGGACACCCTCGACCTGCCGGCCAGCGTCCTGCTCCTCTCCGCCTGCGCGGACAACCAACTGGCCGCCGACGGCTGGGAGAACGGGCTGTTCACCGGCACGCTCAAGGAAGTGTGGAGCGAGGGGAAGTTCACCGGCGGGCACAAGTCCTTCCACCGCGAGATCCTCCGCAGGATGCCGCCCAACCAGAGCCCGGGCCTGTTCATCACCGGCCGGCCCGACGACGGATTCCTGCGGCAGCGCCCCTTCACCGTCTGATCCGAGGAGTGCATCGCCATGACCGCTCACCAGGAGAACGACGTGCAGAACCAGGACGCTCAGCGGTACTGTGCCCAGCCTCCGCAGGCAATGCGCACGCTGCCCCCGGATCTCAGCCTTCCCCGGACCAGAGCGATACTGCTCAACCAGTCGAAGTGGGTGAACGGCACGCAGCTGCGGTACTGCTTCCTCGACGGCGCCGACGACGGTGTGGCGAAGGCGTGGCTGACCGAGGTCCACGACGGTTTCCAGGAATGGGAGGACGTCGGGATCGGACTGCGGTTCCGCCCCGAGGACGACCCCGCGGAATCGGAGATCCGGATCACCTTCGCCGATGACGGCTCCTGGTCGTACGTAGGCACGGACTGCCTCGGCATCGGTGCCGCTGAAGCCACGATGAACTTCGGCTGGGACCCGACGTCACCCCATGGAAAGGCCACGGTCCGGCACGAGATCGGGCACGCGATGGGTTTCTGCCACGAGCACCAGAACCCGTTCGCGGGCATCGAGTGGGACGAGCCGAAGCTGCTCCAGTTCATGGGCGGCCCGCCCAACTTCTGGCCCCCGGAACGGACCCATCACAACATCATCCGCAAACTCTCCACGAACCAGGTGACGGGTTCGCAGCACGACCCGAAGTCGATCATGCACTACGGGTTCGGACCGGGCCTGATCAGGAAGCCGGAGGCACTGCGGAACGGCATCGCCTCCCCGCTCAAACTGTCCGAGACGGACAAGCAGCATGTACGCCTGTGGTACCCGCCGTTGGCTCCTCAGCTGGACGAGCTGAAGCCGTTCCAGTCGGCGGTCCTGGACCTCGGTTCCGGCGAACAGGCCGACTACGGGATCGTCCCGGAGAAGAGCCAGAAGTACCGGTTCGGCACCTTCGGGGACGCCGACGCGCTGATGGTCCTCTTCGAGCAGGTCGACGGTGACAACCTGCGCTACGTCACCAGTGAGGACGACAGCGGCGAGGACCGCAACGGCCGCGTCGAGGTCAAGCTCTTCAAGGGGCGCCGGTACGTCCTGCGCGTCCGGATGTACTCCACGTACGGGTCGGGGAACGCGTCGGTCATGTACTGGTGACGGCGAGTCGACAGACCCCGTCTGCCCGGACGACTGAGAACTTCGCGGGTCGGTCACCCGCTCGATTTCACGGGATCGGCGAAACCCCGGCAACCTTTCGGGGCGCCGTGGAGACTATGGGCCGGAAGCTGCCTCAACCGGACCAGGTAAGGACCTCTGCCGTGGCGTCCCGTTCTTCGCGTCGTTCTCCGCGTCCGCCCCTCCACCGGCGGCGGGGCGTTCTCGTCTGTGCCTCCGTGGCGGCTGTCGCGCTCGTCATATCCCTGGTCATGGCCCTGCGCCCCGGGCGCGAGGCCGACGACGGGTACGGGGCCGCCACGTCCGCCGCCGGAGCGCGGGTGATCGTCCCGCCCACCGCGTCGCCGGAGCCGACGCCGTCCCCGACGGCCTCCGTCACCCGGTCCGCGTCCCCGAAGGCCACGACGAAGGCCACCCCGACGGCCACTCGGACCGCCGCCGCGGCCCCGAAGCCGTCGGCCGCCGCCACCCGTACCGCCGCCGCTCCCCAACCGGCCTCCGGCGCGGCGCCCCTGGCGGGGCGGATCAAGCCCGGCGTCGACTACAAGGGCGTCGCCACCTTCTACGGTGCCGGGAACGGCGACGGTCACGCCTGCTCGTACGGGCCGAGCGCCGACGTCATGACCGCCGCGATGAACACCACCGACTACGAGACGTCCATGGCGTGCGGGGCGTACATCCTCGTCCGTGCGGCGAGCGGCGCGTCCGTCACGGTCCGGATCACCAACGAGTGCCCGGGGGACTGCGCACCCGGCCAGGTCGACCTCAGCGCCGAGGCGTTCGCCAAGATCGCCGACCCCGTGGCCGGCCGGATCCCGATCACGTGGAGTCTGCTGAGCCCCACGAACGCCGGCACCCTCTCCGTCCGCTACAAGACCGGGTCCAGCCAGTACTGGTGCGGTATCCAGGTCATCGGCCACCGCAATCCGCTGGCGCGCCTCGAAGTCCGTACCAGCGGCGGCAGTTGGGTCCGGCTGGCGCGTACCGAGTACAACTACTTCCTCTCCGAGCAGGGCAGCGGATGCGGCGGCGCGATCAGGATCAGTGACATCTACGGGGAGCAGCTCACGATCGACGGGATCGCGGTACGGCCCGATGCCGTGCAGCCCACCCGCGTCCAGTTCGCCGCCCACTGATCCGTCCAGGAGTCCAGGACCGGTTCAGCGGCCCAACGCCGTTAGTACGGACTCCAGTTGACGCATCGGCTCCGCGCCGACGATCCGCAGTACGACCGTGTCCGCGCCGGCCGTCGACAGTGCGCCGATGTCCTCGGCGGCCTCCGAGGCGCTGCCGGAGACGGTGAACACGTCCTCCTGCGGGCGCCCCAGCCATTCTCCGTGGCCCTCGGTGTGCGGATGCAGGGTGCGTGCCACGTCGTCGGGGTCGTCGCCGACGCAGCAGAACGCCAGTACCGTCAGGGTGTGTTCGGGGCCCGCACCGCCCTTCGTGGTCAGTGCCCGGGTGTTCTCCAGGTCGCTCGGGCCGTGGCCCTCGGCGATCAGGGTGCCGTCCGCGACCCGGCCGGACAGCTCCAGCGAGCGGGGTCGCACCACACCGGCGACCAGGGGCGGTGGTTCGGTGGGCGGGTGTACCAACTGGACGCCGTCCAGGTGTACTTCACGACCCGTCAGTTCCACGCGCTCCCCGTGCAGCAGGGCGCGTACGGAGGTGATCGTCTCCTCCAGCAGGGCCAGCGGTGAACGGGGTGCGACGCCGACCGAGGTCATCCACTCCCGTACGCCGTGTCCGATCCCGGCGACGAGCCGGCCCGGGAACACCCGGGCCAGCGTGGCCAGTTCCATGGCGAGGAGTGCCGGGCTGCGCAGCGGGGCGGGGGCGATCCCGATGCCGACCCGCAGTCCCTCCGTCGCGCCGAGCGCCACGGCCGCCGCCGACACACCGCCGTTCCAGCCGAGGTCCTCGACCACCCACAGGTCGTCCACACCGAGGGCCTCGGCCCGGCGCGCGAAGCCGGGCAGCCCTTCCGGGGCCCAGTCGCGGTCGTACAGCACACTGATCCGGGGGTTCGTCGGGCTCATCAGGTTCGTCATGTTCCCGAACCTACGTGAGCCGCGACGGATCAGTCCTGGACCGGCTTGCCCCTGCCCCAGCCCCAGGCGAGACGGTCGGCGCCGGACTGGTTGGTGGTGGCCAGCCAGGGGCGGTCGGTGGTGCCCGTCAGGGTCTGGATCGAGTACATGTCGTCGGTGCGCAGGCCGGGCCAGTACACGGAGCCCATCCTCAGCTCGCGGAAGGTGTCGGTGACGGCCTGCATGAAGTTGATGAAGTTGTTGTCGGGGGTCTTCTTGTTGTAGTCGAAGCCCGTCGTCATGAAGGCCCCGAACTCGTCCGCGACCGTCCGGTTCGCGCACGTGCCGATGCGCTCCTTCAGGTCGGCCACCCACTGGTCGTAGGTCGCGTACTCCTTCCAGAAGCCGTAGTGGTGCAGCGAGAGGTAGGTACCCTTCAGACGCGGGTCGGCGCAGACGGACGTGACGTGGTCGTTGTAGCCGGCGCCGCTGACGAACACCTGGTTGCGCGGCACGGACTTGTACGTCGCGAGCCACTTCGCCGCGATGTCCGCCCACTCGGTCTCGGTGTAGCCGTGCGGCTCGTTCATCGGCTCGAAGTAGACGTGCCTGTCGTTCTTGTACGCCTTGACGACCCTGTCCCACATGGGCCAGTAGGTGGCCGTGTCGTCGATGAAGCCGTCCTTCTGGGCGCCGGTGCCCTCCCAGTAGGACACGATCACCTTGAAACCCTTGTCCGACGCCGCGTCGATGACCCCTCGGTACGACTTCCAGTAGGCGCCGTTGACCGTGTACGGGTTGATCGGCAGCCGCACCGTGTTGGCACCCAGGTTCGCGCGGAACGCCGAGATGATCCGGCTCGACTTGGCGTACGTCTGGGCGTAGGTGTCGGAGGTCGACAGACCGGACAACTGGAGCAGGTCGTCGGCGAAGTTGTCGCGCGGGTCGGCCCAGTTGACGCCCTTGAACTGGGTCGTGTCTCTGGCCAGGCCGCCGGAGGAGGCTGCGGCTGTGCCTGGGGCTGGGGCCGGGGTCGCGGCGACCGCCGTACCGCTGGTCGCGGCGATGGCGAGCGCTACGAGTGCGGCGCGCAGTCGGGGGGAGGAGGGGCGGATGCCGCCGAGGATGTTGCGCATCAACTAGCCCTTTCGCATGCCGGTCGGGGGACCGAGGGGGGCGATGTTTACGTAAACATCGCGGCGCCGGAATCGTGGCACCCACCACAGAGATCGTCAAGGTTTCCGGCGTGTAACGCGTCCGTTGGGCAGAACGCGTGACGACGGGTCGAACGTGATCACGCCGCAGGGCTGTTGATCACGCCCGATCCCGGTTGTCGGGGCGTGTCCGTGTTTCGGTGGTGCCAGGCCGTGCGGTGGGCGCGGGCCGCGGATTCCGCGTGGCGCAGGGCCGGGGCGGGCACCGGCAGGGCGCACAGGGTGTCCAGGGTGGTCAGCATGTGCCCGGCGAAGCGGTGGCCGAGGGGTGTGAGGCGGCCGGAGGACAGGATGACGGTCGTCGCCTCGTGGGCGGCCAGGCGCCAGCGGGCGAACTGGGCGTGCGCGGTGGCGCGCAGCGCCGGGTCGGGTTCCGTCTCCCGGCGGCGCTCCCAGAAGCGGGCGACGCCCAGATGCGCGTACGCACCGTGGAACAGGCCGGGCAGGGGGCGTGGGTCGGGGCGCCAGGGGGCGTAGAAGCGCTCGGGGCCGCCCGGCTCGAACAGGTCGAAGAGGTGGAGCAGCGCCGCCAGTTTGTTGTGCTGCGTCTCGTGCGTGAGCGTCACCGCGAGGCCTGTCGCCGAGGTCGGCGGGGACAGGGCCATGCAGCCGAAGGTCTCGGCACTGCTGCCGCTTCTGTTGCCGTGGCCGGGTCGGGTCAGCGGCACCAACAGGTGTGGCCCGGCGGCCAGTTCGGCGTACGCCTCGGGGTGGTCCGCGCGCAGGAGCCGGCACGCGTCCTGGGCGTGTGCGGCCCAGCGGCGCGTCTCGGCGAGGCCCTCTGGGTGAGGGGCCGAGTGGGGGAAGCAGGGTGGGTCGAGGGTGTCGAGGAGGAGCGGGGTGCCGCCTTCGAGGGTGGTGAGGAGGTGGGGGCCGTGCCAACGGGCGGTGGTGCCGGGGGAGTTGTGCGATGGGGCTTCGGTGTACGGGAGTTCGGGTGCCGCGCATTTGCCGTACGGGAGTCCCGGCACCGTCACGGTGTCGTCCCGCACCGTGATGTGGCAGTGGCCCGCCTCGTCGATGTGCACCTCCGCGTGGTCGCCGGGGTGTGCGTCGGGGAAGTGGGCGCGGCCCAGGGACGGCAGGGGCAGCCAGGGGCCGGTGAGCGGTAGTTCGGTCCGGGTCGGCAGGCCCGCGCGGGCCGCCGCCGACACCGCGAGGGCGGTGAACCAGTGGACGGGGGGCGGGAGTTGGTCGTCCGGGTTGCGGAGGTGGGCCAGCAGGCCGAACAGGGCGGGGCCTGCCGAAGGGTGGGTCAGGACTGTCGTCGTCGCGTCGGGGGTGGTGCGGGTGGCGTCGGTGAGCAGGGTCCAGGCGTGTTCGGTCGCCTCGGCGGGCTTGCCGCCGGTTTTCCGGGCCGCCACGGTTACGGCGTAGGCGCAGGCGAGGCGTCTGCTGTGTTCGGCGCGGGCGAGTAGGTGCAGGGCGGGTGCGCCGCCGGCGCCTGTGGCGAGGGCGTCGAACAGTGCGGTGGGTATCCGGTGCGGGGGTGGGGTCATCGGGGCGCCGTTGAGCTCGGGGGGTGCTGTGCGTTGGCGGGTGCGGGTTTGGTGTGGCTGGTCGCGCAGTTCCCCGCGCCCCTTTGGGGCGCGCCCCTTTCCGCCCCTGCCTTCAAGTCCGCGCCAAGGCGTCTGCGTACCCGTTCGATCAGTTCCGTCAGGTCCGCGCAGTACACGCTCGGGTTGGCGAAGCCTGTGTCGTGGGCGTAGCGGGTGGCGTAGTGGCCGCCGCCGCATACCCGGTGGAGGGGGCAGGCTCGGCAGCGGTCGGACAGGGCGGCCGCGCCCCATTGGCGGGCCGCTATGCCGGGGTGGAGGAGCAGGGTGTCGAAGGAGTGGTGGTGGATGTCCAGGCCGGTGCGGGCGGCGCCGTCGTACGCGGTGCGGAGGGTGTCGTCCTGGGTCAGGGAGCCGTCCGTGTCCACCACCGCGTAGCGGACCGGGGACAGGCCCAGCGCCTCCGTCTGCGGGGTCGCGCCGAGCAGTAGGGCGAGCAGGTTGTCCAGGAGTCTGACCGATGTCTCCTTGGTCCGTGCGCCGTACCAGCGCTCGAAGACCGCCCACAGCCAGTCCGCGTACGGAGTGCGTCGGCCGGTCGGGTCCAGGCCGGGTGGTGGGGTTCGCCAATTGCCCAGCGGGAGAAGGAAGTCGACCGCCGGGGGGTCGTGAGCCAGCAAGGCCTCGTACGTGCGTACCGGGTCGTTGCGCAGGTCGATCGTGCACAACAGGGCGCCGAACAGGGGGCGGTGGCGCTCGCTCGACAGGCGGCGCAGGGCCGCCTCCACCCGGGCGTGGCTGCCTCGGCCGTCGGCGCTCCGGCGGTGGCGGTCGTGGGCCGCGCGGGTGCCGTCCGTGCTCACCCCGATCCGTACGCCCAACTCGCCCAGCAGGTCCAGGCGTTGCTCGGTCAGACGGAGGCCGTTGGTCTGCACGGTCACATGCAGGCGTACTCCGTCGCCGACCGTCGTGCGCAGGGTGCGTACCGTCCGGGTCAGTGCCTCGTCGCCCATCAGGAGCGGTTCGCCGCCGTGCAGGACCACGCCCGCCTCGGTCGTCCCGTGCGCGGACAGGTGCTCTGCGATGCGTTCGGCCGTGCGGGTCAGGGTCGCGGGGGCCATCGTGCGCGGCTGGGTGCGCCAACTCCGGTCGTGGGAGCGGTACATGTAGCAGTAGTCGCAGGCCAGGTCGCAGCGGCTGTGGACCTTGAGGACGAAGGAGTGCAGCGGAGACGGCACCCAGCCCGCCGCCAGGCGCGCCGCCACGTCGGCAGCCCTCGGCCAGGGCGGTTCGGCGCGGTGCGGTGGCGGTCGGCTCATCCGCTTCCCCCGGCGCACTCTGTTCGGCGTTCGACCAGTATGTCGGTATCCCGGTCAGTATTCGGGCGGGGAAACTTCAGCGTCAACATCATGAATGAGCCAACGAAGGTCGACCGGAGGGAAGTTGAGTGACGCTCACGGTCTCCGGCTCCTGCCGTAGGGGCAGTTGACGGCGCTAGGCTGGAAGACCGTCCCGAGATCCTCCGACACCCCATGGAGTGACCTGCATGGCAGTCGCCGACGGCACCGCCCCCACCGGGGCGGGTACCGGAGCGGGAGCGGGCGAAAGCCCGGAGCCCGAGGTCGAGTCGGTCGTTCTCGACCTCGCCGCCCTGCCGCCCGAGGACATCGAGGCCCTGCCCGACTCGGTGCTCGGCGCCCTGCTGCGCCGGGTGCACGACAGCTGCGCCGAGGGCAACCCCTTCGTCACCGGGCACAGCGAGAGCGCATGAGACGCGGGGCGCGCGTCGTGGCACGCGGGAGGGGTTCGGACGCCGTCAGTCAGGTGTGCGGAGTCCTATACTGGCGCTCCCTGAATACACCCTTTATCTCCTTTGTTCTATTTATCCGCTCTCTTTTCCTTTCTCTTTCCCTTGTTCACCGCCGCGCCGAGCGGAGAAGTCATGCCAGACGCCAACACCCCTGACCGGCCGGGGCCGTTCGCGGTCTTCCTCGCCACCTCCGAGAACCTCGGCCTGAGTACGACCCTGCGCAACGTCGCCGACATCCTCGCCGACACCAACCGCAGCGTCCTCCTCGTCGACGGACGTCACGGTGAACCCGGCGAGAGCGCGCCCCCGCCCGACCCCGAACCCGGCCAGGTGCACACCGCGACCGCCCCCGGCGGACCCGCCCTCGCGGCGCTCGCCGAGGCCTCCGTCGCCGCCGCGTACGACCATCTCCTCGTCGAGGCCCCGGTACCGGACACCTCCGAGACGACCGAACCGGCGCGCTTCGCCGCGTACGCCGACACGCTCGTCGTCTGCTTCGCGATGACCGCCTGGTCCATCGACGGGGCCGCCGCACTCGCCGAGGACCTGATGGCCCGCCGGGGCGACCGTCCCGTACGGCTGCTCACCCTCGGACTCAAGAGCGACGTCGGTGTGCACGACCGGCTGCGCGACGCCCGCCAGCGGGTGCGCCGGAAGTTCGCCCCGGTCGCCGCCGCGCTCGGCGCGACCGACATCCCGTTCCTCGAAATCCCGTACAACCCGCTCTACCAGGACAGCCGAAGCCTCGCCGTCGACGCCGAGGACGCCGGCACGATCAGCGGACTGCGCCCCTACTACGAGCAGCTCGCCGACTGGCTGCGCGCCCGTCGCACCGCCCGCCTCACCGAGGTCACCGTCGTCCACTCGGCCCGGCACGCCCTGTGGGCCGCGTGGCTGCGCGACCGGCTCGCCGTCAAGGGAGTGCGTACCGAGCTGCGCCGCGCCGACACCTACGCCGGTGAACGCCCCGATCCCGGTGCGGCGTTGCTCTTCCTGTCGCCCGACGACGCCGACGACACGCTCCTCGAACAGATCGGCGCCCTCTCCCACACCGACGTCCGCATCCTGCTCGTCGACGAGCCGTTCCCGCACACCGCCGCCGCCCACCACGAGCGGATCGACCTGCGCGACACCACCGAGGAAGGGGCCCTGCGGGCGCTGTACACCGGCCTCGGCCTCGGCGCCCCCGAACCCGGCGACAGCGGCGGCGGGGCCGGGTTCCCGCGGCTGCCGGAGACCACCAACGTGGGGCCGCGCAACGCCGCCTTCGTGGACCGCCCGGGACTCCTCGGCACGCTCCACGAGGAGCTGCGCGGCGCCGCCCGCGACGGCGCCTGCCTGGTGCTGCACGGCCCCAGCGGCTGGGGCAAGAGCGACACCGCGCACGAACTGTGCCACCGCATCGGAGCCTCGTACGACGTCGTGTGGTGGGTGCGCGCCTGGGAGCGCACCCGGGTCGAACGCGGCCTCGGCCGGCTCGCCGGGCGCCTCGGCGCGCCCGAGGACCGCGTCGGCACCGACGAGGACGGCATCTCCCGGCTGCTCTCCCGGCTCTCCCGCACCGACGCCGAGGCCGACAGCTGGCTCATCGTGTACGACGGTGTCACCGACCCCGTCGAACTCCACGGCCTGCTGCCCGTGCCGCACGAGCGCGGGCACGTCCTCGTCACCAGCCGCACCGCACCGCCCGACAGCGACTCCGCCGCCGACGTCCGGCCCCCGCATCTGCTGCCCCTCGCCGTCGCCCCGATGGACGTCGAGGAGAGCCGCGCGCTGCTCGCCGAGAAGGTGCCGGAGATCACCGAGCGGCAGGCCCGGCAGATCGGCAGCGTCGTCGACTCCGTACCGCAGGCCCTGCACATCGCCGCCCACTGCCTGGCCGAACGGACCGCCGCGCACCGCCGCGACGACCACATGAACCAGGACGCCGCCGTCCGCGCCGCCGTCGGCGACCTGCTCGCCGAGTACCGCGCCGGCAAGACCGACCTGCTCCGCACCCGCGACGCGGTGAGCCCCGTCGAGGTGATGGTGCGGGTCGCCCGGCGTGTCGTACGGACCACGCCCGGCGCGCTCGCCTGGAGCGCCGAGAGCCCCGAACGCGACGCCGTGGGCTGGCTGTTGGGCGCCGCCTCCCTGCTCACCGGGCGCGGTATGGGCCTGGACCTGCTGCGCTCGCGCCGCATCCTGTCCGAACTGGCCCACGACGACGAATCGGCGACGCCCGCCCCCGCCGGCACCGAGATCCTGCTGCCCGACGAGCACATGGTCAGCGTCGCCCTGTGGGCCCTCGCCCAAGTCGGCCTGCTCGACGTCGACTTCGACCGCGTCCGCCAGCCCCTCGTCCAGCACCACGGACTGCGCGACCTGATCCGCGCCGGCATGGACCCCGACGAACGCGCGCACATCGAGTCCGTCCTGCGCGGCGTCCTGTCCGAATACGCCCCGCAGGGCGCCGACCTGCCCGCCGACTGGGCCCGCGAGGTGTTCTCGCTGCGCCTGTGGGAGGACCCCCGGCCCCGGGTACGCCGCTCCCTGCTGCGTCACCTCAACGCGCTCGGCCAGCGCGCCGAGGCCGCCGACCTCGACCGCCTCCTCGACATCGCCGGGCGCGCCCGTGAACAGTGGCGGGCAGAGGACGACGACGAACAGTCCCCGGAATACCTGCGGTTGCTCAACTTCGTCGCCCGCGCCCACCGGCTGCGCGGCGACTACGACCTCTCCCGGCGGATCGCCCAGGACGCGCTGCGCGGCCACCGCAGGCTCCTCGGCATCACCCACCCGCGCACCCTGCTCTCCGCCGACTCCTACGCCGCCACCCTGCGCGCGCTCGGCCGCTTCGACGACGCCCTGCTGCAACTGCGGCCCGTCCTGGACGGCCTCACCCTGCTGCTCGGCCCGCAGCACCCGGCCACCATCCAGGCCGAGCACAACCTCGCCCTCACCGAGGCGCTCACCGGCCGGATCGCCCCCGCCCTGACCGCGATCCAGGACCGCTTCCGCTACCGCCAGGCCGTCGGCGGCACGGACGACCCCGTCGCCTGGGACGCCGCCGAACTCCTCGCCTACCTGTACCGCGCCGCCGGACGCGACGGCGAGGCCCGCGACCTGCTGCGCCAGAAGCTGCGCAGGCACGGCGACACCTGGGACCTAGTCCGGCTCCGTACCGAGGTCGGCCTCGCGATCAGCGAACGCCGGCTCGCCGACGGCTTCCCCGCCCTCAAGGACCCCCTCTACAGCTACGAACTCGCCCACGAACGCGACCTGCGCGCCCTCGGCCTGTACGTCGACCGGTTCGGCCCCGACCGCTTCGACACCGTGCGCTGCCGGTTCAGCTACGCCGCCGACCTGCACGCCCTCGGCAAGGCCGACGAGGCCGAACACCAGGCCAGGCAGTGCGTGGAGACGCTCGGCCGGTGGTTCGGCCCCGGGCACCCCTACACCGGCCTCGGTGAGGTACGGCACGGCGTCTATCTGCGGGCCACGGGCGACATCCGGCTGGCCGAGGAGGTCGGCCGGGGCGCGCTCAACCTCCTCACCCACAAACTGGGCCGCGCCCACCCCTGGGTCGCCGTCGCGGAGAACTCCCTGGCCGCCACGTTCGCCTCGGCGGGCCGCGCCGAGGAGGCCGTCGAACTCGCCGGCACCGCCCTGGCCCGCCTCGGCGACCTGGGCATCGCCCACCGCCTCGGCGGCCGCCGGGTCCGCGCCCACCTGGAACACCTCACCGGCACCGACCCCACCAGGCCGGTGCCGCCGTCGGGCTACGACATCGACCTGGAGCTGCCCGACGTATGACCCGTCCAGGTCATCGACCGGCAACCCACCCACCAGCGAAAGGCGAGCACCCGTGGCAGCCCCCGCACCGCACGCGAGCACCACGCTGAAGGAGTCCCACTGGACCCCCAAGCGCCACGGCCTGATAACCGCGCTGTGCGAGGAGACCGTCGCACGGACGCCCGCGATCCGCTCCCTGGCCCACTACAGCAACGGCATCCTCGACTTCGCCGTCCTGCGCGCCGACCGCGCCCCGCTCTCCAGCCTGATCACCGAGACCGGCGACGACGCGCAGAACGAGTCGCTGCCCGGCAGCAGACTCCTGCTCTGCTCCCAGGATCTCGGCGCCGTCCTGCGCCCGCTGAAGACGGGCGAGCTGATGCGTACGGTCCTCGCGGGCGGGCGCGCCGGCCTGTGGGGTGGCCGGGCCCGCCCCGACGAGTTCCTGGCCGCGGTGACGGACGTACCCGGCGGTGTGCCCGAGATGGACGAGGCGATGAACCGGCTCGTGACCCGGATACGGACCGAAGTGCACGGCCTGCCCGACGAGTTGCTCGGCGGTGACGCACAGGCGAAGGCCCATCTCCAGACCGGCGAAGCACCCGCGGGCCCCCAGGTCGACTTCGGGACAGCCGCCGCCCCGGACACCGTGTACGAGCAGCGGCTGCGCGACCTCTGGCGCACCCACGTGAACACCACGGACCTCCAGTACGCCGGCTACTACCGCGACTGGACGCTGGTCTGCGTCGGCGACGTCTTCGACAGCCAGGAACTGGGCCCCCGCTTCATGGACGTCAGCGTCCGCACCCGCCGCACCGCCTACCGCGACCTCTCCCGGAGCCTCCGAGGCCACCTCGTCCGCCTCAAGGACGCCCTGGACCTGATCGCCCCACCACCAGGCGGCGCCGCCTCCGTGGACCGCCTCGTCCTGGACGTCCAGGAGGGCGCGGTCTACGTCCACTGGACCTCGCCCAGAGCTTTCCTCCTGGGCGTAACCCTGGACCAGAGGCAGGTAGGCAACGCGGAGAAAAGGCTGACGGCCCTGGCCGGGCTGACAGGCGAACTGACGGTCCCGGCAACCCCCTAGGGGCGCGGGGAACTGCGCGACCAGCCCCCACCGGGCCCGCAGACGAAAACACACCCATCGCCACCCTAAGAAACAGCCGGCGCACTCAAAGTCCCCCAAACCTCCTCCGCAAGCACCTCCACCGTACGAGCCGGGGTCAGCGGATTCGGATGCTCGGCGCCCCCAAGCAAATGCACCGGCAACACCTCCACCGCGTTCTCGTACTCCCGACAAATCCGCCGAAGATCACTCAGCTGAACCTCGGTCGGCACACCGGGCGAGGCCCCCCGGGCCCAAGCAGCCACCGCCCCCCGAAACTCCTCCGTCAACGCCCGCACCAACGTCGCACACCCCAGAACACGCAACTCCGCCGATCCCGCCGCGGCCCGCCGAGTCACCGACTCCAGCATCGCCAACGCGTCCCGGAACCGCCGCCACACCGCCCCCGGCAACTCCTCGGGCGGCTCCGGCTCGGGAGCCGCCCGCCCACCCGTCACCGCCGGTACGGCGGCCGGCCGCGCCGCCTCCAGCGTCATCGCCGCCAAGTTGCGCCGCATCTCGTCGAGATGGGCCGTCTGCTGCTCCAGATTCCGCCGCATCCGCTCGCCCAGCTCGGCGAGATCCTCCTCCCGCCCCTCCTCCACGAGCCGCCGCTCCAGCTGCAGCAGCGCCTCGTGCACGCTCTGCGGGAACCGGCCCTGCCGGTACACCAGCGGGCGGGAGCCGATCGACCGGCCGAGCCGGTCCTGCATCGCGTGCGACACCAGGCCGTTGACCACCAGCAGCGCCTCGAACCGGCCCGGGCGCACCGCGCCGCGCAACCCGTTCACCTGGGTGACGATCCGTTCGACGTCGTCGGCGAGGAGCAGCGAGCGGGCGTAGATCACCGCGATGTAGGCGTTCGGCGCGGGCGACAGCCAGTACAGGACCTCCTCCCGGCCGCCGGCCGAGCGCGCGAGCCTGGACGGCACCGGATCACGGGAGGCGATCCGCCACTGGCCCAGGTCGAGGGCGTCGTGCACATCGCCCAACACCCGCTGGTACGACACGCGTTCGTGCAGCGCCCGTACCGCCCGCAGGACCGTCGCGCCGGGCACCCGGCTCACCACGCCGTCGCGGTCCTCGCTGAGCTGCCAGGCCTCGCGGCACGTCTTGAGCACCTCGCGCGGCACGCCCTCGGTCAACTCATGGAGCAGCCGCAGAGCTTCGTCGTCGAAGGGACCGGTGGACGCCGGTGCTCCCTCGCCCGAGTCGTCGTCCGCCTCGTCGCCCGAGGCCAGATACCGGGCCACCAACTCCCCCGTACGGTCCGGGTCGAGCCCCGTCGGCCACAGCTGCACCACCCGCTCGTGCACGCTCTGGCGCAGTGCCCGCAGCCCGTCGGGCGAGGAGCAGAACACCAGCAGACCGCCGTGGCTCGTATAGATGTTGATGAGGCGTTCGAAGGCGTCGATGAACGCGCGCCGGCTGTCGTCCGGCCAGTCCAGGACCTTCTCCAGTGAGTCGAGGAGCAGGACGTACGGCCGTCCGACCCGGCCGTGCAGAAAGCCCTGCACGGTCAGCGCGTCGAAGACCCGGTCGATGCCGGCCGCGTTGTCCGGGCGCCCCTCCGACGGGCCGATCGCCTCCGTGATGCCACGCTCGCGCAGCGGTTCGGCGGGCTCGGCGCCGTTCAGCCAGTTCCACACCATCCGGTTGAACGGCGGCTCCAGGAGCAGCGCGAGCGCGCTGGAGAACCTGCGGTGCTCGGTGACCTCGCCCAGGGTGCCGCGCAGATCGGCGTGGATCACCTCGGGGTCGTAGCGCAGCGCCGACACCACCTTGTCCGGGTCGAGCACCCGGTCGCGCAGCCCGGTCGCGATCTCCCGCAGGGTGCCGCGGCGCGGGTCGTCGTCCTCGCCGCCGACCCAGCCGGCCGTCACATAGGCGTAGTAGTCCCGCACCAGCTCCTCGAAGGCCCGCTTGCCCTGCTCGGTGTCGCCCGGCCCGCGCAGCCGGTCGCGGTAGAGCCGCCCCATGTCCTGCGCCGGTTCGTCCACGATCCAGGTCGCCGTCTCGGGGTGCCGGGCCCGGATCGTCTGGTAACTCCGGCGCAGGGCATGGCTCTTGCCCAGGCCGAACTCGCCGACCAGGGCGATCGCCCGGCCGCGCCGGCCACCGGCGGCGGGCGGCGCGAAGTAGTCGTCGACGAGCGACTCGACGTCCTCGATGAGCGGGGTGTCGATGTGGGCGTTGCCCGAGTCGGCCGCCCGCACCCGCGCGTCCCCCAGGTCGGACATGGGCCCCAGGCGCACGACAGGGCTCAGCGGGAAGGGGTTGCGGTGCCAGGTGTGTCCACTGGTCGGCGTCACGATGGCACTCCTCGTGTGTCCGGTGTCGGCCTTGGGAGCGGCGAGCGGGTGCGGCGAGTGGAGCGGGTACTGCCGGTACTGCCGGTACAGCGAGTCTGGCGAGGACATCTGTTCGGTTCCTGTGTATGAATCCTGGTTCCTGGTTCCTGTGTACGGGTGGAACGGGTGCGTCGGGAACCCCCGGCTAGGCGGGTCTGCGGGGCGCGCGGCCCGCGGGCGGTGTGCGGCCCAGGTCCGCGGGGTCGAGGGTGGGCGCGGCGAGGTCGGCGGCGGTCACCCGCACCCGGCCGCCCGCGAGTCTCTGCCGCTCGGCGACCCGGAAACACTCCCGGCGCAGATGCCGTACGTCGGCGAGGCTCCACGGGTCGGGGGCCGGCTCCGCACCCTGCCCCTGCCCCTGCCCCTGTCCCTGCCCCTGCCCCTGGCCCTGGCTCGGGATCGCGGCCAGCGGCGGCACGGCGTCCTCGGGGTCGGGATGGCCGCCGCGAGCGGTCTCGGTGAACTTCACGGTGTCCTCCGTGGCGAGCGATCCGAGCGAGAGATGGGTGAGTGCCGAGTTCAGCGGCAGGCCCGCGATCACCTCACCCGCCGTTCGCGGGTTCTGGTGACTGATCTCGACGAACAGTACGATCCGGCTCTCCGCGTGGCTCAGCCACGTCTTGAGGAAGTTCGTCCGCACCTCGCCCCCGGCGTCCCGCCAGTCGATGTGCGGCACGATGGCGAACAGCAGACCGTTCTGCTGGGCGAGCAGCTTGCTGATGGCGCTGAACGCCTTGGGCACGTCGTCACCGGTGAACGTCGGGTCGAGCGACACCCCGGGGAACTCCCGCTCCAGAGTCTCGACGATCCGGTCGCGGATCGCCGTGTTGATCTCCGGGGTCTGCGCGAAGTCGCCACGGCGGTCCCAACTCACCTTGTCCCCAAGGTTCTCGTACCCCCCGGCCATCGCCACCACCGGCCGCACCAGGCCCTCGATGTACTCCTGCGCCCAGTGCACGCAGCGGTGGATCAGCGTGGTCTTGCCCATGCCCACCGGCCCGGTCACCACGACCAGATGGCCCCGGCGCGCCTCCGGGTCGAGCAGTCCGGGCAACTCCTCCTGGAGGCACTCCTCGAACAGTTGCAGCTGCTCCCGTGCGTGGTCGACGTCCACCCACTGGTGGACATGGCTCTCGTCCTTCCAGGGCACCAGCGGATGGTCGGCCTTCGGCCGGACGTGCGTCGCGGGCAGCCGGTCCCGGCTCTCCGGCACATACACGCCGAAGGGGTTCGCGTTCTCCGTCTCGTCGAGCGGCCCGATCATTCGGCGCCCTCCGTCGTCCCGGACTGCGCGGAGCCGGGCCGCCGGGTGCGCCAACTCCAGTACGGGAAGGCGCGGTTCAGCTCGGGCAGGGCGCGCAGGCAGCTCGCCAAGGACGCGTGTTCCTCGTTCGCGATACGGGTGCGGTCCTCCGAGTCGAGCACATAGCCGCCGCCGTCCCTCGGCAACGGCTCGGCCAGCGGCAGTCCGTCGGCGATCCGCTCCGCCGCCGCGAGGCGGGCGGCGGGTCCTGGCACCCGGGAGAGCGCGGCGGTCAATGCCTCCCGCGCGGACCGCACCGGCAAGTGGTCCGCCTGGGCGTAGGACACTCCGTACGCGTCGAGGTAGTCCCGTACGGCATCCCGGTACGCGTTCTCCGTCGTCCTCAACTCCAGGCGCAGCGACCGTCGTTCGGCCGACCCGCGCTCGTAGGACTGGCCGACCAGGGTGAGCAGCGCGCCCAGCAGAAGCAGGGGTAACTGCTTGAGCGCGGTCATGAGCCAGCCGTCCCCGTCCGCCTCCTCGGCCCGCGCGGCCGTCCCCGGCGAGTCCGACTCGGCGGTCATCAGCGCGGCGCAGGCCCGCCCGAAGTCGGCGTCGTGGTCCTTGGCCCACTGCTCCGGCGTGACGTCCGCGTCGGCCTTCAGCAGCCCCAGCCGGACGGCCGCCGTGAGCAGGTCGGTGCGGTGGACCGGCGCGAGGCAGTACACCAACTGGGCGTCCCGCTCGGGCGAGTCGGCGCCCCCGGCGGACACGGCGAAGGCCGGCACGGCACCGGCGGCCAGCAGCAGAAGGGCAGCCCCGGTCACCACGTGCCGTCGGCGGCCCGGGGGAGCGATGCTCCGGGCACTCCGGGCACTCCGGGTGCCCCGGGCCCTCCGGTTCAGCGGGCGGGTGCCACCGCGTGGCACCCCTCGCACACCTGATCTCCTCGCCTGCCTCATCAGCGTCTCCCCCGTCCGGTACTGGCACTTCGTACGCCATTGGGTCTCGTACGTCTTGCATTCCCCACGGCCGCTGCCTGTCCCACATTTCCGGCAGCCGAACTCCGGCTACGCGACCGACTGTTCGTCCTCGGCATCCTGCTCGTACGGAGAGTGACGCTCACCCTCGGAGGAGAGTTCCCGCCGGGACGGACGGGCCAGCAGCGCCTGTGAGGTGCCGTGCAGCAGGTTGACGGTGATCACGGCCGGGCCGACGATCGCGGCGGTGCCCGGGAAGTCGCGCTCCAGGGTCAGGGCGATCAGTACGGCCGTGATGCCGTTCTGCTGTCCGAGGCCGAGCGCGATCCGGTCGCCGCGCTCCAACCCCCGTACGAACAACGGCATCACGCCGAGCGCCACCACCGCCTGCGCCCCGAACGCGGCCACGCCGAGGACGAACCCCGGCCACAGCTCGACCCCGTGCGAGAGCAGCAGCCCGAGCGTCAGGAACGCGGCGAGGAAGGCGCCGCCGACCGCCCGGCCGACCGCCCTGTCGAGCACCCCGGCCCGCAGCACGAGCCCGGCCAGCGCCACCCCGAGCATCAGCTGGTTCAGCGCGGCGAGCACGAGCATCGCCCCGACGAGCAGCACCGCGCCGCCGGCCTTCGTGCGCCGGACCGCCGGTACGTCCGGCAACCGTGACACCGCCCGCCGCCCGGCCCACCACAACAGCACGACGACGACCAGGAGTACGGCGTTGAAGAGGAGCCCGGTCGCGTAGTCGCCGCCCGCGCCCCGGCTGATCTCGGGGGCGCCCTCGTGCCCCGCGGCCGTATAGGCGTACCCCGCCAGATACAGGGTCAGCAGGACCGTCATCGGGTCGTCGAACGAGGCCCACGCCGTCAGCAGCGACTGGGCGCGCGGCGACATCCGGCCCCTGCCGGTCAGGGCGGCGACCGACAGCGGGTCGATCTGGGCGACGGCGATGCCCAGCACCAGATACTCCGGCTTCCCGAACACCAGCACCATCGTGCCCGCGATCAGACCGGCCTTCAGGACCACACCCAGGGTGACCGCGGCGACCACACCGCGCAGATCGGCACGCAGCGCCTTGAGATCGATCGAGTACGTGCTCCCGTACAGGCCGACCGCGAGCAGCAGCGCCGCCCCGAACACATAGGCGCCGGAACCCGTCAGCGCCGAGACGTCCACCACCAGCCCGGCCAGCACTCCCAGGGCCAGCAGGCCGGCGCCGCCGAGGACGATGCCGGGGACCAGCTCGGGGAGGCGTCGTACCGGCAGCTGTCGTAAACGGGTGCGCAGGGATGCCCGCATGGCCTGTTCCCCCCTCCGCTCCGGCCCCGCGTGGTGTCCGGCACGGCCGGAGACGTACTCCCGGCGGTGCGTGTGCGACCGTCGCGGGGCAGGTGAATGGTAGGGGCCACGGTGCCGGGGGAGAAGCCGAAGATCGGCCTTCCGCCGCGCCCGCCGACGACCCCTGGCCGGTACGCGGCCCGACGGGCCGGCGACGCTGCCGTCCCGCCCTGTGCTCCTCCCCTTCACGATGCCCGGCCGGGACCGCCCGCGAACCCGGCGCACCTGCCTGGCCGAAAGCCAACGTTCCTTTCCAGGAGGGTATTTGGCGCCCGTACACTCACCCGGTGACAAAGGTGACACGGGACGACGTCGCCAGGCTCGCGGGAACTTCCAGCGCGGTCGTCAGTTACGTCGTCAACAATGGCCCACGGCCCGTATCCGCGGAGAAACGCAGACGCGTTCTCGAAGCGGTCAGAGAGCTGGGATACCGCCCCGACCGGGTGGCCCAGGCCATGGCCAGTCGCCGTACGGACCTCTTGGGACTGATTGTTCCCGACGCCCGTCAGCCATTTTTCGGGGAAATCACCCACGCGTTGGAACGCGCCGCCGCCGACCGGGGAAAAATGGTCCTCGTCGGCAACTCCGATTACCAGGAGGAGCGCGAAATCCATTACTTGCACGCCTTTTTGGGGATGCGGGTGTCGGCGCTGATCCTGGTCAGTCTCGGACTCGGCGACCGGGCCGCCGCCGAGATCGACACCATGGACACCCGGGTCGTGCTGATGCACGAACGGTCCGCGTCCGTACGGAAGTTCGCCGTGGTCACCGATGACATCGAGGGCGCCAGGATCGCCACCCGGCATCTCCTCCAGCACGGTCACACCGCCGTGGCCTGCCTCGGCGGACCCGAGACGGCTCCCCGGGCCGGCGATCCCGTCGCCGACCATGTCGAGGGCTGGCGCAAGGCGATGGCCGACGCCGGCCGCTCCACCGAGGGGCTCCTGGTCCGCGCCCCCTACAACCGGTACGGCACCTACGAGATCGCGCTGCGCCTGCTCGCCGCCCCCGGCAGACCGACCGCCGTGTTCTGCTCGACGGACGACCAGGCGATCGGCCTGCTGCGGGCGGCCCGTGAACTGGGCGTGGACGTACCGGGCGAGCTGGCGGTGGCGGGCTTCGACGACGTCAAGGAGGCGGCGATGACCGACCCGCCCCTGACGACGGTCGCCTCCGACCGCCAGGCGATGGCCCGCACGGCGGTGGACATGGCGCTCGACGCGGACCTGGACGCGGTCACACCCGGCGGCGGGACGGACCGCACCCGGCGCTTCCCGTCCCACCTGGTCGTCCGCACGTCGTGCGGCTGCCCGGCCGCCTGACGCGGCAGCCGGGCCAATCGACTGCGTCAGGCGTTCGGGTCGAACGAGATGCCCGACGGCAGGGCCTTGGTGAGGTGGGCGGCGAAGTTGGCGTCCTTGAGGCCGAAGTTGGCGCTGCCGAAGTCGTACGCGCTCAGCTTGTCGCGCAGACCGGCCGGGTAGCCGTTCCAGCCGACCAGGTCCGGGTACTGCCAGGTGCCGTAGGCGTTCTCCGGCGGCTCGTCGTTCGAGCCGGCGATGCGGAAGGTGTGGGTGCTCACCCCGTCCTTGTGGTAGACGATCTTGGGGTGGTTGCCGTCCCAGCGGACCGCGCTGGCGGCCTGGACCACGAAGTCACCGTGCGCGGACGTGGAGACGTACTTGGCCTGACCGTCCTGCACCCACACCACGACGTGCTCCCAGTCGTGCCGGTGGCCGCCGATCGTCGCCTGGTCCTTCTCGAAGTAGAGCGCGTACATGATCGCGCACCAGCCGTTGTTGCACTTCTCGCGCGAGTAGCCGTTGGTGTTGTCGAGGTCCGAGGTGTCGTGGCACTCGCCGCTGACTGAACCGGACGGGTTGAGACCGCCGTTGATGGTCCCGTCGGGACCGATGGCCGGCGTGGGGTAGCAGCCGTCGGTGTCGTAGTCGTAGGCCGGCTGCCAGGTGTTCTCGAGCGTGTCGGCGTTGGCGGGCAGGGCCGACGGCGGGGCGGCGAACGCACTGCCGGGAACGGCGACGACCAGCGCGACGGCGCTGCCGAGAACCAGTGAGGCTCTGCGGACTCGCGGGGGGATCTTCACTGCGTGCTCCTGTCGACCGTGGGGGGTGACGGGTGGAAGGCAACAGTCCGGTTGGCGTGCCCGGATCAAAATTGCCGCACCGCCCGACGGCCCGAAAGGTGACAGGTGTCACTGTGATGAAAACTCAACCAATAGTGGGCGAGGGGGAGTTGGGGTCTGAGGGGTGTCGGCCTCTTGTCAGACGGGAGCGATCTATTTATTGTTTGGCATCAAACGAAAAGATTCGGGTGAAGAAGCAGTCGAATGATCGGAGCGTCTACGGCCATGACCACGGTTCCTCGTATGCAACTGGTCCTCAGTGAGAACTGGACCATGACCGGCGGGCGCGTCGACCTGCCGCTGCTGGTGCGCTGGGCCCGGGAGGCCGAGGACGCCGGATTCGACTCGGTGATGCTCAGCGAGCACATCGTGCTCGGCCCCGACGCCGGCGTGAACGGCGTCATGGGCAACCCGCGCGACTGGGCCCTGCCGGGCAACCAGGACCCGTACACGCCCTGGCCCAACTCCCTGATCCTGCTCGGCGCGATCGCCGCCGTGACCGAACGGGTCCGGCTGGCCGCCTCCGCCGTGATCGCCCCGCTGCGTCATCCCCTGCTGCTGGCAAGGGAGTTGGGCACGCTCGACCTGCTCTCCGAGGGGCGGCTGATGGTCCTGCCCAACGCCAGCTGGAGCCGGGACGAGTACGACGCGCTCGGGGTGCCCTTCGCCCGGCGCGGCCGGCTGCTGGACGAGCACCTGGAGATCTGGGCGAAGCTGTGGGGGGTCTCGCCGGTGTCCCACTCGGGCGAGCACTACCGGTTCGAGGACGTGTACTTCGAGCCCAAGGCGTATCGGGCGGACGGGCCCCGGCTGTGTTTCGGCGGGGCGGGGATGCACGCGGCGATGGTGCGGCGGTTGGTGCGGTATGGGCATGCGTTCAATCCGTTGGGGCGGCCGACGGTTGAGGAGATGGGGGTGCTTGAGGGGGCTATGAAGGAGGCGGGGCGGGATGTTTCCGAGCTGGAGATGATCGGGGGGATTCGGGTGGAGTTTCCTGATGATCGGTCCTGTGCGGATCTTGGGGCGGCGTTGGGTTCTGTTGCGGAGCAGATGGAGATGGGGTTTACGACGTTTTGTGTGAAACCGTCGCAGTTTATTGATGATCCGGATGGGGTTGGTGAGTTCTGTCGGGAGGTGATGCGGCGCGTTTCGTCTGCCATGTGATGTTGGTGGGCGGCTGCGGGTTGTGTGTGGCTGGTCGCGCCCCGCGGCGGAGCCGCAAATGTCACAGCCCCGCGCCCCTATCGGGGGCGCCTGCCCTGGCCCTCGTACAATTTGGTGCCGAACGACAAGGTGCCCTGGAGGGGAATGCCGGTGACGCAGCGACCGATCGTTGAGACCGAGCGGCTGGTCAAGGCCAAGCTGGGGGATATTTCGATCCGGCACGACCAGATGGCCGTCGTCGCGAACATTCATCGGGCCGCCTCCGCCGTGCGGCAGCACGTCGAGAACTCCGTGTTGCGCGGGGTGGATCTGACGTGGACCGGGTTCGTGGTGCTGTGGGTCGTCTGGATCTCGGGGGAGACCGAGACCCGGCTCGTGGCGGAGGAGGCCGGGATCTCCAAGGGGACGCTCACCGGGGTGGCCCGGACGCTGGAGTCGCGGGGACTGGTCCGGCGTATCGAGCACCCCTCGGACGGGCGGCGGGTCCTGCTCGGGCTCACGGACGAGGGCGAGGCACTGATGCGGACGCTGTTCCCGGACTTCAACGCCGAGGAGGCGTTCGTCGCGGCACCGCTGAGCGCCGAGGAGTGCCGGGCCACGGCGGACGCGCTGCGCAGGATCGTGGTCCAGGTCGAGACCCACGGGGAGGAGCGTCGACTGGAGCTGCTCGACGGCGCCGAACCCGCTCCGCGCCGCAGCGGACGGCGCGCCAAGGGCTGAGTCGTCGAACGTGCAAGTGTGGAAGTACAGAACTGGAGAACCCCCGTGCGTGCCCTCGTCATACGTCACGACCATCTCTCGCTGTCCGGTCCCGTCGGTGACCGGATCGCCCAACTCGGCTATGAAATCGACGAGTTGACCGTCGTACCGGCCGAGCGACACGACAGCCCCGGTGTGGAGTTCGCGTTCCCCGACCCGGCCGGCTACGACCTGGTCGTGCTGCTGGGGGCGCCCTGGTCGGTCTACGACCGGGCCTCGGTCGCGCCCTGGATCGACGGCGAACTGGAACTGCTGCGCACCGCGTACGCCGCAGAGTTGCCCGTGCTCGGCATCTGCTTCGGGGCGCAGGCGCTCGCCACCGCCCTCGGGGGGAGTGTGGAGGCGGCTCCCCGGCACGAGATCGGCTGGACGGCCGTCGAGTCGGACGTACCGGGGCTGATACCGGCCGGGCCGTGGTTCCAGTGGCACTTCGACCGGTTCACGGTCCCGCCGGGCGCGGTGGAGCTGGCCCGCAGCGCGGTCGGTCCGCAGGCGTTCCGGGCGGGGCGGGCGCTCGGGGTGCAGTTCCATCCCGAACTCGCCGAGGAAACGTTGCTTCAGTGGCTGGACTCCGGCGGCCGGCGCGAGGCCGTGGCGCACGGCGAGGACCCGGAGCGGCTGCTCGCCGAGACCCGCGCCCGGCACGAGGAGTCACGGCAGCGGGCGTACGACCTCGTGGACGCGTTTCTCGCGCGGATCGCCGGGGTGACGGGGTCGAGCGGCGCTGGTCGGGGGCGTGCGGCCTGACGGCTTCCGCTTCCCGAGTGAACGGTTCGCCGCGGAATCGCGTCGTAGTCGTAGGGGCGGTCGCTGTCGGCCGGTCGCCGGTCGCGGGCCGGTAGGCGCGTTCACTCGTACAGGGGGATCACCATGGCTTCGGTCCGATCGCTGTCGTCCGTCGTGCTGGTCGGGGGGCTGATGTGCGCGGCCGTCGGCTGCGGCGGGGACTCCGGGGCCTCGGTGTCCGCACCGGCGCCGTCCTCCCCGTCGTCCTCGTTCTCGTCGTTCGCGGAGTCCTGGGAGGAACCCGCCGCGTACGCCTACACGTTGACGTCGAGCGAGGGGGAGCGCAGCCTCATCGGCACGTTCCGGGTGACGGTCAGGGACGGGAAGGTGACCAAGGCGGTCGGGCTCGACGAGAGCGGGCGGGGTGCCGTGGAGCGGGCGCCCGAGGAAGTCCCCACCATCGGCGGGCTGTTGGACCGGCTGGCCCAGGCCCATCAGGACGGCGCGTACACGGCGGAGGCGGCGTACGCGCCCGACGGACACCCCGAACGCATCACCCTGGACCCGCTGAAGGACGCGGTCGACGACGAGGAGTCGTACGTCATCAGCGACTACGAGCCGGCCGGGACCAAGAAGGCCTCGGGGTCCGCGGAGACCACCGAGTCCGCGGAGTCCGCGACGGCTCAGCCCTAGCTAGCCTCGACTGGCGGTGCTCTCCGGGGTGGGCCCCTGACTGGCGGCGCCCTGCCCGGCGCTGCCCTGGCTGCCCTGGACGCTCAGGTCCTCGACCGTGCCGCCCACCTTCTGGCGCAGCGGGTCCAGGAGCTTCGGGGCCGCGCTGATGACCCACTTGGTGCCGACGAGGTACTTGCCGCCGTACATGGCCGCGCTGTCCAGCCAGGTCAGCTTGTACTTCTCCTCGGGGAACGTCGTGATCAGATAGTCGCCCAGCTTGGTGTGGCAGACGCCCTCGCGCAGTTCGTCCGCGTCGGTGCGGATCTTCACCGTGCAGCCCGTGAGCTCGGCGATGACCTCGACCTTGGCCGGCGCGACCACGGCGGCGACGGGGGCGGGAGTCATGGACTCCGACGTTTTCTTGTCTGCCTTGCCTGTGTCCGAGGTACAGGCCGTGGTCAGGGGGAGGACGACGGCCGTGAGAAGCGCGGCGAGCGCGAGGGCCCTGCGGGGGAACGGTCGCCGGGTTTGCTGCTGGGACACTGCGCCTCTCCAGGTCGGGTGGTACGGCGGACGTACGACTCGACAGGGGATACGGACGGGCGGCGGGCCGCGTTCACAGCCAGCCGTTGCGTTTGAAGCCGCGGTGGACGAAGAAGCAGGCGGTGGCGATGACGCCGAGGACGAGCGGGTAGCCGAAGCGCCAGTGCAGTTCGGGCATGTGCTCGAAGTTCATGCCGTAGACACCGCAGACCATCGTCGGTACGGCGATGATCGCGGCCCAGGCGGTGATCTTCCGCATGTCCTCGTTCTGGCCGACGGTGACCTGGGCGAGGTGGGCCTGGAGGATCGAGTCGAGCAGGGCGTCGAAGGCGTGGATCTGCTCGGTGGCGCGGAGAAGGTGGTCGGCGACGTCCCGGAAGTAGGCCTGTATCGCGGGCTCGATGGAGGGCATCGGCTCGGTGGCCAGTGTCTGGAGGGGACGGGCGAGGGGGACCACCGCCCGCTTCAGTTCGAGGAGTTCGCGCTTGAGCTGGTAGATGCGTCCGGCGTCGGCGGTGCGCGGACTCTGCGGGGAGAAGACGTCCGACTCGACCTGGTCGATGTCGTCCTGGACGGCGTCCGTGACATGCAGATAGTCGTCCACGACATGGTCGGCGACGGCGTGCAGCACGGCGGCCGGGCCCTTGCCGAGCTGCTCCGGGTCGGCCTCCAGGTCCTCGCGCAGGGGGCCGAGGGAGCCGTGCCGGCCGTGGCGGACGGTGACCACGAAGTCGGGGCCGGCGAAGACCATGATCTCGCCGGTGGTGACGACCTCGCTGGTCGCGGTGAGTTCCTCGTGCTCGACGTAGCAGACCGTCTTGAACACGGCGAACAGGATGTCCCCGTACCGCTCGACCTTGGGGCGCTGATGGGCCTGGACGGCGTCCTCGACGGTGAGCGGGTGCAGGCCGAACAGTTCGGCGACGCGGGCGAACTCCGTCTGGGAGGGTTCGTGCAGGCCGAGCCAGACGAAGCCGCGGTGGTGCTTGCGGACTCGGGCGACGGACTCCTCTACGGTCGGGGCGGTGTCCTGGCGGACGCCGTCGCGGTAGATCACGCAGTTGACGACGGCTGAGCCGAGTGGTGAGCGGGCGGGGTGACTGAGGTCCACGCGTCGCCGCGCACGCCGAGCCAGGCGGGCCACTTTGCGCAGGCTGCCGACCATCGACATGCGGGTGCTCCTTGTTTGGGTTCGGACAGTGTGCCAGGTGGGGGTAAAGGGGTGGTCAGGGAGGTTTCCTCGCCCCCGCCGCCCCTACCCGTCCCATCCTTCTGGGGGCTGCGCCCCCAGACCCCCCTTTGTCCTCAAACGCCGGACGGGCTGACTACCCAGCCCGTCCGGCGTTTGAGGACGAGGCCGTTCAGGCCGACAGCGGGGGTCTGGGTGCGGCAGCCCCCAGGGATGGGAACGGGTAGGGGCGGCGGGGGCGAAAGAAGTCCGTCGAGCGCGCTGAACCTGCCGTCGCGTCATACCGTGAGCCCTATGCGCGTGCTGGTCGTCGAGGATGAGGAACGGTTCGCGGCCGGGCTCAGGGACGGGCTGGAGGCCGAGGGGTTCGTCGTCGATGTCGCGCTCGACGGGGTGGACGGGCTCTGGCTGGCCAGGGAGAACGCGTACGACGCGATCGTCCTCGACATCATGCTCCCGCGGCTCAACGGGTACCGCGTGTGCCGGGAGCTGCGCGGCTCGGGCGACTGGACGCCGATCCTCATGCTCACCGCCAAGGAGGGCGAGTGGGACGAGGTCGAGGGACTCGACACCGGCGCCGACGACTATCTGACCAA
The DNA here is from genome assembly GCF_042889145.1 of Streptomyces sp. NPDC002680. Classification (NCBI taxonomy): domain Bacteria; kingdom Bacillati; phylum Actinomycetota; class Actinomycetes; order Kitasatosporales; family Streptomycetaceae; genus Streptomyces; species Streptomyces sp. NPDC002680. The sequence continues at coordinate 166,620 of NZ_JBIAQP010000007.1, forward strand.
GCCGGTGTCGTACGCCGTGCTCCTGGCCCGGCTGCGGGCGCTGCTGCGCCGAGGGACTCCGGAACGGCCCGCAGTGCTCGCCGCCGGTGATCTGCGGCTCGACCCGGCGAGCCGGACGGTGACCCGGGCCGGGCAGGACATCGAGGTGACCGCACGGGAACTGGCCGTGCTGGAGTTCCTGCTGCGCCGCACCGGCGAGGCGGTGTCCAAGCGGACCATTCTCGACCACGTGTGGGGCGACGACTTCGAGGGTGATCCGAACATCGTCGAGGTGTATGTGCGGCGGCTGCGGAACAAGGTCGACCGGCCCTTCGGACGGCACTCGATCGCGACCGTGCGGGGGCACGGGTATCGGCTGGTGGCCGATGACCGGTGAGAGCGTGGGGGAGACCGAGCGGCGGCGGTTGCGGGCCGTGCGGGTGCGGGCCACCGTCGTCGCCGTGCTGGCCGTGGGGCTCGCGCTGGTCGTCGGGGGCGTGACGCTCGTCCTCGTGCTGCGGGCCGAGCTGAGCAATGACGTACGGGACGCCGCCAGGACCCGGGCCACCGAGGTCGCCCGGGTGATCGAGGCCGGCAGGGGGGTGCCCGCGCCCACCGTCACCGACCCCGACGAGGAGTTCCTCCAGGTCGTCGACGCCGAGGGTGTCGTGGTCGCGGCCAGTGCCAATGTCGAGGGGCTGCCGGCGCTGGCCCGGCTCGAAGGGGGCGCCACGACCGAGGTCGACACCCCGCTCGACGAGGACCCCTTCCTCGTCGTCGCCGTCGACGCGCGCGACGGTGACCGCGAACTCGTCGTGCTGGACGGCCGTACACCTGCCGCCGTAGCCGAGGCCACCTCCGCCGTCACCCGGCTGCTGCTCATCGGGCTGCCCGTACTGCTCGTGCTCGCCGCCGCCGCGACCTGGGCCGCCGTCGGGCGGGCACTCGTCCGGGTCGCCCGCGCCCAGACCGCCCGCCGCCGCTTCGTCTCCGACGCCTCGCACGAACTCCGCTCGCCCGTGGCCGCCGTACGGCAGCACGCCGAGGTCGCCCTCGCCCACCCGGACCGGGCGGACGCCCGCGCGCTGGCCGGGACGGTGCTGGCGGAGGCCGTACGCATGCAGCGACTCGTCGACGACCTGCTGCTCCTCGCCCGCGCGGACGAGGACGCCGTCGCCCTGCGGCGCCGGGCCGTGGACCTCGACGACCTGGTGTTCGAAGAGGCGCGCAGGCTGCGGGAGGACAGGGGCGGTGGGCCGCGCGTGGACACCGGTGGCGTATCGGCCGTGCGCGTCCTCGGTGACGCGGAGGCGCTCGGGCGCGTCGTCCGCAACCTCGGCGAGAACGCGGCCCGGCACGCCCGTACCCGGGTCGCCTTCACGCTCGGCGGCGCGGAGGGACGGGCCCGGCTGTACGTCGACGACGACGGGCCCGGAGTTCCGGAGGCCGACCGCGCCCATGTCTTCGAACGCTTCGTCCGGATCGACGAGGCCCGCTCGCGCGGGGCCGGCGGCACCGGGCTCGGCCTGGCCATCGTCGCGGAACTGGTCGCGGCGCACGGGGGCACGGTGACGGTGGGGACGGCCCCCGGGCTGGGCGGGGCGCGGTTCACGGTGACGCTGCCGGAGGTGGAGCCGGAGGAGGACTGAGGGGGGCCTGAACCCCCGTTCAGGTCCTTTCAGCGTCTGTTCAGGGCCGGTGGCGCACGCTCGGGGTACGGCACGCTTCCGAGGAGGCCGTCATGAACACACAGCAGCGCAGGGTCCTGTTGCCCGCGACCGCCGTCACCGCCGCCGCACTGCTGGCCGGCGCGTGCTCGGGGACGGCGAACGGGACAGCGAACGGGACGGCGAACGAGGCGGGCGGTCAGGCAACTAAGTCGAACACCTGTGTACACGTCGTCGACGAGAACACCGGCCGCCCCGGCTCCGACTGCCTCCCGGTCGCCCCCGCCACCGACCGCGTCGACCTCACCGAGCCCCGCTTCACCCACCCCACCCCGGTCACCAACCCGCTGCACCCCACCAGCGAGGTCGACCAGACGATCTACGGCGGTCAGGTCGACGGCAAGCCCTTCCGTACCGAGGTCAGCACGCTGCCCGGCACGAAGACGATCACGCTGGCCGACGGTACGTCCGTGAAGGCGCTGATCCAGCAGTACGCCGCCTATTCCGACGGCCGTATCAACGAGGTCGCCCTCGACTGGTTCGCCCAGGCCGACGACGGCTCCGTCTGGTATCTCGGCGAGGACGTCTTCAACTACGAGGACGGAGTCGTCGCCGACACCGACGGCACCTGGATGGCCGGCCGCGAGGGAGCGCCCGCCGCCATGATCATGCCGGCGCGGCCGGAGAAGGGGGACGTGTACCGGCCCGAGAACCTGCCCGAGATCGTCTTCGAGGAGGTCACCGTCCGGGCCGTGGACCAGACCGTCGACGGGCCGTACGGGAAGGTCGAGGGCGCGCTGACCGTGCGCGAGCTGCACATGGACGGCTCGACGGAGGACAAGGTCTTCGCACCGGGGTACGGCGAGTTCTCCACCGGCGGTACCGCCACCGAGACGGGTGACCTGGAGGCGGTCTCGCTGGCCGTACCGACCGACGCGAAGTCCGGCCCGGTCCCGGCCGCGCTCACCGCCCTGGAGCGCGCGGTGCGTGCCGCCCACACCGACCCGGGCGCGGGTACGGCCCGTGCGGCGAGCGCCGCCTGGACGGCGTACCGCGCCTCGGACGACGTACCGGCCCTGCTGGAGCGCCAGATGACCCGCGACCTGGCGGCACTGGCCAAGGCCCCGGAGGACCGCTCGGCCGCCCTGCGGGTCGCCCAGAACACGACCGACCTGCGGCTGCGGTACGAGCCGCCGCGCACCGTCGACGCGGACCGCTTCGGGCTGTGGGCACGGCAGTTGGGGATCGACGCCGCCGCCGGGGACGCGGGCGCGGTCGCCGGCGACGTCACCAGCCTCGAACTCGCCTGGGAGCGACTGCGGGAGGGAACACCGGCAGCGACGGCGAACACCCTCACGACCGACCTGGGCGCGGCCCGGGACGCGGCGGACCGCGAGGACGTGACGGGCGCGGGCGAACTGGCTCACCGGCTGCTGGCGGACATCGCGAAGGTGCCCGTACTGTAGCTGGACAAGAGGTGATGTACCGTCAAGTATCTGGATCTTATGGCTACTTGACTGTTCCTGCCGTTTCGGTCGGCCAGGGGGAGGGAGACGCGGACGGTGGTGTCTGACCATGTGCGGACCGCGGACGGGCGGCGGCTGCGGGTCGAGATCTCGGGGGATCCGCACGGATACCCCGTGTTCCTGCTGCACGGCACACCCGGCAGCCGCGTCGGCCCCCGGCCCCGCGCGATGTACCTCCACCAGCACGGCGCCCGCCTCATCAGCTACGACCGCCCCGGGTACGGCGGTTCGGACCGCAGGGCGGGGCGCCGGGTCGCCGACGTCGTGGACGATGTCTCCGTGGTCGCCGACGCCCTCGGGCTCGACCGGTTCGCGGTCGCCGGGCGTTCCGGCGGCGCCCCGCACGCCCTCGCCTGCGCCGCGCTGCTCCCGGACCGGGTGACCCGGGCCGCCGCGCTGGTCGGGCTCGCGCCGAGGGACGCGGAGGGACTCGACTGGTTCGCGGGCATGGCACCCTCCAACGTCAGCGAGTACCGGACCGCGTTCACCGACCCGGAGCGGTTCGCGGCCCGGCTCATCCCGCGCTCGGCGGCCATCCGCAGCGATCCGGCGAAGCTGCTGGAGGAGCTGCGCCCGGACCTCACCGACGACGACCGGATGATCGTCTCCGACAGCACCATCCGGTCCATGTTGCTGCGCAACTACCTTGAGGCACTGCGCACTTCACCGTACGGCTGGATCGACGACGCTTTCGCGCTGACCGGCCCGTGGGGCTTCGACCCGGCGCAGATCGATGTGCCGGTGCTGCTGTGGCACGGCGGGAAGGACGTCTTCTCGCCCGCCTCGCACTCCTCCTGGCTGGCCGCCCGCATCCCGCGCGTCACGGCCGTACTGGAACCCGCGGCGGCCCACTTCGCGTCCCTGCGCGCCCTGCCCAAGGCCCTCAACTGGCTGCTCTCGGGCACCTCCCCGCGCTGAGCCCGCGTACGCGTGTCCTCACACCGCCAGCGGCTCCAGATCCCGGTACACCCGCCGCCTGCTGCTCGCGAACCGGGTGATCCCGTTCTCGTCGCCCAGCAGCCTGCGCAGTTCCGCCACGGCCTCGCCGTGGCGCCGTGCCGCCTCCGTCTCGTGGCCCAACTCGCCCAGTGTCAGGGCCGAGTTGGCGACCACGGCCAGGGTCTCCGGGTGATGCGGGCCCAGCACCTGGCGCAGGGTGACCACAGCGTTCTCCTCCAGCTCCCGGGCCTCCTCCAGACGGCCCTGGCCGGCCAGCACGTTGGCGTAGTTGATGCCGCAGAACAGGGAGTGCGGATGCTGCTCGCCCAGCACCTCGCCCATGCGCCGCAGCACCTGCCGGAACACCGTGTCCGCCTTCTCCGTGTCGCCGCAACCCCAGTGGTAGATACCGAGGTTGTTGAACGCGGCCTGGGTGTACGGGTGGGCCTCGCCCGGCACCTCCATGTACCTGGCCAGCGCCTCCCGGGCGACCTCGCGCGCCCGCTCCCGCTCGTCCGCCGCGAACAGGTCGGCCGCCATGTTGAGATCGCAGGCCAGCGAGTCCGGTGTCGGCTCCTTGTACTGGGCCCGGTACTGGTCCTGGGTCGCCGCCGTGAGCCGCCGGGCGTCCTCGAACTGCCCCGCCCGGCGCAGCGACACCGCGAGGGACTTGGCGCACCGAAGCGTGCCCGGGAACTCCTTGCCGAGGATCCGCTTGTGCGTGTCGTACGCCTGTGACAGCACCGACACCGACTCCGCGTACCGGCCGACCTCGCGCAGGTCGCGGCCCAGTCCCTCGGCCGAGGCCAACGTGTAGGGGTGCTCAGGACCAAGCACCCGCGTACGCCGGTCCAGCGTCTCCTGGTCCAGGTCGCGGGCCTCGCCGTAGCGGCCGACCATGCGCAGCGCGAGGGCGAGGTTGTTGGCCGCGTTCAGGGTCCTGGGGTGGGACTCGTGGAAGATCTCGCTGAACCCGTCGTGCGCCTCACGGGCGAGGTCCACCGCGGACCGGTAGTCACCGAGGGCGGCGAGGTCGCTGGCGAGGCTCGACGTGGTGACGTACGTGTGCGGGTGCGAGGGGCCCAGGACCGTGCGCTGACGGTCCAGCAGCTCGGTGTCGATGTCCCGGGCCTCGATGTAACGCCCTTGCGAGCGCAGCACGTTGGCGAGCTGGCCGCGCAGGTACAGATACTGCACGTCGTTCTCGCCGAGCAGCGTCTTCCAGTGCTTCAGCAGGTCCTCGGCGCGTTTCTGCGCGTTGGGGAAGTCACCGCGCTTCCAGTAGTAGCGGATCCGGTCGATGAGCAGCCGGCGGGTCTCGCTCTCGTCGCAGCTGCGGGCGTCGGTGGTGGTGAGGTGCGGCCAGATGACGTTGAACCGGGGCCAGCTCTCGGGGTCGTCGATCGGCTCGTCGCCGTCGGGGCGGGCGCCCGCGAGCACGGTGTGCACGACGTGCTGGGCCTGGCTCTGCTCCTCCTTGGACAGCTGCGCGCGGATCACCACCTGGACCAGCCGGTGCACCTGGATGCTGTTGCTGACCTGGTCCACCTTGGCCAGCGCGAACCGCCCGATCTCCTGGACGACCCGGCCGAGCAGCAGCGGCTCCTGGAGCGCGGGGTCGTAGGGCTTGAGGGCGTCGATCATCTCCTTGCTGTAGAGCAGGTCTGAGGAGATCGGCTCCGGGGCCAGGAACGCGCACAGCTGCAACAGCCGTACCGACGCGGGAGAACGTTCCTTCAGCCGGGAGATCGACACGTTCCAGGTCGCGGCGACCGTCTTGTGGTAGTCGGCGGGACGGTTGAGGTCCAGGACGTCGATGGTCTGCTCCGCCAGCTGCCGCAGATACGTCTCGACCGGGGTGGCCGTCTCGGCCAGCCAGGCCGCCGCCTGCTCGACGGCCAGCGGCAGATCGCCCACCGCCGTCGCCACCTGGTCTGCCTCCTCGGCGGTCAGCCCCCTGGCCCGCTGGGTGAGGTGCTCGACGCTCTCCTCGCGCAGGAAGATGTCGACCAGCTGCGTCGAACCCCGCTTCTCCCAGGCCGGGTTGTTGCGGGAGGTGACGAGGATGTGCCCGCTGCCGCCCGTCGGCAGATACGGGGTCAGCACCTCCGGGTCGTCGGCGTTGTCGAAGACCAGCAGCCAGCGGCTGGTCGGCGTGCCCCGGGACAGCATCTGCCGGGCTTCCTTGCTGGCCATGGTGATGTCGTCACGGCCGGGCGCGCCGATCCGGGAGCCGAGTTCGGCGAGCGAGGCCACGATGTCGTCCTCGTGCTCGGCGGACGTCCACCACACCAGGTCGTAGTCGCCCATGAAGCGGTGTACGTACTCCAGCGCGACCTGGGTCTTGCCCACGCCGGCGAGCCCGAACAGGACCTGGGGCTTCGAGGGGCCGGCGGAGACACCGCCGCCGAGCTGGTCCCGTATCCGCTCCAGGATGGCGTTGCGGCCGGTGAACGTGTTGTTGCGCTGCGGTGCGCTCAGGTACGCCGGGACGTTGCCGGGGAACCGGGCCGCGTGCGGGCCGCCCTCCGGTGCCTGCCCGGGCAGCCCCAGGGCGCGCAGCAGCGCGGCGGCGCACTGCGCCTCGTCGAACCGGTGCAGGTCCACGGGGTTGAGGTTGAGGTAGGACTCGGGCAGCCGCACCTCGTCGACCCGCAGCGGCACCGTCGTACCGGGCGGGGTGTCCGGCCCGCTGTCGGTGAGGGTGCGCCAGACGGCGTCGGCGTACCGGGACTTCTGGAACGCGGTCGACAGCAGGACCAGGGTGCGGGTGGCCGCGTCCGTGCGCTCGACGGGCCCGCCGGAGATGTCGTGCGGCACGACGTTGCAACCGACCCGCTTGAGCAGCGACTCGACCCAGTCGGCCCACATCCGGTTCTCCGCCGTGTACGCCACGACCACATCGGCCGCGCTGGTCAGCGGGCGCCGCCTGAGATACGCGTCGCGGCAGCGCAGCCGCACCGGCTCGGGGATCGGCGGCAGCGAGGTGACCTCGCCGTCGGAGATCACCTGGGTGAGCCGCTCGAACGCGGACAGCAGCGACTTGGGGTCGCCCTTCGCGTCGCCGAAGGTGGCGAGGGTCTCCTCGTACGCGTAGTACGGGCGGTACGGGATCTCGACGCTGCCCCAGTACGCCGTCTGCTCGTCCGGGCCCAGTTTCTCGCCCTTGAGCCCCCTGGGCAGCCCCTGGAACCGCAGCCGCGCCAGGGCCCGGCCGGCGTCGACCTTGTCCTTCTCGCCCTCGTCGATCCGCATCGGCACGGGCAGGACCCGGATCGGGTGGGGGAGGGAGCTGCCCTCGACACTGCGGGCCACCGCGGCGCCGCCGTCCAGGGACTGGTCGCTCAGCGTGAAGCAGTCCACGAGGACGTCGGGCATCTCCATGGTGCAGATGTCCGCGTTGTCGGACAGCCCGGTACGGCTGTCGATCAGGACATAGTCGTACGACCTTTTCATGTTGGCGCGCAGCGCCTTGAGGAAGTCGCCGCCGCCCAGCCGGTCGTAGAAGTTGTCCCACTCCAGGGAGGACACCGTCGCCGAGTAGGCGGGCTCCTGGCGGCCCGCGGACAGGAAGTCCAGCGAACCGCCGTCCAGGAAGCTCAGCCCGAGCCGCTCCGGGGTGAGGGAGATGGCGTGCTGCTCGACGTTCGCGTAGTCGTCCTGCCAGTCGTCGGTGCGCTGCGGGCCGGTGGTCGCGGCCCACGCGTAGTCGTGAATGATGTTGATGACCCCGGTGGTGGCCACCAGCGCGTTGGGCTCCAGGAACGGGTGGAAGAAGCGGTGCAGGCCCGGCGCCTCCAGGTCCCAGTCGACGGCCAGCACCCGTTTGCCGTTCGCGGCGAGGATCCACGCCGTGTTGGCCAGGGCCATGGTGCGCCCGGTACCGCCCTTGTACGAGTAGAAGGTGATGATGCGTCCGTTCTGCACGGCCGTCATGCTTCTCCTCCGTTGTCGGGTCCCTCTTCCGGGTAATGCGGCGGGACGGGGCCCATCAGCCGGGGCCTCGGGGTGCGCGTGCCCGGTGGTGGATGTGCCTCCGCGTGCTTGAGGAACTGTCTGGTCGTATGGGCCACGACGGCGGGGAGCACGTCGGTGAAGGCCTTGAGCGTGGGTACGCCGGTCACGGCGATCCGGCAGTCGGCGCGCCGGCCACGGTCCAGGATCAGTGGGAGGGTGCGCTCCAGCTCCTCGGAGAGCTGCCGTCCCTCCGGACTGTGACACTGCAGGTCAAGACGGTTCCACGGGACGATCGCACTCACCCAGGGCCGGGCATGCGCGTCGAAGATCTTGAGCCGCCGACGCCGCTCCTCGTCCGTCAGCACCCATCGGTCGACCAGCAGGATGCCCGGCCTGCCCACCGCCTTGTCGTCCTTGTCGCCGTGGTCGCCGTGGTCGTCCCGGGACCCGTCGACGGACAGCGCCGGCGGTTCCCCGGTGTCCTCGTCGTCGAAGGAGGAGATCGTGATCCGGTAGTCCAGGGACCGGATGAGTTCCTCGGCGAGCGCCGGCAGCGGCCGGGTGGACTCGCCGTGGTACGGGTTCCAGTCCTGCGAGTCCTCGCCGTACGGCCGGATGTCCCGGTACTCGGGGACACTGTCCCGGGTCGGCGCGGCCACGGTGAGATGGATGTGCCGGGGGCCCGAGCCGCGCGGCTTGAACGCGCTGGGCGTGTTCTCGTAGTTGCGGGGTCTGCTCGGCGGCAGCGGCGACTCGTGGGCGACCCGCACGATCCGCTGCGCAAGACCCAGCACGGTCTCCTCGTACTCGTCGTGCAGCCGGTTGAGCTTGATCAGGCCGTAGATCCCGTTGGCGGCGTAGCGGTCGCCGTAGGTCGCGTGGTCGAGGTGGATGTGCCGTACGGAGTCCGGGAGTTGGTCGTAGTCCACACGCGTCCACAGGGCGGGGACGATGGCGGACGTGGAGCCGGTGCCGGTCGCCTTGGCGTGCAACACCCGTTCGTGGAAGGCGAACCACTCGCGTCCGCACATCTCGCTGGTGAAGTAGCGGGGCGAGAACAGCGGTACGAACACCCGGCACTTGGCCAGGTTCTCACTGAGCTTCTCCGGCCAGCCCTCGCCGGAGCGCATCTCCCGGTCCATGAACCCGGCCTGGGAGCCGGCGGGCAGATCGGTGAGCGCCATGATGTGGTTGCACAGGTCCCGGTACAACACGTGCACCCAGTGATCGGGGTCTCCGCCGCCCGTGCCCCACGCCGGCGTGTGGGCGTAGGAGAGGAAGAAATAGGGCTGGGTGTCCGGCACCCGTTCCCGACCCCGTTCAGGTATGTCCACACGCCCCCCTGCCCGTCGGTGCGCCCCGCCGCCGGGGCCACCTGACCGGAACCAACAATGTGCCCGACGGGAGGGTCGCCCGGGTTGCTTGTTTTACGTCATTCCGGTGCGATAACCGGCCATCTGATCGACTGCGTGGTCCACGACGGCTCGCATCCCGAAGAGTGCGACCGCTTTCCCGGCCCATTCCCGCTCCACCACCAGTTCACGCGGCAGCCGCTTCCCCATCACGCCGAAGTCGCTGTCGTCCAGGGCGAGATCCTCGTACGAGATCCAGTTGCCGGTGCTGCCCACCACGCACCGGTACGTACGCCGGGGCGGGGGCGGTGTGGTCCGGTACTCGGCCAGATGGAACGCGCTGCACACCTCGAACCCGACGCGCAGCAGCAGGACCTGGGCATCCGCGGCGTACAGCTCGGCCAGGGGCGAGCGCTCGCCGAGATGGCAGTGCGGGTCGTGGTGGCCGAGCAACTCGGCGGCTCTCGGGCCGAGTCCGGCGAACGAGGTCTGGGGGTGCGTGCTGCGTACGGCGCCGGGAGTGGTCCGTACACATTCGGCCAGTGCGCCCATGGAGGGGCAGGGTGTGGTGGCCGGCTCGAAGGGTGGCATCGAGGCGCGGAACGTGGCCTTCTGGTGGTCGGTCATGCCCTCGGTGGCGGCGCGGTACTGCCGTGAGGTGTCGGAGTTCTCGGGGGTGAAGGCGGGGACGATCAGTGTCCCTGCGGGGCCCAGGGTGGTGAGGAGGGTGTCTCGGACGAGGGTGGGGGGGAGGGTGGTGCCGTGGAGGGAGGCGTGGACCAGGAGGGGGGTGGTGCGCTGGATGGGTAACTCGGCCAGTACGTCCCGTAGTTGGGCGGCGGGGTGGTTTTTCTCGCCCCCGCCGCCCCTACCCGTCCCATCCTCGGGGGCTCCGCCCCCGAACCCCCGCTCGCGCTGGACGCGCTCGTCCTCAAACGCCGGACGGGCTGAAAGTGCCCGTCGGGCTGGAAGTCCCCCTTGGTTATGCATGGGTGGACCACTCCGTCCACAACTGTGCCGCCAACACCGCTCCCGTTTCCGTTAGTTCGTGCTCGGGGAGGGCCGTCAGTTCTACCAGGGCTCTTACTGCGGCCTCGGGGCGGGAGTTGCCGAGTTGTTCGAAGGCCTCGTCCAGGAGGCGGCCGGCTCGGTTGCCCAGGACGTTCAGGTCGGTTGTCTCCCGGAGGGAGGTGAACCTGGCCCGGCGGCCCAGGCGCGGCAGCTCGTGTGCGAAGTCCTCCGGTGTGAAGTCGATCGCCACGCCCAGCGCGCCCGGTCCGTGTCCGCCGAGTCGCAGGCCGCTGCCCGGTGCGAGCGGGGTGACGGTCGTGACCTGGAACGCGTTGCGGTCCTCGGACCATCGGGGCAGCCGCGCGGTCAGGAGTCCGTACGCCTGCGCCAGTCGCTCGGCGAACGACGCGGGGGTCGGGCCGGCGGCGAGGGGGGCGGAGAAGCAGTCGCGGTAGGGGTCCGCGTCGTCGATCAGCACGGGTGGCCGGCCGGGCGGTCGTACGGTTTGCAGCGGGCGCCACCGGGGCGTCGGCGCGGCGCCGGTGAGCTGGACCTGTTCGGAGCCCGAGGCGTCGACCACCCAGAAGCCGTCCGACGTCGTCTTGACCTCGATCCGGCCGGGCTCCGCCAGGGTGAACGTGCCCAGCGTCGGGAGATGGAGGGCACGTTCGGGCTGGTCCCAGCCGAGCGTCACATCGGCGCCTGCCCGTACCGCCGCCGTGAAGGCCAGCGCCATGAAGCGGGGGAGGTCGGCGGCCTCGTGCCGGGACCGGAGCAGTGAGGTACGGACGTACGGGTGGGCGAGGACGTTGTTGAGGTCCGAGGCGGTGCTGTCGTCCGAGTCCAGTTCCAGCAGGGCCCGCCAGGCGTCCTCCCAGTCGGGCTGGAGCGCCAGGTCGTCGTGTGTGACGCTCAGCAGGGTCCGGTCCAGCTCCAGCTGGGAGAAACCGAGCGCGTCCGCACGGCAGACCGCCGGGGACAGCTCCCGCGATGTCACCCGCTCGGCGATCCCGTCCACCAGGGCGCGCAGATCGGCGCAGAAGACGGACGGGTTGTCGAAACCGCGTTCGGGACTGTAGCGGTGGGCGTACAGACCGCCGCCGCAGGAGTCGACGACCGGGCAGCGGCGGCAGGCCTCGCTGACACCGGCGAGTCCGCGCTGACGGGCCAGTACCCCCTCGTGCCGGGCGAACTCCTCGAAGCCGTGCTCGAAGACGTCGAACCCCGTGGCCGCCGCTCCGTCGAAAGCCGTCTTGAGCGAGTCCGCCTGCTCGAAACTGCCGTCCGTCTCGACCACCGCGAGGTCGGAGGGGGCGAGTCCCATCGCTTCGGTGAGGCTGGGGCCGCCGCGCAGAGTGCTGAGCACGGACTCGAACGTCCGTACGGGAATCCTGCGCCCCTGCTTCTCCCAGAGGTCGAACACCGCCAGCAGCCAGTCGGCGTACGGGGTCGGTGATCCGGAGGGGTTCGGGGGCGGGTGTTCCCAGGTGGAATGCGGCAGCAAATAGTCGATTCGGGGAGGGTCGAGAGCCGTGAGTGTCTCGTGCACCGTGACGGGGTCGTTGGCGACATCCACGGTGCACAGCAGGCCGCCGAAGAGGTGACGGTATTCGGGGGTGCGCAGCAGCTCGATTCCGCGCAGTACCCGGTCGTAGCTGCTGCGGCCCCTGCGATCGAGCCGGTGTCGGTCGTTGGCCGTACGGTCCCCGTCGAGCGAGATACCCACCTTGACGCCGAATTCCGCGAAGACGTCCAGATGTCTGGTGTTCAGCTGGATTCCGTTGGTGTGGATCTGGAGGTCCAGTGAGGTGACCGGGGCGAGGTGACGCGTGAGTTCCGCGCAGATTCCTCTGAGCCGGGCGGGGCCGCAGAGGAGGGGCTCGCCCCCATGGAGGATGACCGCCACCGACGGCAGCTGGTGGGCTTCGACGTAGGAGGCGAACCGGCGGGCGGTCTGGGTGAGAGCCTCTTCGGAGATGACCACCGGGCGGGCCCGCCAGCCCTGGTCGGCGTGCTCGTACACATAGCAGTGGTCGCATGCCAGGTCGCACCTGCTGTGCACCTTGAGAACCAGCTGCTGGAGGGATGGGCTCGTCACCCCTCGCATCATTGCAAAGATCCGGCCGCTCCGATGGGCAACTTGGCTAAAAACTCAGCAAGTTGACGATCGAGGAAGCTCTGACATGGGTGCATCCGGCGGGAGTCACCGCCGGATCCACCTGTCCGCGTGAACCTCTGAACTCAGACCGCAGAGTTGAAGGTGGGGTGGGACGGACGCCTGTCGGGGCTGTCCAGCAACCGCCCGATCGCGCCCGTGACCGCGGGCGAGTATCGGGGGATGCCCCCCAGCGGGGTCTGCCGCTGCTGCGTCGGCTGAGCGTCGGTGGTGGGCGCTGCCGGTGACTGGGAGAGGGTCATGGCCGGTTCGTGGCTCCTCGTGCTGTTCCCCGTCGACGGTGGGACCTGCCGCGACGAGAAAGTCTGGTTTTGACGCGGACGATACCGGAGGCCGACGGCGAGGGTGACATTGGCCGTTCGACTTCATACTCTGATTTTCGAAGAGTGGACAATTGTGTGCGCAATGACCGCGGGGGTGAGTCAATTGCACGCCAGTACTCCGGGACCCAGTGTCACGTTGAGTGAGAATGATCTTCCACCGCTGTTCGTGGTAAGTGACCGGCGGGCGCTGAGCCGTCAGAGTGAGTCCTTCTATGCGGTGCGTACGCAATTGACGCTGCTGCTGTCGGCGACGGCGATGGCGATGCTGGCGGAACGTTTCCACAGTCATATTCCAGCAGCGTTTTCCGCAGTGCTCTACGCGTGCACGATCGCCATCGGTCTGCACACCGCCCGTCGCCGCGCCCGCGCCCAGTGGCGGGCGCATCGTGACGTGGCCGAGCTGCTGAAGTCGCTGGCCTGGCAGTACATGGTGCACGGCGGGCCGTTCCACACCGGGGTCGCGGACCCCGACGGACTGTTCGCGGAACGGCTGGAGGAGCGGTTGCGGGAACTCCGGCGGGTGGGGTGGGAGGACTCCCGCAACGGGGTCCGCGCCCGTGGGATCGGGCAGATCACCCCGGTCATGCGGGCCGTGCGCGCCAAGCCCTTCGAGGCGCGCCGGGACTTCTATTTGCGCGAGCGCTTACTGGAACAGTTCGTCTGGTACAAGAACCGGGCCGCGCAGTCGCACCGCTCCTCCGTGCGCTGGTCCTCCATCACCGCCGCGCTGACGCTGCTCGCCCTGCTGGCCGCCGTGCTCAGGGCCTTCAGCCTGATCGGCGGCTGGGATCTCACCGGGCTCCTCAGCGCCGGTGCGGCGGCCGGGGTGGCCTGGCAGGAGGTACGGCGGCACCGGCCGTTGAAGTACGCGCACTCCCTGATCGAGCAGGACCTGGAGACACTGCGCGTCACGATGATCAGGACGGTGACGGAGTCGGGCTGGGCGAAGGCGGTGGCCGAGGCGGAGCGAATCGTTTCGCCGCAGCACACCGACTGGCTGGTGAGGTTCGGGGGGTGAGCGGGGTGTGCGGGTTGTGCGGGGGCGCTGGGCGGGTTGCCCGGTCGGTGAGCGGGCTGCCTGGGGGTGAGCGAGTTAAGTGAACGCTTAATCAGCCGTTGACACCGTTCACCGGCAGGCGGTGAATTGCCCCCGGACACCACGTCCGCACGACTGACACGGGGAAGTCAGGGGGGATGCGGTATGCAGGTTCCCGCTCCATTCGAGTACCGGCGCGTCGGCAGTGTCCCGGAGGCCGTCGCTCTCCTGGACCGCCTGGGCGACACCGCCCGGCTGGTGGCCGGCGGGCACAGCCTGCTGCCGATGATGAAACTCCGGCTGGCCAACTTCGAGTACCTGATCGACATCAACGACCTGCACGGCGAGCTGGGTTACATCCGAGCCGAGCCCGGACTGATCCGCATCGGCGCGATGACCCGGCACCGCGAACTCCTGGAGTCCGACCAACTGGCCGCCGTCTTCCCGGTGTTCCGGGACGCCGAACGCGTCATCGCCGACCCCGTCGTCCGCAACCGGGGCACGCTCGGCGGCTCCCTCTGCCAGGCTGACCCCTCCGAGGACCTGTCCGCCGTGTGCACGACGCTCGACGCGAGCTGTGTGATCCAGGGCGTGGACGGCCAACGGGTCGTACCCATGGGCGAGTTCCATCAGGGTCCGTACGAGACGGCCGTCGGCGACGCCGAGATGCTGACCGAGGTACGCCTCCCGGTGCGGCCGAACGGGTCCAGCGCGTACGAGAAGGTCGAACGGCGGGCCGGGGACTGGGCGGTGGTGTCCGCCGGGGCCGCCGTATGGCTGGACGGGGACGGGCTGATCGCCGACGCGCGGGTCGGACTCGCCGCCGTAGGGCCCAACACCGCCGGGATCGAGGGCATCGGCGACGCCCTGCGTGGCCGGCCGCCCGGCGAGGAACTGTACGCGCGGGCCGGGGACATCGCCGCCGAGGCCTGCTCGCCCGTCACCGACCGACGGGGCAGCGCCGAGTACAAGCGGCACCTGGCACGGGAGTTGACCGTGCGCGTGCTGCGCAGGGCCGTCGCGAGGATCAACGGACAGGGGGTGTGACGCGCATGCAGGTCACCATGACCGTCAACGGGGACGAGGTCACCCGGGAGATCGAGGGGCGGCTGCTCCTCGTCCACTTCCTGCGCGACCATCTCGCGCTGACCGGCACCCACTGGGGCTGCGACACCAGCAACTGCGGTACGTGCGTGGTGTGGTTGGACGGCGAGCCCGTCAAGTCCTGCACCGTACTAGCCGCGATGGCGGGCGGGCACGAGGTGCGGACCGTCGAGGGGCTGGCCGGGGCCGACGGCCAACTCGACGCCGTGCAGCGTGGGTTCGTCGAGTGCCATGGTCTCCAGTGCGGGTTCTGCACGCCCGGCATGATGATGACCGCCCGCGCTCTTCTCGACCGCAACCCCGACCCCTCTGAGCCCGAGATCCGCGAGGCGATCTCCGGGCAGATCTGCCGCTGCACCGGGTACGCCACCATCGTCCGTTCCGTGCGGTGGGCGGCGGCGGAGGAGGCCGGGACCCGGACCGAGCAACCGGCGGACGAGTTGGCGAGCGGCCTGGGGGGTGTCTCATGACCACCGTCGCCGGGCGCGACTCCGCCCAAGACAGCCAGGACAGCCGCCCGACTGCCTTCGTCGACAACGATCAGAAACCCTGCGGCCACGGCCGGATGCTCCGCAAGGAGGACGCCCGCTTCGTGCGCGGCAAGGGGCGGTACGTCGACGACCTCCAGCTCCCCGGCATGCTCCATCTCGCCGTCCTGCGCTCGCCGTTCGCGCACGCCCGGATCGTGTCCGTCGACACCACCCTGGCCGAGGCGCACCCGAAGGTCCGGCTCGTCGTCACCGGTGCCGCGCTCGCCGAACAGGGTCTGGCCTGGATGCCGACCCTCTCCGGCGACGTCCAGGCCGTCCTCGCCACCGACAAGGTCCGCTTCCAGGGCCAGGAGGTCGCCTTCGTCGTCGCCGAGGACCGCTACGCGGCCCGGGACGCCCTGGAGCTGATCGACGTCGAGTACGAGGCACTCGACCCGGTGATCGACGTACGCACCGCCCTCTCGCCCCAAGCCCCCGTCATCCGGGACGACTTGGAGGGCAAGCGGGACAACCACTGCTTCGACTGGGAGACCGGGGACGCCGCCGAGACCGAGGCCGCGTTCGCCCGCGCCGATGTCGTCGTCACCGAGGACATCGTGTACCCGCGGGTGCACCCGGCCCCCATGGAGACCTGCGGTGCCGTCGCCGACTACGACGCCGTGGACGGCCGTCTCACCCTCTGGTCCACCACCCAGGCCCCGCACGCCCACCGCACCCTCTACGCGATCGTCGCAGGCCTGCCCGAGCACAAGATCCGGGTGATCTCGCCGGACATCGGCGGCGGCTTCGGCAACAAGGTGCCGATCTACCCCGGTTACGTGTGCGCGATCGTCGGCTCGCTGCTCACCGGGAAGCCCGTCAAGTGGATGGAGGACCGGGCGGAGAACCTCATCAGCACCGGCTTCGCCCGCGACTACGTCATGCGCGGCGAGATCGCCGCGACCCACGACGGAAAGATCCTCGCCATCCGCACCAACGTCCTCGCCGACCACGGCGCGTTCAACGGCACGGCGGCGCCCGTGAAGTACCCGGCCGGCTTCTTCGGCGTCTTCACCGGCAGCTACGACATCGAGGCCGCCTACTGCAAGATGACCGCCGTCTACACCAACAAGGCCCCGGGCGGGGTGGCCTACGCCTGCTCGTTCCGCATCACCGAGGCGGTCTACCTCGTCGAGCGGATGGTGGACTGTCTCGCGTACGAACTGGGCGCCGATCCCGTCGAGTTGAGGATGCGGAACTTCATCCGCCCCGAGCAGTTCCCCTACCGCAGCAAGACCGGCTGGGTGTACGACTCCGGCAACTACGCGCCCACCATGGAACTCGCCAAGCAGCTCGCCGGGTACGACCAACTCCGCGCAGAACAGGCGGAGAAGCGGGCCCGCGGTGAGGTCATGGGCATCGGGGTGGCCTTCTTCACGGAGGCGGTCGGCGCCGGGCCCCGCAAGGACATGGACATCCTCGGGCTCGGCATGGCCGACGGCTGCGAACTGCGCGTGCATCCGACCGGGAAGGCGGTCGTGCGGCTGTCGGTGCAGACCCAGGGGCAGGGCCACGAGACGACGTTCGCGCAGATCGTCGCCGAGGAACTGGGCATCCCGCCGCAGGACATCGACGTCGTGCACGGCGACACCGACCAGACACCCTTCGGGCTCGGCACCTACGGCAGCCGGTCCACGCCCGTCTCCGGTGCCGCCGCCGCGCTGGTCGCCCGCAAGGTACGGGACAAGGCGAGGCTCATCGCCTCCTCGATGCTGGAGGTGTCGGTCGCCGACCTGGAGTGGGCGAAGGGCTCCTTCCGGGTCGCCGGCGACCCCGAGGCCTCGGTCACCATCCAGGACATCGCGATGCGCGCACACGGCGCAGGCGACCTGCCCGACGGCGTCGAGGGCGGCCTGGAGGCGCAGATCTGCTACAACCCCGAGAACCTCACCTACCCGCACGGCGCCTACATCTGCGTCGTCGACATCGACCCGGGGACGGCCAAGGTGACCGTACGGCGGTTCGTGGCCGTCGACGACTGCGGGACCCGGATCAACCCGATGATCATCGAGGGGCAGGTGCACGGCGGGCTGACCGACGGGGTCGGGATGGCGCTGATGGAGATGATCTCCTTCGACGAGGACGGCAACTGCCTCAGCGGTTCCCTGATGGACTACCTCATCCCCACCTCCCTCGAAGTCCCCGACTGGGAAACGGGGTTCACCGTCACCCCGTCCCCGCACCACCCCATCGGCGCCAAGGGCGTCGGCGAGTCCGCGACCGTCGGCTCACCGCCCGCCATCGTCAACGCGGTCGTCGACGCGCTGAAGCCGTACGGCATCCGGCACGCGGACATGCCGCTCACGCCCTCACGGGTGTGGGAGGCGATGAACGGGCGCCCGACGCCACCGATCTGACCCGATCCAAGCCGATCCGAGTTGATCTGAGGGGGCGTCATGAAGACGGTGAGCGCTCGTGCGCGTGAACTGACCGAACGACGCGTGCCGTTCGTGCACGCGCGCGTCGTGCGCGCCCAGGCGCCCGCGTCCGCCCGCCCCGGCGACGAGGCCATCGTGTACGGCGACGGCACGATCGACGGCTTCGTCGGCGGCGTGTGCGCGGAGGGCTCGGTGCGTACGGCGGCACTCGGCGCCCTGCACGGCGACGGGCCGCTGCTGCTGCGGGTGCTGCCCGAGGGAGAGCCCGAGTTCCCGCCCGCGCCCGGATCGCGGGTCGTCGTCAACCCCTGCCTCTCGGGAGGCGCGTTGGAGATCTTCCTGGAGCCGGTGCTGCCGCCCCCGCTGATCGAGGTCGTGGGCGGCACCCCGATCGCCGAGGCGTTCATCGCCCTCGCCGACGTACTCGGCTACGCCACCGCACGCTCGCTGCCGGAGGACCCGCCCGCCGAACAGACGGTGGCGGTGGTCGTGGCTGGGCAGGGGAGAGGGGACGCCGAAGCGCTGCGGGCCGCCCTCGACGCCGACGTCCCGTACATCGCGCTGGTCGCCAGCAGACGCCGGAGCACGGCGCTCCTGGAGGAACTCGGCCTGGCGGAAGGGGAGTCGGCCAGGATCCACACCCCGGCCGGGCTGGACATCGGCGCGCGCACGGCACCCGAGATCGCGCTGTCGATCCTGGCGGAGGTGGTGTCGGCCGTACGGCGGACAGCGCGGCCCCCGGCCGAACGCGCGCCGGAGACGGTCGCCGCCCCGGGATGCGGCACGACCATGACCACGACCGCGTGCCACGACTGACGGATGGACGCGATGTCCGAACCGCCCGCCCAGAGCCACGCCCTGTTCGAGGACGCCGACGACGTACGCCAACGCCTCGACGACGTCGGCTACTTGGTGGACGAGGGCACTGCGACCGCACTCTTCCTCGCCACCGTCCTGGGCCGCCCGCTGCTCCTGGAGGGCGAACCGGGCGTGGGCAAGACCAGCGCGGCGAAGGCACTCGCCGAGGCCCTGGACACCCCGCTGATCCGGTTGCAGTGCTACGAGGGACTGACGGCGGGGGAGGCCCTGTACGAGTGGAACTACCAGCGTCAGCTGCTCGCCGTCCGACTCACCGAGGCGCACGGCCACGATCAACAGCGGCTGACGGAAACCGACTTGTTCACCGAGGAGTTCCTGCTCGACCGGCCCCTGCTGCGAGCCGTACGCCACCGGGGTCCGCTGCCGCCCGTCCTCCTCATCGACGAGATCGACCGGGCCGACGACGAGTTCGAGGCGCTGCTCTTCGAGTTCCTCGGCGAATCGGCCATCACCGTCCCGGAGTTGGGCACCTTCGCCGCCGTACGGCCGCCCGTCGCGATCCTCACCTCCAACCGCAGCCGCGAACTCCACGACGCGCTGCGCCGCCGCTGCCTGTACCACTGGATCGACTTCCCGGCGCCCGAGCGCGCGACGGAGATCCTGCGCCGCTCGGTACCGGCGGCGAACGAGCCGCTGATCGCGTCGGCGACGGAGTTCATCGGGCGGGTGCGCGGCCTTGACCTGGACAAGGCGCCGGGCATGGCGGAGGCCATCGACTGGGTGTCGGCCCTGGCCGCGCTGCGGGTGGCGCGGCTGGCACGCGGGGACATCGTCGCCACGCTCAGCGCCGTCGCCAAGAGCCCCGACGACCGCGTCACCGTCACCGAGGCCCTCGAACAGCTCGGCTACCCCGGACAAGCGAGGAAACCATGAAGATCGACAACGAGTTCGAGGTCGGTGTGCCCGTCGAGCGGGCCTGGCAGGCGCTCACGGACCTGGAGGGCCTCGCCCCGTGCATGCCGGGCGCCCAGCTCACGGGCGTGGAGGACGAGGTCTACCGGGGCCGGGTGAAGGTGAAGGTCGGGCCGGTGATCAGCCAGTTCGCGGGCACGGCACGCTTCGTGGAGAAGGACGAGGCGGCACATCACGCGGTGATCAGCGCGGTGGGCAAGGACACGCGCGGGGCGGGCAACGCGTCGGCGACGATCGACGCAAGGCTGCGGGCGGAGGGCGCGAGGACGGTCGTGACGGTCTCCACCGACCTCAACATCAGCGGAAAACTGGCCCAGTTCGGCAGCGGGATGATCAAGGAGATCTCGGAGAAATTGTTCACCCAGTTCATCGAGAACGTGGAGGCGCAGCTCCTGACGCCGGACGCGGAGGAGGCGGAGGTCCCTGTATCTGCAGCGGAGCCGGAGCCGCCGGCACAGGCAGAGGCGGGGGCAGGGGCACAGCCACAGGCTCCGGTCCCGGTGGCCGTGTCGCCGCAGCCCGTGCAGGAACCGCTGGACCTGATGCGGCTGGCCGGAGGGTCCGTCAGCAGACGGCTGATTCCGGTGGCCGTCGCCGTAGTAGTCGTGGCCGTGGTGATCTATCTCCTGGTCCGGTGACACCAACCGGTCCTGTACTGCCCGCAGTTGACTGTGCCGCGTTCGCCGTCGCGCTCGCCACCCGGCTGCGGGAGCGGGGCGTACCCGTGGGCCTCACCGCCACGCGGGACTTCGTACAGGCGCTGGCCGCCGTTCCGCCGGCCTCGCGGACGGCGCTGTACTGGACGGCTCGGGTCACCCTCGTCCGTGAGCATGGCCAACTGGCGCCATTCGAGGAGGTGTTCGCCGGTGTCTTCGGCGAGGCGGTGCTTGCCGTGGACCCGCACGCACGCCGGAACGGACGTACGCCGGTGGGGGAGAAGGGCGCCTCGGCGTCGTACAACTCCCTTGCCGCTCCTGGCGATTCAGGCCTGCCCTGGGTCACCCTCCCGTCCGCCGTCACCGGCGCCGACCAGCGGGACGACCGCACCCTGACCGTCGTACCGGAGCGGCTGCCCAGTGAACTGGCCGGTTCGGTGGACACGCCGTTCGAGCAACTGGCCCCGAGGGAGGCGGAGTTGCTCGGGCGGTGGCTGGAGAGGGCGTTGGGGGAGTGGCCCAGGCGTCGGTCGCGGCGGTACGCGGTACGGGCCGGCGGGCCGCGCGTGGCGATCCGGGAGACCGTGGCGCGGGCCCGCCGGACGGGCTGGGAGCCGGTGCGGCTGGTGCGGACGGGGCCGGTGGCACGGCCCCGCCGGGTCGTAGTGCTGTGTGACGTCAGCCGGTCGATGCAGCCGCAGGCGGTCGCGTATCTGCATCTGATGCGGGCACTCGCGCTGACCACGGACGCCGAGGTGTTCGCGTTCGCGACGACACTGACCCGGCTCACCACGGTCCTCGGACGCCGCTCGGCCGAGGCGGCGTTCGGCGAGGCCACCGAGCGGGTCGGCGACCGTTTCGGCGGCACCCGGATCGCGCACTGCCTCGCCACCCTGCTCGCCTCGCACCACGGCGGCACCCTGCGCGGAGCCGTCGTCCTCATCTGCTCGGACGGCTGGGACGGAGACCCGCCCGACCGGCTCGCGGCGGCCATGGCCCGGCTGCGGCGCCGCGCCCACACGGTGATCTGGCTGAATCCGAGGGCCGCCGCCCCGGGCTTCGAACCCCGTACGACGACGATGTCCACCGCGCTGCCGTACGTCGACCTGCTCCTCCCGGCGGACAGCTTCGGGGCGCTGTTGCGGGTGCCGGGCGAGGTGGCGCGCCTCGGGGCCGCGAACTCCCGCTGACCGCGCGGCAGTCACCCCGCTCTCACTCAGGAAGCACACAGTTCTCACAAATCTCCGTGGACGCGGCAACCCCCACAGCACCGGTGGCGACAGACGGGCGTCGGAAACGAACAGCGTGAACTCCCGAACGAGAGTGACGACGTGGGTAAGAGAGCAGTTGAGCGCAGACCGCGCCGCAGGAGAACGAGCCGTCGCAGGGGCGTACTGATCGGTGCGCTGGTCGCGGCCCTGGGCGGAGGCGCGGTCGTCGGCGGGGTGCTGATGACGGCGTCCGCGTCCAGCCCGGGCGCCGGAACGTACCGCCTGGTGAACGCCGCCGACAGCACCTGTCTGACGGGGGCGACGGCGGCCGGCGCGAGCGGTGCGCAACTGGGCACGGCCGCGTGCGACGACTCGGCCGCCGGACAGACCTGGCAACTGGCGGACGCCGAGGGCGGGTTCACGGTCAAGGGCGTGGTCGGCGCACTGTGCGCCGGGGTCAAGGGGGCGTCGGCCTCCGCGGGCAAGGCGGTGCAGCAGCAGACCTGCGACGGCGGCACGTCGCAGGTGTGGAAGCTGACGGCGGTGGACGACGCGTACCACCTGGTCAACGCCAAGAGCGCCAAGTGCCTCAATGTGAAGGGCGGGTTGGCGCAGCAGAACTCCTGCGACAAGGCGAGCAGCAAGAGTTGGACGCTGGTGGCGGCGGGCGGCGCGTCGTCGACGAAGTCACCGTCGGCTTCGGTCTCGGCCTCGGCTTCGGCGACCAAGTCGGCGTCGGCCTCGCCGTCCGTCTCGGCGTCGGCCTCCAAGTCCGCGTCCCCGTCGGCCTCGTCCGCTGCTTCTGCCTCCGCCTCGGCGAGCAAGTCCGCGAGTGCCTCCACCGCCCCGGCCTCCGGAACGGACTCCACCGGCGGTACGACGCTGGGCGCGTGGCCCACGGTCGCCGGCGTGCAGGCCGTCACCGCGAGCATCGAGGTCTCGGGTACGTACGACGGCGGCCTCAAGCGCTTCTACGGCTCCGGCGCCCTCGGCAGCGCCGACCAGGACGAGAACCAGGGCCCGATCTTCGAACTCGCCGACGGCGCCGTCCTGAAGAACGTGGTCCTGGGTGCCCCGGCCGCCGACGGCGTTCACTGCCTGGGCAGTTGCATGCTCCAGAACGTCTGGTGGGAGGACGTCGGCGAGGACGCGGCCACGTTTAAGAGCAAGTCGGCCTCGGCGACGTACCTCGTCTCCGGCGGCGGCGCGCGGAACGCGGACGACAAGGTCTTCCAGTTCAACGGCACCGGCACGCTCACCGTCCAGAACTTTCAGGTCGCCGACTTCGGCAAGCTGGTCCGCTCGTGCGGCAACTGCAAGACGCAGTTCGAGCGCCACGTCGTGGTGAAGAACGTCCAGGCGACCAGCCCCGGCAAGGTCCTGGTCGGGATCAACTCCAACTACGGCGACACGGCCACGATTTCGGGAGTCACGGTCGTCGGCGACAGCAGCAGGAAGATCGTCATCTGCGAGCGCTTCAAGGGCAACAACACCGGCGCCGAACCCCCGTCCCTCGGCACCGGCCCGGACGGAACGAACTGCCGCTACAGCAACTCGGACATCACGTACAAGTGATCGGCGGCGGGGCTGATTCGGTATCGGACACACGGCTGATGTCCTGAGCAGCCTCAGCGGGAACCCCGCGCCTTTAGGGGCGCGGGGAACTGCGCGACCAGCCCCCACCGGACCGCAGCGAAAGAACCGCGTACCCAAGCGAACGAACCGCATGTCCAGCGGAGCCTCAGCTCCACAGAGTCACGTGAATAGCGGGCCGAAACCGCCCCGCCGTAACCCCCGCACCCCGCAGCATCGCCTGGATGGCCCGGGGCGTGGTGACGAACCGCCGGAGCTCCGCGGCCGTCGGCGGCTCCTCGCGGTCGGCGAGGGCGAGGACGTTCCAGGAACCACGGGCCGGGAGGGCCGGCGCGTCGAGCCGGCAGAGCCCGCCACCGGCGATGTCCTTCGCGACCGCGAACGCCACCGCGAGAGCGACCCCCTTCCCACGCTTGGCCTCCTCCACCGCGGCGGCATGGCTCTGGAAGATGCGCTGATTGTGCTCGGGGACACCCAGACAGCGCAGCACGGACGGCACCATGCCGACCCGGCCGACGGCGGACGGCCCCAACAGCCAGGTCTGCTCCCGGAGTTCGCGTACCCCGGCACCCCCGGCGGCCCCTGTCGCGAGCGGATGGTCGGGTCCCACGACGGCGATCAGCTGATAGTTGAGGAAGGGCGTGCAGTTCATGGCCATCGCAACAGGCATGCTCTCGTCGCCGCCGACGGCGATGGCGGGAGACGGCCCGATGGCCACATCCACGGCCCGGTTCACCAGCAACGCGCCGAACCGCTGCGGACTGTGCACGCTCAGCTCGACGTCCAGATCGTCGGCGCGCCCCGCGAACAGTTCGATGAGGCCGGGCGCGGCATGCTCCGCGAACAGACTCGACGCAGCCACCCGCAACAGCCGCCGGCCGGAACCGGCCTGCCGGACTTCGAGGATCGTACGGTCCTGGAGCCCGAGCAGTTCCGCCGCCCGGCTGGCGAGCCGCAGCCCGCCCGGCGTGAACGCGAGCCCCTGGGCGGTCCGGGTGAAGAGCTTGTCGCCGAGTTCCCTGCGCAGATGGGCGACGTGCATCGACACGGCGGCCTCGGTGACGGCGAGATCGGCCGCGGCGGCCTTCACGGAACCGAGCCGGACGGTCGCGGAGAAGGCCCGCAGCTGTGCCGGGGTCAACAGAACCTCCCCCGCTCACCACGGGTGCCCATTCACCGGTGACCTGCACCACAAATTAGCGCACCAGTTCGCCAAGAGCCATGGAGCGGAAAGGATCGGAATGGATCGGACCGGAGGCCCCGTGGCCGGGAATCGAGACCCGGAATCGTGACCGGGAATCGAGACTGGAAACGCGACCGGAAGTCGCGACCGCCCCGAGGTCAGGACCGCAACAGCCCCGGCCGCCACAGCACCGTCACCGCGACCCCCGTACGCCGCGCGTACTCCACCACGTCCCCGGTGCCGCCGAGCCCCCGCGCGGGCAGCCCGTCCCACACCGCGACCAGCCGGTCGACATGGTCGACGATCCAGCGGCCCGCCGCGAAGTAGGCCTCCTCGTGCGTCGCCTCGTCGGGCAGCTTCACGCGGGTGCGGCAGGAGTCGAGGAGGCGGCGGTACGAGGCCCGGGTGTCGGCGTCGCCGAGGTGGGCCTCGTAGTCCATACCGGGAATCACGGCCGTGAGCGGGATACCGAGCTCAAGGGCGATGTCGGCGAACAGTTGATCGGCCCCGGCGGCGAGGCTGCTCAGCGCCTCCAGCTCCTCGTCGCCCTGGAGCAGCCGGCGGATACCCGTGCGTACGGACGGCAGAACGGCGGCGGGGATCGAGCGATGCCCGGTCACACCGATGCGTGTACGGACCCGCGCCACGACACGCGTACCCCTGCCGGTGTTCCTGCCCGGGTCCCTGCCGGGATCCATTCCCGTGTCGATGCACGTGCCGAAGCGAGTGCCGACGAGCGTGCCGTTACGCGTGTCAATGTCCGTCACCGACTGCCCCTCCGTCGTCTACGTTCCGTCACCTCCCCCAGAGTGCCGTCTTCCAGCGGGGCCTGCCAGAGCGCGGTCGTACCCGAGCCTGCGTCCGTTGTGCCGTCACCGCTGTCGCCATCGCCGTAGACCGTCAGCCGTACCCCGTTCCGTCCGTCCGGCAGGACCGCCGTCGAGTCGACCGTGATCGCGACGCGGGTGACACCGGGACGGCGTACGGCGGTGGCGAGCGCGCGGCGCAGGGCGGTGAGGAGCTGGGCGGCGACCGGGGCCGGGACGCGGTGCTCGACGGGTCCGGTGAAGTGGACGGAAGGCCGGCGGCCGAGCACCGCCGCCACCCCGGCCGCCTCCCGAAGTACCTTGCCGCGCAAGGTGGTTGGCGCGTCGGCCGGTGGCTGCTGGAGAGCGAAGATGGTCGTACGGACCTCCTGGACCGTGGCCTGGAGTTCGTCGACCGCCCGCCCGAGGATCTCGCGCACCTTGTCGTCGCCCACCGCCCGGCGCTGCGTGGACTCCAGCATCATGCCGGTGGCGAACAGCCGCTGGACGACGAGATCGTGCAGGTCACGGGCGATCCGGTCGCGGTCCTCGTACACCGCGAGCCGGGCGCGGCGCCGCCGGGCGTCGGCGAGGACGAGCGCGAGGGCGGCCTGCGAGGCGAACTGCGTCGCGAGAAGCTTCTCCGTGTCGGTGTACGGCCGTTCCCCGCGCCGGCGCGGCAGCGCGAGCGTCCCGATCAGCCGCCCCTCGGCCTGCAACGGCAGCAGCATGCTCGGCCCGAACCGGTGCCGTACCGGGGTCGTCAGCCGTGGGTCGGTCGCCGAGTCGTCGACGAACACCGGTTCCCCGCCGAGCAGTTGGACGAGAACAGGACTGCTGGGCGAGATGACGGTCCCCACGATGTCGCCGTCACCGGGATCGTCGCCGTCGAGCGTGGCGGCGGTGACGACCTCCATACCGCCCTCGTCCGTCGGCTGCAGGATGACACCGGCGGCGGCGTCGGCGAGGAGCCGGGCGCGGTCCGCGACGGTCAGCAGCGCGTCGTCGTCGGCCCCGCCGGTGAGCAGCGCGGTGGTGACGGCGGCGGCACCCTCGATCCAGCGCTCGCGCTGCCGCGCGGTCTCGTACATCCGGGCGTTGCCGATCGCGATCCCGGCCTGCGCGGCCAGGACGCTCAGCAACTGCCGGTCGGAGTCGCTGAATTGATCACCATCGAGCTTCTCGGCGAGATACAACCGCCCGAACTCCCCGCCCTCCACCAGGATCGGTACGTCGAGGACGGCGATGCCCGCCCTTTCGGCGCGCCCCAGATCGGCCTTGCGGATCTCCACGAGACCGTCGTGCCCGGGGTCGGCCATCCCGAGCCCCGCGTACCGGGCACCGGTCAACTCGGCGGCGCCGTCCACGATGTGCTGGAGCGTGGTGCGCAGTTCGAGATCGGTACCGATGCCGAGCACGGCTTCGAGACGGGGCGGGAGAGGAGGAGGCGGCGGCGCGTCGCCCGACATATGACGGGAAGTGCTGTCGACTCAGGTGGCCAGCGGATCCAGCACCAGCGGCTCGATCTTGCCCTCCAGCATGTACCCGAGGCCCTGCACCGCGCACACGTCCGGTCGTTCCGCGATGTGCACCGGCATGCCCGTGGCGTGCCGCAGCATCTGGTCGAGGCCGGGGAGCAGCGCGCTGCCGCCGACCATCATGATCCCGCGGTCGGCGAGGTCGGCCACCAGGTCCGGCGGGCAGTCCCGCAGCACCTTGCCGATCCCGTCGAGTACGGCGGTCAGCGGCGTCTGGATGGCGTCGCGCACGGCGGCGGTGTCGACCTGGACGGAACGGGCGAGACCGGTGGCGACGTCCCGTCCGTGGATCTCGGTGGACTCCGGGCCGTGCGGGGTGAGCCCGTTGCCGGAGAGGGCCAGCTGCAGCGGACGTACCGACTGGCTCGGCAGCATCAGCTCGTGCTGATGCCGGAGATGCTGCACGATCGCGTGGTCGACGGCCTCGCCGCCGACCGGAATGCGCTCGGCGGTCACGATCGAGCCGAGGGAGAGCACGGCGAGCTGGGTGGCGGCGGCCCCGCACACCATGACCATGGTCGCCTCGGGCTGCTCGACCGGCAGTCCGCACCCCACGCCGGCGGCGATGAGCGTGTCGACGAGTTCGACGCGCCGGGCGCCGAGCCCGACGAGCGTCTCGATGGTCGCGCGCTGTGCGAGCGGGTCGGCGTCGTGCGGGTAGCAGGCGGCGGCCCGCAGGAAGGGCTTGCGGCGCAGCGTACGCCGTACCTTGTCGCCGATCAGGTGCCGCAGCATGCGCTGCGCCATCTCGATGTCGACGACGGTCCCGCCGGACACGGGCCGTACGACGCGGATGTAGTCGGGCGTACGCCCCGTCATCTTCTCGGCGAACTCCCCGACCGCGATCAGC
Source organism: Streptomyces sp. NPDC002680 (assembly GCF_042889145.1). Classification (NCBI taxonomy): domain Bacteria; kingdom Bacillati; phylum Actinomycetota; class Actinomycetes; order Kitasatosporales; family Streptomycetaceae; genus Streptomyces; species Streptomyces sp. NPDC002680. The sequence continues at coordinate 194,226 of NZ_JBIAQP010000007.1, forward strand.
GCGCCGGTCCTGGTGTTCACGGCGGCGACGGACGGCTGGTCGACGACGAGCCCGGCCCCCTTGACGTAGACGCGGGTCCGCGCGGCCCCGAGGTCGACGGCGAAATGGCAGCGGCGCATCTGTTCCAGACTGACGGTCATGGCAGATCCTCCCGAGAGCGCAGACCGTACGGGCCCGCCGGTCGGCGGGCCTCCACTGGCATCGTGCGGGTGGCGGGGGAGGGGGCGCCTGTTGTAGGGGGCCGGGTGGGGTGCCGCCGTATGGGTAATTTATCCCTTATGTCGCAATTATGACCAAGGTCCCGAAGGGGCTGCCGAAGGTCCCGAGAAGACCGCCGAAGGTCCTGAGGAGACGACCGCCGAAGGTCCCGAGAACGTCACCGAAGGTCCGGGTCCGGGTCCGGGTCGGGCGGGCCCACGATCCCCCGCACCACCCCCAGCTCCACCAGATCCTGCGGCCGGATCCGGAGCTGGTCCGCCGTCGCCCGCACCTCCCCCTCCGAACGCTTGAGGATGGCCGCCGCCAGCTCGGGCGCGATGACGGAGAAGTAACTGTCCGGGGTGGCCCAGGTGTTGCCGGGGGCGGCCAGCGCGAGCGCGCCGCCCGAGCCGCCCTCGCCGATCAGCAGTGTGGTGACCGGTGTACGGGCGGTGGCGACCGCGCCGAACAGGTCCGCGATCGCGGCTCCCGCGCCCTCTCGTTCCGCGGCGGCGTCGTTCGCGGCGCCCGGGGTGTCCACCAGGGTCAGGACCGGGATGCCGAGCCGGTCCGCGAGGCGGATCAGCCGGGCGGCGGTGCGATAGCCGGCGGGGCGGGTGGCGGTACCGAGCTGGGCGGCGTACGCGACGGTCCGCCCGTTCACCGCGCACTCGCCGAACCCGCATGCCATACCGGGGTCGGTGCCGCCGCAGCGGTCGCCGCTGATCGCGGTGCGCCGGGTGAAGTACGCGTCCAAGTAGGCGTCGGCGCGCGGGCGTTGAGGCGACCGCGCGCGCCGGACGGCGTCCCAGCCGGTGGCGGAGAGGGCTTCGGCGGCGAGGGACGGCGGTGGCGGGGCGGCCTCCGCCGACCTGTCACTTGACCCGTCACTCGACCTGTCACCGACGCTCAGCAGCCAGAGCCAGCGGGCCAGCGTCTCCCGGAGCGCCTCGGGACGTACGACCGCGTCGGCCGCGCCCGCAGCCACCTGCGCCTCGGCCGTGTACGCCGCCGGGTCCGCGTCGGCGGGCCGCACCCGGGAACCCGCGAAGCCCACCTGGGCGCCGGGCAGGGCGAGGATGACATCGGCGCCCGCGCCCAGGGTCGCCCAGCCGCCGCCGGTCGTCGGATCCCGGAGGACCGCGATCTGCGGCAGGCCCGCCTCGCGGGTGAGCGCCGACTGCCGGGCCACGCGCTGGAGTTGGGTCAGCGCGAGCATGCCCTCCTGCATCCGGCTGCCGCCCGTCGCGACGAGCGGCACGACGGGCAGCCGGTTGGCGCGCGCGTGCTCGTACGCCAACTCCAGCCGGTCGCCGGTGCGTTCACCGAGCGAGCCGCCGAGAAAGCCGAACTCGAAGACGATCAGGACGGCCGGGGTGCCGCCGATGCGCGCCGTACCGCAGACGACGGACTCCTCCTCGCCGGTACGGGCGGTGGCGCGGGCGCGCGAGGCGTCGTAACCCTGCCAGGCGAGAGGGCCGTCCGCCTTGAACTCCACGATCGGGTACGGGAGTTCGCTGAACGTGGAGTTGTCGCAGACGAGGGCGATGATCTCGCGGGCGGAACTGCGCGCAGGCCGAGCGTAAGGCGTGGGGCCAGTCATGGGGCCAGTCATGGGGTCAGTCACTGGGGAGGGCTCGCTTCATGATCTTCCCCATGTCGTTGCGTGGGAGGGCGTCCAGATAGCGCACGACCCGGGGCCGTTTGTGCGGGGCGAGCCGACCGGCGACATGGCTCGCCAACTCGTCGGCGTCCGGCGGGGATTGGGGATCGGCGGGGACGATCCAGGCGACGATCCGCTCACCCAGGTCGGCGTCGGGCTCCCCGGTCACGGCGGCCTCGCGCACTCCCGCGTGTTCAAGGAGCGCGTTCTCGATCTCGCCCGCGCCGATCTTGTAACCGCCGCTCTTGATCAGGTCGGTGGCCTTCCGGCCGACGATACGGACGTAGCCGTCGGGATCGCGCACCGCCATGTCACCGGTGCGGAACCAGCCGTCGGCGGTGAACGCGGCGGCGGTGGCGTCGGGCCGGTTCAGGTACTCGGTGAACAGGTTCGGCCCGCGCACCTGGATCTCACCCACGGTCTCGCCGTCGTACGCCGTGATGGGCGCCCCGTCCTCCTCGACGAGTCGCAGCTCGACGCCCGGCAGCGGTACGCCGACCGTGCCCGCGCGGGGCTCGCCGTCCGCGCGGACGCTCGTATTCATGAGCGTCTCGGTCATGCCGTACCGCTCCACGACCCGCCGCCCGGTCGCGGCGGTGATCCGCTCGTGGTCGTGCACGGGCAGCGCGGCCGACCCGGAGACGAGCAGACGGGCCCGGCCGAGGGCCCCGGCGAGTTCCGGGTCGCCGGGGAGCGCCTCCGCGATCCGGTGGTACATCGTCGGTACGCCGAAGAGCATCGTCGCCCCGTCGTTCAGCTCACGGGTCACACCCTCCGTCCCGAACCGCCCGAGGTGCCGCACCGAGCCGCCGCGCCGCAGCGGGCCGAGGACGCCGAGAATCAGACCGTGCACATGAAAGAGCGGAAGCCCGTGCACCAGCACGTCCTCGGAGGTCCACTGCCAGGCGTCGGCGAGCGCGTCCAGGGTGGTGGCGATGGCCCGGCGCGGGATGACGGCACCCTTGGGCGGGCCGGTGGTGCCGGAGGTGTAGACGATCAGGGCGGGGGTTTCGGGGGAGGGCTCGGGGGATGCGTTTGTGGCGGGGGCTGCTGTGGGGCGTACATCGATGTCGACCCGCTCCAACGAGCCGAAGGCGGCGGGGAGTTGGTCGCCGGGTGCGGTGAGTACGAGCGCGGGCGAGCTGTCCTTGAGGATGTGCCCCAGTTCGCTCTCGCCCGACTTCGGGTTGAGCGGCACCGCCGGGATCCCGGCCAGCAGCGCGGCCACGACGCCGACGGCCGTCTCCAGTGTCGGCGTGGCCCAGACGGCGACCCGTCCGGCGCCCGCTCCCGAGATCCGGTCGGCGAGGGCTCCGGCGGAGGCGGCGAGTTCGGCGTACGTCAGCGAGCGCTCGCCGAAACGCAGGGCGGGCCGTCCGCCCTGCGTACCGGTGGGGCTGTCGGCCAGCCCGGGAAAGAGAGAGGACACGCGTCGTACTCCTTCGATCGTCGATCATCACACCAGTCGAACCCCGAACAGTCGAACAGGTGCCGTCGCGACTGTCACCCCCAGCCGGGCACCACCAGGACCAGCCACACCACCGCCGGAACCACAGCCACCACGATCCCTCCGTACATCATCAACTGCCGGAAGAAACGCTCACGGTCGACATCCGCGGCCGAGGCCAGCACCAGCGCCCCGTTCGTCGAGAACGGACTGACGTCCACCACCGTCGCCGACACCGCGAGCGCCGCCACCATCCCGACCGCCCCGATCTCCCCCTGCGCCAGGAACGGCACCGCCAGCGGAATCAGCGCCCCCATGATGCCGACGGAGGACGCGAACGCCGAGATCACCGCGCCGATGTAGCAGAGGAGCACGGCGGCGAGCAGCGGTACGCCGATGTCGCCGACCCCCTCGCCGGCCCAGGTGATCGTGCCCATCTCGTCCAGCACGCCGACGTAGGTGAGGACACCGCAGATCACCAGCACGGTCGTCCAGGCGATCTGCCCGACGGCCTTGCGACTGTCCTCGGGCCAGCAGGCGGCGAGCAGGACGGCGAGGGTGATGGAGGTGAGCCCGGCGTCGAGATCGAAGGCGAGCACGGCGACGACGAGAAGGACGAGGGAGACGAGGGTGGCGATACGGGCGGGGGTGAGCTGGAGGGCCTCTTCCGTACGGACGGACACCCCGCCGCCATCGTCGGCGGCGCTGTGTCCGATGGCGGGGTCCTCACCGCCTCTTTCGCCCCCTCCACGGCTCAGCTTCAGCCCCCCGAACAGCACGAACACCACTGCCGCGATCGCGAGGTTGACGAAGAGGGAGGCGAGGAAGAGGGCGATCTCGTTGCCGGGAAGCTTCTCCTTCTCGACGATGCCGTTGACGATCGACCCGTAGATACTGATCGGCGAGAAGCCGCCGCCCTGCGCCCCGTGCACCACCATCGCGCCCATCAGCAGGGGGCTGATGCCGTACCGCGCGGCGAAACTGAGCGCGATCGGCGCCACGATGGCGACGGCCGCCGGACTGACCGCGCCGATCGCGGTGAGCGCCCCCGTCAGCACGAACATCACCCACGGAATGAGCACGACCCGCCCGCGCACCAGCCGGACCGAGGCGTGCACCAGCCAGTCGGTGGTGCCGTTGGCCCGGGCGATCGCGAACAGATAGGTCACCCCGACCAGCACGACGAACAGCGAACCGGGAAACCCGGCGAAGATCGTGTCGGTGTCGAGATCGGCCACGAGCTCGCCCACCCCGAAGGCGGCGGCGAACGCGAGCGCGCCCATGTTGATGGAACGGGTCGTGGCGATCACGAACACCACGACAAGCACAAGGATCGAAATCAGTTCGGCGGACATACGGGCTCCCGTCCTTGGGTCCCTTGTCGACGAGTGGGGGAGAGAGGGTGTGGCGGACTGACTGAGCGGCTGAGCGGCTGACTGGTCCTGCCAAGATTGGCTAAGTGGCTGAACCACATTGGGCGTTGGTCTCGGCAAGCGTCAAGAGACGTGACGCAAATTGGCTCAGCCACTCATCCACTCAGCCAGTCGACCACTCGGCCACAAGGCCACTGAGCCACTCATCCACAGGCCCCCAGAACCGGCGGCTACCCAGTGTTACGCTGCGGCCGAGATGAGGGGGGATGGGCATGGCCGATGCATTGCGCCCGGTGGAAGCCAAAACACGCCTGTACGAGCAGGTGCTCGACCGGCTGCGCAACTACGTCGTCGAGGGCGGCCTGAGAGCCGGTGACCGGCTGCCGCCCGAGCGTGATCTGGCCGCCCGTCTGGGCGTCAGCCGTGCCTCCGTGAAGCAGGCCATCGTCGTGCTGGAGGTTCAGGGCCTGGTCGAGGCCCGCCACGGCGGTGGTACGTACCTCGTGCGCGACAGCCTTGAGGTCGAGCCCGTGGAGCAGCTCGTCGAGCGTCGGCGCCGGCTGCCCGACGTACTCGACGCCCGCGAGGCTCTGGAGACCAAGCTCGCCGAACTGGCCGCCGAGCGCCGCACGGCGGAGGACATCGCGGAGCTGCGTGCCGCGCTCGGTGTCATGGGCGAGGAGATCGACGAGGGCGCGAACGGGGTGGAGGGGGACCGTCTCTTCCACGCCGCGGTCACGGCGGCGGCCCACAGTGGCATTCTCGCCGAGTTCATGCGGTCGATCGCCGACCAGATCACCGAGAGTCGCCACGAGTCCCTGCGCCAACCGGGCCGTCCCGTCCGCTCCTTGGCCCAGCACATGGCCATCTTCGAGGCGATCGAGGCCGGACAGCCGAGGCAGGCCGCCGCCGCGATGCGACGACATGTGCGGACGGTGGCGAAGGTGCGGCTGCTGGACTGGGATCCGGAGGACGAGGGTTCGCAGTCGGACTGAGCCCGGATCCACCGGCTCGATGCCGGTGGATGGTTCACCCAGAAACGAAGAAGTGCCTTGCGACCTGCGGTGATGGGGTTTTATAGGACCACATCAGGCACGGTCGACAAGGCACTTCCGAGATGCAATCCTCAGTACGGCTGAGGGGGTTGGACTATCCGTTGTGTGCTTCGAGTTCGGTCGCCAGCGTCTGTTGGGTGGCCGCCCACGACGCCAGGAGCGCCAAATTGTCAGCGGTCGGTGTGCCCGCGGGTGCGGTGTAGATGTTGAGGTGCAGGCCGGGTTCGGCGGGCAGTTCCAGGGATTCGACGTCCAAGTCGAGTTGGCCCACGATCGGATGGTGCATACGCTTGCGGCCGGACCGGTGCAGCCGCACGTCCTGAGACGCCCACCGCTGCCGGAACAGCTCACTGCACGTTGACAGTTCGCCGACCAAGGCGATCAGCTCCTCGTCGTGCGGATTGCGGCCGGCTTCCATGCGCAGCTTCGCGGCCACGCCACCGGCAACCTGGTCGTAATCGACAAAGAAATCTCTGGCCTCCTCAGGTTTTAGATAGACGAACCGCGCTGTGTTCGCGGGCCGTCGCGGGTCGGCCAGCACCGGTGAATACAGTGCGCGAGCGAGTTGATTCATGGCGAGCACGTCATAACGGCCGTCACCGATCCAGGCCGGCGCATCGGAGATCGCGTCGAGCACCTGCTGCAGCGTCGAGCGCACCGCCACGGCAGGCCTGCGCCGGCGTGGGCTGCGGGGCGCCCTGGATTGGCGCGCGAGGCGGAACAGGTGGTCGCGCTCGGCCTCGTCGAGCTGCAAGGCAGAGGCCAACGCCTCGAGTACGCCGTCGGAGGCACCGGCGAGGCTGCCGCGCTCCAGGCGCACGTAGTAGTCGACCGATACCCCCGCCAGGAGCGCGACCTCCTCGCGGCGCAGACCTTTGACCCGGCGGTTGCCGCCGTAAGCGGGCAGGCCCGCCTGCTCCGGTGCGATGCGGGCGCGACGCGAGCTGAGAAATTCCCGGATCTCGGTGCGTAGATCCATCGCGGTCATCTCCTCACCGTAAGCCCGTCCCGCAGACTAATGGATATTTGTTGCGGTCGTTGCGATGCCGCCGTCCACCGGGATGATGGCGCCCGTGAGGTAGGACCCGGCCCGGCTGGCGAGAAACACGGCGGCACCCGCCATGTCGTCGTCGCGGCCGACCCGGCGCAGAGGGGCCGCCGCCGCGATCGTGTCGCCCATGGCATCGAGAGTGGTCGCCATCATCTGCGACGGGAACACTCCCGGTGCCACCGCGTTCACCGCGATGTGCTGTGGGCCCAGCTCCCTGGCAAGCACCCTGGTGAGCTGATGGAGTGCCGCTTTGCTGCTGGCGTACGAGTAGTTGGGCGACGGGGCGACGTGGATGGCGGCGATGCTGCCGATGTTGATGATCCGTGCGGGATCATCGGCGGTGCCCGCCTTACGAAGTGCCGGGAGCAGTGCCTGCACCAGCCAGAACGGCGACTTGAGGTTGAGGTCGAGCACGGTGTCCCAGGCCTCGTCCGGGAACGTCTCCAGCGGCTCGCGCCACATCGCTCCCGCGTTGTTGACAAGGATGTCCAGGCGTTCCGAGTCGGCCTGGACAAGATCAGCGAGGCGCTGACACTCGTCGTGCCTGGACAGGTCGGCGGGGATTGCTCGAACGTCGCCGAATTCGGACAGTAGACGCTGTGCCTCCGCGCACGTGTCTGCGTTGCGTGAGCTGATGACGACGCGGGCGCCCGCCTGGAGAAGGCCGCGCGCAATCATCATCCCAATTCCCCTGGTGCCGCCAGTGACAAGGGCGTACTTTCCCCTCAGATCGAAAAGTTCTGTGTGAGTGGTGAACTGGTTCTCCGTCATTGGTCTCCGTCACTTCTGTCGTAAAAGAATGTGCCGACACGGTCGCGTATTCGGGGCAGCTGAATTGCATGATGATGGTGAAGCTGCAGTGCGTTTCCATGGCGTGTTGTCGGCACTTTCGGCTCAACCAGATTGACAGGTGTTTGGAATGTCGGGGAGACCCTGGTGATACAGGTACTGTCAGAACCTCCCTTCCTGGTGCGCTGAGTCAGGATCACCCCGGCTTGATGCCCGTGGATGGTTCACCCAGAAACGAAGAAGTGCCTTGCGACCTGCGATGTCGGGGTTTTTCTAGGACCACATCAGGCACGGTCGACAAGGCACTTCTGAGTGCGGGCCCCGAAACGATCAACCGGGAATCAAGCCGGTGGATCCGGGTTGAGGCAGCTCGAGTTGTACGCGGTGACGGTTGGTTCCAGACGGTGTCAGACCGGCTGACGATCCGTCGGAGCTCGCGGGCGGTTCGAGGTGACATGGCTTGTATCCCGGCATCAAGGAGAGCACGGGCTTCGAGGGGATTGCCGCAGCAGTACCAGTGCGCGTTGCCCCACTCGTAGTCGTGCCACAGTTCCCGCTCGGGACGACGGACGTAGTCCTTCCATAGGCGTACGGCCGCGCTGATGTCCCCTGGCTGGAGATGGTTGCGGGTCTGTTCGAGACGGAAGATCTCGGACAGCGCACCGGGGGACAAGCCGTCGATGCCCGGCCTTGCTACGGGATTCCGGCTGCGGGGAATGCCGGCCCGGATATGTCCTGGCCGTCTACGCGGCATGGACCTTCCGGTTGGTCGTCATGCCGTACATCGTGCCACGATCCCGAACAATGCCTCGAACGGGTTTGTCCGCCCGGGGGTTCGCCCGTGTGATGCCACCCTCCCGCTGCTTCTGTGGCAGCCGTTGTCAGAAGGGCACGCCGGCGCGCCTGGCAAGCCTGGTGAGTCGGGGATTGCTGCGGCGATGCAGAGACGTCAAGGTGGGGCCATGCGGCGAGTTTCGAGGAAGTCTCGGCGCTCGGCGGCGCCCCTGGCGTCTGAAATCCCCGCGCCGCCTACCACCGCCGCGTCCCCACGACCGTGCTCAGGTCGGGAGCGAGGCGGAGTTCCACCGTCCGGAGGGCGGGGTGTTCCAGCCAGTGCAGCCGGGCCCGGTCGGGGGCGCCCTCGTGCAGTGGCGGGTAGCCGGCCGCCGGGGTGAAGTCGTCGATGACGACCGTGCCGCCGGGGGCCAGCAGGCTGTGGACGTCGGCCGGTGGGTCGCCCGGTGTCTTGCCCTGGCCGCCGCCGTCCAGCACCAGCAGGTCGTACGGCGCCTGCTCCGCGATCCTCTGCCAGTCGCCCTCGACGACCTCGACGGCGGAGTGGTCGGCGAACAACTCGGCTGTACGGCCGGCGAGTCGGGGATCGCGCTCCACGCTCACGACCCGCACGTCCGCCCCCGCCCCCGCCCCCGACGCCAGCCAGGCCAGCCCGACCCCACACCCCGTGCCGGTCTCGCCGATTCGGGCACCCGCGCCACCGGCCAGGGCGTGCAGCAGACGGCCCTGTTCGGGGCGGCAGGAGTACGGGAAGCCGTGTTCGCGGGCGGCGGCGACCGCGCGTCGTACCAGCGGGGGAAGGGTGGAGGGGGCGAGGGTCGCGTAGGCGTCGGTTCCGGTGAGGGCCATGGTGCAGATGGTGCCGTACGCCTGCCCTCGGCCCTCGGCCCTCTGAGGTGAGCGCCCCGCCTTGCTCCGTTGCAGCGTCGGTCACTGCGTCCGTATCACGTCCGCCACCACACAACTCACGTTGTCAGGACCCCCGTTGGCGTTAGCCGCCTCGACAAGGGCAGCTGTTGTCGCGTCCGGGTCGGGGATCGTGGTCAGGAGGTGCTGGATCGTGTTCTCCGGTACCGCCCTGGTCAGGCCGTCGGAGCAGAGGAGGTAGCGGTCGTCCGCCTGGGCGTCGTGCAGGCGGAGGTCGGGAGAGGGTGACGGGGACTTCGTCAACGCCTTGCGGAGCAGGGTGCGTTGGGGGTGGGTCGTGGCCTCCTCGGGGGTCAGTCGGCCCTCGTCGATCAGCGACTGGACGAGTGTGTGGTCGTGGGTGATCAGGAAGAGTTCGCCGTCGCGCAGGAGGTACGCGCGGCTGTCCCCGATGTGTACGAGGGCCAGGCGCGAGCCCGTCCACACCATCGCGGTGAGGGTCGTGCCGATGTCGTCGGTCACCTCGTCCCCCGTTTTCCCGTGCTCGGCCCCGGCGACGTCCCGGACCGCCTGGGCGGCGCCCTGGACCGCGTCCTCCAGGAGGTTCAGGACACTGCCCGCGGTCAGCGGTTCGGCGTCCAGGAACTTCAGGGCCTCGACGGCGGCCGTACTGGCCGGTGCGCCCCCGGGGCCGAAGCCGTCGGCCACGGCCAGTACGCGTGAACCGGCGTACGCGGTGTCCTGGTTGGCGGCGCGGACCAGACCGATGTCGGTGCGGGCCGCGTAACGGAGTTCGAGCAGGTCGGTGCCTGTCATGGGTGTGGTGTCCTTCCTCGGCGGTGTCGAGAGATGGTCGACGAGGAACATGGCGAGATCCCGCCGGGCCGCGGTCTCCGCCTCGATCCGGGCCCAGAAGGCCCGGATCTCCTGGGCGGCGGCCGGTGGCTCCATGGCCCCGACCTGCCGGATACGGGCCAACGGCATCCCCAGCCGGCGCAGCCAGGCCACCAGCCGGGCCTGCTCCAGCTGCTCGGCCGCGTAGTAGCGGTACCCGGTGTCGGGGTCGACGCGGGCGGGACGGAGCAGGTCCAGTTCGTCGTACAGCCGCAGTGCCTTCGGCGACAGCCGGCACGCTCTCGCGAACGCCCCGATCGTCAGCATCTCCGGATTCGGCATGGTGTGCCCCGTTTCCCGTTTTCCCGCTTGTCCGCCAAGCTCCTCGTTCCGCCACCGATGCTGCGGCTTCCCCGAAGGTGAAGGTCAAGCAGCGGTTAACCTTCACTCGGTATCAGTGGTGTACGGCAGTACACGCCTTACAGAGGGAGTCCCCGTGGTTCGCATCGCGATCGTCACCTACGACCCCCGTCCGGGGACCAGCAAGGACCGCGATCTCCCGGTTCTCGTACGGGAGTTGACCGCGGCCGGCGCCGACACGGCCGCCGTGTACTGGGACGATCCCGACATCGACTGGGCGTCCTTCGACCTCGCGCTGGTCCGCTCAACCTGGGACTACACCTGGCGTGCGGAGGAGTTCGCGGGCTGGCTGGAGCGGTGCGGGAAGCTCACGCGGGTCGCGAATCCGGTCGGCGTCCTGCGCTGGAACATGGACAAGCGGTACCTCGGTGAGCTGGCCGCGGCCGGTGTCCCCACAGTCCCCACCACCTACCTGGCCCCCGGCGACGTTCCCGATCTTCCCGGCGACCGCGAGTACGTCGTCAAGCCCACCTCCGGTGCCGGCGCCCGGTATGCCGCCCGCTACACGACCGAGGACCGGGAGACGGCCGTACGGCATCTCGCGCGGATGCACGCCGAGGGGTTCACGGCGATGGTGCAGCCGTACGTCGGGAGCATCGACGTCACCGGGGAGCGTGCGCTCCAGTTCTTCGGTGGGCGGCTGCTGCACGCCAGTCGCAAGGGGGCCGTGCTCGCGCCAGGCGCGGCGTACGACGACGACAAGGTCGCTCATCCCGACCTCACCGTCTGGGACCCGACCCCGGCGGAACTTGCCTTGGCGGAGCGGGCGTTGGCTGTCGTGCCGGGCAACTCGTCCCTCCTGTACGCCCGGGTGGACCTCGTCCTCGGTGATGAGGGTGAACCCCTGGTCATGGAGCTGGAGTTGATCGAGCCGAATCTGTTTCTCGATCTGCATCCGGGGTCTGTCGCGGGGGTTGTGGAGGCTGTTCTGCGGGCTGCTGTCGACTAAGGGGTCGGGGGGAGAGGTGGTGTGTCGGCTGCTGGGTCGTCGTGGCTGGTCGCGCAGTTCCCCGCGCCCCTTTGGGGCGCGCCCCAAAGGGGCGCGGCCCCTCAGCCCTTCACCCCCACCCGCTGCAACAGCCCCCACGTGAACTCCGCCACGCACTCCCTTCGTACCCCCGTCCCGTCCGGTGCCGTGAATGCCAGGCCCCAGCGGGTCGGGGCCGTTCCCTCCAAGGGGCGGGCCGGGGCGAAGGCGCGGGCGGCCTCGTCGACCGTGCAGGACCAGGGGTGGAGGTCGTCCAGGGTGCGGAGGTCGGGGGCGGGGGCGCCCGGGGCTCGTACCAGCCACTCGTTCCACGCCGTGCCGTTGGGGGCGACGAGCACCTCGAAGCGGAGGTCGGGCCAGAGAGGGAGGGGCCACAGCCAGGCCTCGCACTCCAGGTCGCCGATCTTGCGCGAGGTCACCGACTCGGGGGTGCCGAGGACCGAGCGGTAGCGGGAAGCGGCGGCGCGGGCACGCGGCGAGCGCACCATCGCCTGCCAGCGCTTGTTGGCCTCCCGCATCTCCGCGAGCGAGACGCCCAGCTCATGGCGGGCGTCCTCCACCAGGTCCGGGTTGTGGTCGGCCATGCGGCGCAGCAGCACCAGCTGGAAATCGAGCAGCATGCGAACCATCGTCCCCCACGTCGCGCGCCCATTGCCCGCCCGAGCCCTTGTGGTTAGCCTGTGCTCTGTTCGTCATTCCGATCGTCTGTTGAAATCTCGAACGACATCGCTACCGCCACCGAAAAGCAATAAACACCAGAGGGGGCCGTCATGGGACGCCTCGTACCTGCCGTGACCCGGGCTCTCGACATTCTTGAGCTCTTCCTGGACGGAGACGGGACGCTCTCCGCCCCGGACATCGTGCGCCGGCTCCAGCTGCCGCGCACCACCGTGCACGAACTGGTGACGACGCTCGCCGCCCGTTCGTACATTGTGCAGGTCCCCGGCCAGCCGGGTCGCTACCGCCTGGGCGTCCGCCCGTACCAGCTCGGCAGCCGTTACGCGGAGCAGCTGGACCTGGCGGCCGAGGGTCAGCAGGTGGCCCGTTCCGTCGCCGAGACCTGTGACGAGACGGTGCACGTCGCGATCCTCGAAGGCACGGACGTCATCTACATCGCCAAGGTGGACTCCACCCACGCGGTCCGGATGGTGTCGGCGGCCGGCCGCCGACTGCCCGCCCACTGCACCTCCGTCGGCAAGATGCTGCTGGCCTCGCTCCCCGACCACGAGCTGAGCGCCCGCGTCCCCGACAACGTCCCGCTGGCCGCGATGACGCCGAACAGCATCACCGACCCGGCGGCCCTGCGTGAGGCCCTCGCGGAGATCCGCCGCCGTGGCGTCGCCGTCGAGAACCGCGAGTCGAACCCGGACGTCAGCTGCGTCGCCGCGCCGGTGCACGACCGTACGGGCCGGGTGGTCGCCGCACTGTCGATCTCCGTCCCGATGATCCGCTGGAGCGACGACCACCGTTCGGAGCTGGAGCAGCTCGCCGCCAAGGGCGCCGCCGAACTCTCCGAGCGCCTCGGTCACCGGAGCGTGGCATGACGACGTACGAGCCCGCCCTCGAAGTGGCCGTCCAGGCACAGGCGACCCTCGGCGAGGGCCCCACCTGGGACGCGGCGAAGTCCCGGCTGATCTGGATCGACATCCTCGGCTCCCGCGTCAACACGTACGACCCGTCGACGGGCCGCCGTACGGTCATGGCGACGGAGCAGCACGTGGGCGCGGCCAAGCCCCGCGCGGGCGGCGGCCTGGTCCTGAACCTGCGCGACGGAGTGGCCCTGTACGACGCCGAGGGCGCCGCCCCGGCCGACGCGCTCACCTCCGACCCTGTTCCCGCCCCCGCCCCACCCCCCGGCAGCTTTCGCTGGCTGCACCACGACCCCACCCCCGGCCGCCGCGCGAACGACGCGGCGGTGGCGCCCGACGGCTCCCTGTGGGCGGGCACGATGCGCTACGACGAGGCGCCGGGCGGCGGCACGCTGTCCCGGCTGACGGGCGACGGTGAGGTCACGACCGTCCTGGACGACGTGGCGGTGAGCAACGGCACGGGCTGGAGCCCGGACGGCCGGCTGATGTACTACATCGACTCACCGACCCGCCGCGTGGACGTCTTCGACGTGTCGGCCGACGGCCAAAGTGTCACGGGCCGCCGCCAGTTGGCGCTGATCGAGGAGGGCGCGGGCTTCCCCGACGGCCTGACGGTCGACGCGGACGGCTGTGTCTGGGTCGCCCTGTGGGACGGCGGAGCGGTCCGCCGCTACACCCCGTCCGGCACCCTGGACCGCACGATCACCCTCCCCACGGTCCGCCCCACGGCCTGCGCCTTCGGCGGCCCGAACCTCACGGACCTGTACATCACCACGGCCCGGGTGGGCCTGACCACGCCGCACCCGCTGTCGGGCTCGCTCCTGGTCGTACCGGGGGCGGGCAAGGGAGTGGCCCAGCCGGCGTTCGCGGGCTGAGCGGACCCCACGCGGTCACTGGCCGGCAGGCAACGGGGTTCCCGTGGCCTGCCGACCGCCCTTTCCATGCCGGATTCGCGCGGGGTCGCCTCGCGGCGCCCGCAACGGTCACTCGGTCCGGCCTGTCTTTCTGCTGGGGGTCCGGGGGTCGTCCCCCGGGAAACGCAGCGCCGCCTTCAACTCCTCCGGCAGCAACGGCGGCCCGCTCAGCGGTGGCTTGAGCGGGCCGATCGCCGCCGCCAGTACGACACTTGGCGTCAGGAGCACCTCCGCGCCGCGTTCCAGGGACGTCACGTCCGTGACCCGGCGCGCTATACGGCCGTTGCCGGTGGCCGTGCGCATCAGGCGGCCCACGTACGCCGCCAGCAGCCGGTCCCGGAGGGTGGGGCCCTTCGCCGTGGAGCCCGGGTAGAAGACGTCCTGGCTGGTCGCCAGGTCCCAGGCCGCCGCGACCGGACCGGCCACCGCCTTCTGGATACGGCGGGACAGACCCGGCGTGCCCCAGCCCTGACGGCGGATCACATCCCGTAGCGCCACGGCACTTTGGGCCGCGACCGACATTCCGTGGCCGTAGATCGGGTTGTACGCGGCCAACGCGTCGCCGATCACCGTGAAGTTGTCCGGCCAGGCGGCCATGCGCTCGTAGTAGTGGCGGCGGTTCGAGGTCGTACGGGTGACGGAGACCGCCGTCAGGGGTTCCGCGCCCGCGAGCAGGTCGGCGATCACCGGGTGGCGGAGTTCCTCGCGGGCGAAGCGGGTGAACTCCGCGCCGTCGGAGGGGGGTTCGCCGCCCCGGGTGCCCGACAGGGAGACCAGCCAGCAGCCGTCCTCGATGGGCATGAGGACACCCGCCCGGCCCGGACCGTCCCCCCTCGGATCCGCCTGGACGTTGACCACCGGGAAGCCCTGCCACGCCGCTTCGGGCGCCCGGTACATCCGGCTCGCGTACACGAGCCCCGAGTCGACGACACGGCGGGCCGGTTCGGGCAGGCCAAGTTCGCGCAGCCAGTGCGGGGCACGCGAGGCGCGGCCGGTGGCGTCCACGACCAGGTCCGCGTGCAGGGTGCGCCTGCTGCCGTCGGCGCCGCGCAACCGTACCCCGGTGACGGCCTCGTCGGTGCCCTCCAGGCCCAACACCTCGGCGTGCTCGACGAGTTTGATCCGGTCGTCGTCCAGGACCTGGGCGCGGATCGTCGCGTCCAGCAGATCCCGGCCGCACAGGAACGCGTGGTGCGACTCGTGCCACCGTCGGAACCAGCCCTGCGGCGACAGCGCGACCATGTCCGTCGTGACCGCCAGCCGGTGCGCACCTGCGTCGAGCAGCAACTCGCCCGCACCCGGCACGAGTTCCTCGACGGCCCGGGAACCGCCGGACCACAGCATGTGCACATGCCGGGCCTGCGGCAGGTTTCTGCGCGGCTCGGGGCCGTCGGGCAGGACGTCTCGCTCGACGACGGTCACGCGGTCGGCGAACTCGACCAGGGCACGGGCCGCGAGCAGCCCGGCGAGGGATCCGCCGAGCACGACGGCGGATCTGACAGGGGACGGTTGATCACTCATATACGTGCAGGCTCTCTGCTGGGGCGGTCGCAAGGGCGCGCACCGCCTCGATCTCATCGGGGTGACTCAGGACCTGGGACACGGCTTCGATGCCCTGGAGCAGCTCCGTCAGTAAGTCCGTGGCCCGGTCCGGGACTTGGGGAGGCTGAGGAGACGGGGGAGAGGTGAGCCGGGACGTGTCCCGTGCCTCGATCGCCTCCTGGATCGTCACCGCCGCCGCCAGCGCCCCCGCCCGCTCCGGCCCGCACCCCAGGTGCAGCGCGGCCTCGTACGCCCGTCGCCGCAGCTCCTCGTCGAAGTGCCGGGAGAGCTGGAGCAGGGCGTCGCGGATGAAGGTCTCCCTGCGGGTCAGCCGCAGTTCCGGCGTGGCCCGCAGCGAGAAGGGGACGCCCTTGCCGGTGGCGGTGCGCACCAGGTCGTACAGCGGGCCGAGCCGACGATAGCCGCGCCGGATCTGCCGGCGGTCGCGCAGATACTGGCCGGCGTGCGGCAGCACGAACCCCGTCGCGATCAGTACGGCGGCGACGCCCCCGGCGGCCGGGGCCAGTTCGGTGGAGAGCGGGTCCAGGTCGTTGCCCGTCCAGCGGGCGACGACGGCCGTGCCCTTCGCCGCGTCGAACACCAGGTTGGCGGCATAGCCGACGGCCAGCGACTTGAGGCCCCGGCGCAGCCACACGTCGAGTCCGGCGGTGTGGATCCAGTCGCGGATCAGCCGGTACGTCAGGACACAGGACGTGGTGTGCGCGAGCAGGTAGAGCACGATCAGCTCGCGCATGTACGGCGTACGGGCGTAGTACGTGTCCAGGTCCCGCCGGCGCTCCACGGACGCGTCCGCGAGCCCGAACAGCGCCCACAGCGCGACGATGACGCCCACGTTGCCGACGGTGACCCACCGCATCGCGCGACGCGCCCTGGCGGATCTCCCCGAGTGGCCGGGGATGCCGCCGCGCCACGCGATCATCAGCAGCAGACTCGCGCCGCAGAACGCGACGAGGAGGCTGTAGACCAGGGGCGCCGCGAAGTTGGGCACGCCGGTGACCCGGTTGGTCCGGGCGAGGACCGGCGGCGCCGCGAAGACGAAGATGCCGCAGGCGAGCAGCAGCAGCCCGCCGACCGCGCGCCGCAGCGGATCCCGCCACAGCCTGACGATGCTGGGCAGCTTGAACACCAGGGCGGCGGTCAGCACCGCGATCGGTGTCCCGAACACTAGGACGGGGTACGGCTCGCCCAGGAAGCCGGAGGGGTTCATCGCCGCGCGTTTCCGCTTCCCCGGCCGCGATACCCGAGGGAGGCCTGCACACCGCTGCTGCCCGAACTCGCCGTACGGCCGCCCTCCAGGCCCTCCACCCACGGCCGGAAGACGGTGGCGAGGCGATGGCCGAACTCCTCGGCGTCGGCCTCCTCGGTCTCGCGGGAGCCGTTGCGGGCGGCGACGGCGAGCGCCCGGTCCTGCCCCCACTGCTCGTCGGCGAGCACACGGGCGGCGGTCGCGCCGACGCTGTGGTGGTGACAGTGCCCGGCGTGCAGATGCCACAACTCATGGCCCAGGATGACGAGTTGCTGCACGGCCTCGGCACGCTCCTCGACGATCACCAGGTCGAAGTCGTGGAACTCCACCCACAGACCGGTGACTTCGATCTCGTCGGGGAACCGCTCGAACCGCAGCTCGACGCGCCGCCCGCGCCGCTCGCTCATCTCCTCGCACAGCGCCAGGCACAACTCCCGTACGCCGGAAGGGCCGTTGTCCTCCCCCTGCTTCCTCAGCGCCGTGTCGAGCGCGCCGGTCAGGTCGCGCATCGCGCCCCTGGTCCGGAACCGGTGGGCGGCCCGGGTGGGCAGCAGAGCCGCCAGCGCACCCCTTGCCGCCCGCCTCGTCATACCGCTCGTCAGCCCCCGTGACGTCGTCATCGCTCCGTCTCCTCGCCGCCGCTCAGCAGCCCTTCGAGCATCACCGCGAGGGCTTCCTGCTTGCGCGGGGTCAGCCGCCGGCCGCGCAGGGCCAGCGTGACGACACCGTGCCGGGTCGCGAACCGGACCAGCGGGCCCTCCTCGGCGCCGCCGAGCTCCTCCAGCAGCCGGTGCAGTTCACGGTTGAGGACGACGGGGGCAGGGTCGGTGAAGAAGCCGGTGCCCTGCTCGACGCCGAAGTACGCGGCGAGCGCGGTGAGATCCGGGACGTTCGGCATCTTCTTGCCGAGGAGCAGCTGCCGGGCCCACTCGGGGCTGATCGACAGCGCGTCCGCGACCTCCTTGCAGACCTCGGCGCGCTTGCGGCCGCTCGCCGCGAGCCGCGTCTCGTGGAGCGTGCGCACCCGGCGCCGGATCCGGCCCTCGATGTCGTCGGCCGACGGCTGCGCGCCCCCGGCCAGCAGCGCCTGGATCTCGCCCTCGGTGAGAGCGGTACGGGCCGACAGTCCTCGTACGTCGATGACCTCGGCGCGATCGAGACGGGCGTCGGCGATGCGCTCGTCGAGACGCGCGAGGGTGTTCGAGAGGGTCTCCGAAAGGTTCTCACTCACGGGCCGACCCTACGCGTCCGGACCCCTCCGCACCAGGAAAATCCAACGATCGTTGGAAGCAGCGGAACGATCGTTGGGCACGCACGCCATTGACGTGCGGACACTCCAAAATTACGGTTTTGTTCGAAGTTGCGAGCGGATGCCGATATACCGAACGCCGCACGTCGAACATCCGAGAGGAACCCATGTCCCGCACCGCCCGCTTCACCCTCGACCCCGCCTTCAAGGTCGGCGAGGTCAACCCCCGGCTCTTCGGTTCCTTCGTCGAACACCTCGGCCGCTGCGTCTACACCGGCATCCACGAACCGGACCACCCCGCCGCCGACGAGGCGGGCCTGCGCACCGACGTCCTGGACCTGGTCCGGGAACTCGGCGTCACCGCGATCCGCTACCCCGGCGGCAACTTCGTCTCCGGCTACAAGTGGGAGGACTCGGTCGGCCCGGTCGAGGACCGCCCCCGCCGCCTCGACCTCGCCTGGCGCTCCACCGAGACGAACCGCTTCGGCCTCTCCGAGTACATCGCCTTCCTGAAGAAGGTCGGCCCCCAGGCGGAGCCCATGATGGCCCTCAACCTCGGCACCCGTGGCGTCGCCGAGGCCATCGAACTCCAGGAGTACGCCAACCACCCCGCCGGCACGGCGCTGGCGGAGCGGCGGATCGCCCACGGCGACAAGGACCCCTTCGGCATCAAGGTCTGGTGTCTGGGCAACGAGATGGACGGCCCCTGGCAGACCGGCCACAAGACGGCGACGGAGTACGGCCGTATCGCCGCCGAGACGGCCCGCGCGATGCGCCAGATCGACCCGGGCGTCGAACTCGTCGCCTGCGGCTCCTCCAGCCAGTCCATGCCGACGTTCGCCGAGTGGGAGGCGACGGTCCTGGCGGAGACGTACGACCTCGTCGACTACATCTCCCTGCACGCCTACTACCAGCCCGAGAACGGCGACATCGACTCCTTCCTGGCCTCCGCCGTCGACATGGAGTCCTTCATCGAGAACGTGGTCGCCACCGCCGACCACGTGGGCGCGAAGCTCAAGTCCAAGAAGAAGATCAACCTCTCCTTCGACGAGTGGAACGTCTGGTACATCTCGAAGTGGCACGAGATCGAGAACTCCGGCGTGCGGGACTGGGAAGAGGCCCCGCGCCTCCTGGAGGACGTCTACTCCGTCACCGACGCCGTCGTGTTCGGCTCGCTCCTCATCGCCCTGCTCCGGCACGCGGACCGCGTCACCGTCGCCTGTCTCGCCCAGCTCGTCAACGTCATCGCCCCGATCATGACCGAGCCGGGCGGCCCGGCCTGGCGCCAGACGACGTTCTTCCCGTTCGCGCAGGCCAGCAGGTACGGGCGCGGCGAGGTCCTCGACGTACGGGTGGACTCGCCGACCTACGAGACGAAGAGGTACGGCGAGACGGACCTGCTGCACGCCACCGCCGTACGCGCCGCCGACGGCACGGTCACCGTCTTCGCCGTCAACCGCGACCGCACGCAGCCGCTGCCCCTCGAAGTCGCCCTGAACGGCCTGGAGTTGACGCAGGTCGTCGAGCACAGCGCGATCGCCGACGCCGACCCGGACGCCCGCAACACCCTGGCCGACCCCGAGCGAGTCACCCCGCACCAGGTCACCGCCACCACCCTCCAGGACGGCACACTGACCGCCGTACTGGAGCCGCTGTCCTGGAACGTGATCCGACTGGCCTAGCCCGTACGGCAGTTCAGCTACGGCAGTTCAGCGGCCGGGGGAGGGGACGACCGTCACCGGAACTCCCCCGGCCGCACTCCCCAGCAACGTCAGCCGTACGTCCCCCGGCCCCGACACCGTCGTCCCGTCCGAAAGGACCGCCAGGGCAAGGGTGTTGGCGCCTCGGGTGCGCAGGATGCCGTTCGGGAGGGCGAAGGTGTGCTGGGGGCCGACGTCGTTGATGTACTGGCCCATGTTCCAGCCGTTCAGGAAGATCTGGACGCGGTACGCACGCGCCGGGTTGTCCCGCAGCTCCAGCCCGATCGAGGCGTCGACCCCTGGATCGACGGCGAGCCGGAACCCCGTCCGGTACCAGGTCACCCCCTGCCGCCGCCCCTCGGCACGCGGGAGGTCGACCACATCCCAGCCCTCGTCCGCGTGCCCAGGCAGATGCCACCCTTCCCGTTCCCCGTACAGCCCACCGGTGTTGAGGGGCCCGCGCACCGGATCGGCGGCGGCCTCGCCCTGCAACCGCCACTTCACGGCGGGAGAGGCACCGGTGAAGTTCACGGCCGTCAGCCCGCGCGCGACCTTGTGCGTGTCCAGCGCCTTGCCGTCCATGTCGTGCTGCATCCGCCGCACCAGCACGGACAGCACATGCCGACCGCGCGTACGCGCCTTCTCCGGCACGTCGAAGGTCGCCGTGGCCGCCCAACTCCCCTTCCGTACGGTCTTCTTGTCCGGCACGGGCATCCGGTGCGACCCCAGTGGCACACCGTCGAGCCACGCCATCAGCAGCCCCTGAGTCCCCGTGCTGTAGGCGAGGGACACGGACTCCACCCCCGTGGCGTCGGTGAGGGAGCCCCGGTACCAGACGTCCCCGTAGTGGAAGCCGTAGTCGTCGGCGAACAGCACGGGCTGCCCGTCGGGCACAGCGGTCGTACTGAACGTCGAAGTCCGGTCGGCCACTGTCCACTTGGAGTCGTCGAACCCGGGATCGGACTCGGGGTTCTCCGTGCGGCGACGCCAGCCGCCGAGTGTCGGGAGGCTGACCTTCCCGACCCCGGCAAGCGGCTGCGAGGCCAGCAGACTCCCCGATTCGGTGGCCGATGTCGTCAACGTCCCCTGGTTCCAGACCACTTCACGAACCCCGCGCGGCGCCCACACCTCCAGCTCGGCGGCCTCGACCGTGTCCCCGGTCAACCGCACGACATCGCCCCGCAGTTCGGCGGTCCGCAGCAGCGACGGCCCGTACACCAGCACCGACCCCGAGGGAGTCTCGCGCGGCCACAGCCGTATGGACTCCTCGTCGTCGGCGAGGAGGAGAAGGAGGGGAGCCGAGACCCCACCTCCCTCCACCAACACCCGTGTCAGCCCGCCGAGTCGGGTGGTCACCCGCACCACCCCGTCCGCGTACGAGACCTCCGCGGCCCCGGTCTGCACGGTCACCGTCGGCTCGCTCGCGCACTCCACCGCCGTCACCGTCGTCTCGCCCGAGCGTCCCGTCAGTACGGCGACGTCCTGGCGCCCTGCCGTCAGCCACAGCATCGGCTGGGCGCTGGAGTACGCCAACTTCCGCCGCCCCAGGGCGATTCCGGCGGCCAGGAGACGGGCGTCCGAGGCGGGGACGGTCACCGGCAGGGAGGTCCCGGCGATCGGGAGCGTGGAGGTGACCGGCTCGGCCGAGTCGTTGCGCAGGACGTACACGTGGGCGTGGGTGTCCGGGTTGGTCAGGTGGTAGACCTTGAGCCGTGAGTCGCCCGCAGACACCTGCCGGGCCCGGTCCAGCTTCGCCAACTCCGGTACGGACCGCACCAGATGACCGAACTGGTGCATCGGCACGACCTTCGGGGTGGCCCCGCGCCCCTCGTCGAAGGCGGCGCCGTAGTCGTACGACGTGTACACCTGCGGGGCGGGCAGCCACCCCCAACTCGTGCCGCCGAAGGTCATGTAGACGTTGTGGACGGTGATGCCGTTGGCGAGGTTGGTGAGGTAGAAGCGCCGCTCGTAGGCCGCGTTCCGGGTCCGCGCCGAGCCCCTGTACCCCGCGCCGTCGAACTCGGCCCCGCCCCACGGATCGAACCAGCCGCCCCCGAACTCGGGGATGAACCCCGGGGTCCCGGGACTCGCCGTCGCCCCGCCCTTCTTGCCGCCGATGCCGAAGAGCCCCCAGTCCGGCGGGAGTTGGTCCGGGTCCGGATAGCCGTCGAAGCCGTACAGCCAGCGCCCGCGCTCGCCGCCGGTGTCGAAGGTGCCGGGGGCCCAGTAGCCGTTCCTGCCCAGGTCGTTGTGGAAGAGGGGGACGTCGACACCGTCGGCGCGGACCTTGGCGTACAGGTGGGACATGTAGTCGATGCCGGCGGGCTCGGTGACGTACGAGCCGTACTCGTTCTCGATCTGGTAGAGCAGGACCGTGCCGTCGCCCCGGGTGTAGAGGTGGCGGGCCACGATCTCGTTGACCGCCGTCAGCCACTCGTCGACGTACCCGAGATAGGTGGGGTCGGAGGTGCGGGCCCGGCCCTTCGTCGCGGTCAGCCAGCCGGGGAAGCCGCCCGCGTCGACCTCGGCGTTGATGTAGGGGCCGGGGCGCAGGATGACGTACATGCCGGTCTCGGCGGCCTGGCGGAGGAACAGGTCGAGGTCCCGGACGCCCGTGAAGTCGTACCGGCCGGGGGCGGGGGAGTGGTAGTTCCAGGCGACGTAGATGCTGACGGCGTTGTAGCCGTGGGCGCGCATCTTCTGGAGCACGTCCAGCCACAGGGAAGGGCTCGGCAGGCGGAAGGGGTGCAGCTCGCCCGACCACAGGACGAGCCGTCTGCCGTCGACGAGGAGGGAGTAGCGGTCGAAGCCGACGGTGTGCGGGCGGCCGTCCGCCGTGGGCGGGGCGGGCGGCGGGCCGGTGGGCGCCGTGTCCCCGGGGCCGCCCGGGGCGCCGGAGCCCATGCCCGCGCTGGCGCCGAGAGAGAGACCGAGCGCGGCGGTACCGACGGCTGCGGTGAAGGTTCGTCTGCTCAGCACCAACGGGATCTCCTCGTACACGTGTCCGGTCATTGTCCACACACCGCGACGGCCGACAATGACCCCATGAGGATCTCGGCGCGGGCGGACTACGCGGTGCGAGCGGTGCTGGAGCTGGCCGTACGGCAGGACGAGGGTGCGGTGAAGGCGGAGACCGTCGCCGCCGCGCAGGCCATTCCGCACAAGTTCCTGGAGGGCATCCTCGGCGATCTGCGGCGCGGCGGGATCGTGGACTCCCGGCGCGGCGGCAACGGCGGCTACCGGCTGGCGCGGCCCGCCGACGCGATCACGGTCGCGGATGTCGTCCGGGCCGTCGACGGGCCCATCGTGTCGGTGCGCGGCGAACGCCCGACCGGCCTCGCCTACACCGGCCCCGCCGAACCGCTGCTGCCACTGTGGGTCGCGCTGCGCGCCAATGTCCGCAAGGTGCTGGAGGGGGTGACCTTCGCCGATCTCGCGGCAGGGGAGCTGCCCGAGCCGGTGCGGGGGCTCGCGGCGGAACCGGCGGCCTGGGAGAACCCGTAAAGCCTGTAGGCGCCGACAGGGCGGCAAATTTCCAAACTTTCCAGTCTTTCAGGGCCGTTTAGTGTGCTCCATCGGAGCGCTCGTAAACCACCGTGAAGGATTAAGTTCAGGGTTGGTCGTTGACGCGCACCACTCTCCCGATACCTTGACCTCTGCATGTGCATGTAACAGGTGGGGCCAAGGTGAAGGGTTGTGCGTACGGGGATGAGATCGCTGAGATCGCGTCGAGGGTGGGGCATCGGGGCCGTAGTGGCCGCCGGAGTGTCCGGGGTTCTGATCGTGCAGGGCGTGAGCGGCGGCGGTGCGGACAGCGCGGCCGACGACGGCAAGCCGGCCTCCGGGCCGATCGCGAGCGAGGAGTACGCGGCGGCGCTGAAGGTCGCCGCCGACGGTGACTCGGCGACCCTGGCCAAGCGGGACACCAAGCCGTTCAGCATGCTCGGCGTCACCTGGTCCGACCCGTCGGCCACCATCGCGGGCAAGGTCGAGGTCCGTACGCGCGACGCGGGCACCGACACCTGGTCGTCCTGGCTGGAGCTGGGCACGGACAGCGGCCCCGGCGACGAGGGCGCGACCCGCGCCGGTACCGAGCCCGTATGGGTCGGCGCGTCCGACGGCGTCGAGGTCCGCGTCGACGGCAAGGCGTCCGCCGAGCTGCCCGAGGGCCTGCGCGTCGACATGATCGACCCCGGCACCGGCGGTTCGGTCTCGGACCTGGAGCCCGCCGCCTACGTGGCTGCGGAGAGCGCGACGCCCGACGCGACGACCACGCCGGAGGTGACGGAATCCGCCTCGCCGACGGCGACGGACTCGGCGTCGGCTTCCGCGTCCGCCTCCGCGAGCGAGTCGACCTCGGCAGCGCCGTCCACCTCCGCCTCGGCTTCCGCGTCCCCGAGTGCCTCGGCGTCCGCGTCGGCCTCGGCCACGCCGTCCGCCTCGACGAGCACCGGCACGACCGCCCCCACGTCCACCGCCGCCAAGCCGCCGATCACCTCACGGGCGGGCTGGGGCGCCGACGAGTCGCTGAGCCCGGAATCCCCGGACTACCTGGCCAACGGGATCAAGGCGGTGGCCGTCCATCACAGCGCCGGGACCAACGACTACACGTGCGCCGAGTCGGCGTCGATCATCCGTGGCATCTACACGTACCACGTGAAGACGAACGGCTGGAAGGACATCGGCTACAACTTCCTGGTCGACAAGTGCGGCACCATCTTCGAGGGCCGCAAGGGCGGGGTCGACAAGGCGGTGCTGGGTGCGCACACCTACGGCTTCAACACCCAGACCACCGGTGTCTCCGTCCTCGGCGACTACAGCAAGGTCGTCCCGCCGACCGCCGTACTGACCTCGGTGGCCCGCGTCGCCGCCTGGAAGCTCGGCCAGTACGGGGTCAACCCGACCGGCACGACCACGCTCACCGCGGGCGCCGCCGGCACCAGCGAGTACAACACCAGGACGTGGGAGACGGGCGACAAGCTCAGCTTCCCGACCATCTTCGGCCACGGCGACAGCTACGCCACCGAGTGCCCGGGGACCAACCTCCACGCCGCGCTGCCCACCATCCGCGCCTACGCGGCGGGCCCGGTCTCCGGTCTCGCGCTCAAGTCGGTGACGGGAGCGGGTACTTCGGGTACGCGGACGTACACCAAGTCGGCCATAACGGTTGGCTGGTCGGCGACCACGCCCGCCGCGCTGATCAGCAAGTACGAGGTGCTGGTCGACGGCAAGACCGCCGCCACCAAGGCCGGTTCGGTGACCTCGGCGAGCGTGAACCTGGCGCTCGGCACGCACACCGTGTCCGTCCGGGCCACGCACATCTCCGGCAAGACGACGACCACCGCCGCCGCGACCGTCGTCGCCGAGACGACCGCGCCGGCCTTCACCACCGCGCCGAACCTCGCCCTGCGCACCGGCACGGTGAGCACGACGGCCGTCCCGGTCACCCTGAAGTGGAAGGCCACGGACACCGCCGCCCTGAAGGAGGTACGCCTGACGGCCCCGGTCGCCAAGACGTACGGCCCGACGGTCACCAGCGCCGCCCTGACCTCCAAGTCCGGCTCGGCCACGACCTGGTCGATGACCGCGTACGACCAGGCGGGCAACACCAAGGCCGCCTCGGTCGCCGGTACGCCGGTGATCCTCCAGGAGACCTCGGCGACCCGTACCGGCACCTGGACGACGAAGTCGTCGACCAGCTACCTGGGCGGCAAGTCGTACTCAAGCTCCGCGAAGAACGCCTCGCTGACCTGGACGTTCACCGGCCGCTCGGCCGCCCTCGCGGTGTCGCGGGCCTCGACGTCCGGCCAGGTCAACGTCTTCGTGGACGGCGTCAAGGCCGCGACGGTCGACCTGAAGTCGTCGACGACGAAGTACCGCGACGCGATCTGGACGAAGAGCTGGAGCGCGAGCGCCAAGCACACCGTCAAGATCGTGGTGGTCGGCACGACCGGCCGCCCGGCGGTCACGACGGACGGTCTGGTCTACCTGAAGTGATCTGAAACGACCTACGCGAGCAACCTGAGTACCGTCCTCGATACGGTGCTCAGGTTGCTTTCGTTTGCGGGGCGGCCGGATCAGGCGCTGTCGACACCCACGGTGAGGGTGGCCTTGTAGCCGTCGGAGACGCTGGAGCCGAGTGCGGTCAGCGTCAGCAGACCGGAGGCGGCGCCACCGTCGTCGTAGATGCTGTCGTTGGAGAGGGTGGTCTCCGAGGTGGTGTTCGCCGAGTACGGGGAGGTCGCCTGGATCTCCGCGTTGATGTCCTCGTCGAAGAACAGCTGCCCGGTGTGGATGACCTCGCCGCCGGTGTACGAGGTGTCGGTGAGCGTGACGTCGGTGTGCACCCGCATGTGGACGTGGGTGCAGCGGGAGACGTAGTGGCCGGGCCAGATCGAGATCATGCTGGCCTCGCCGTTGGCGTCGGTGAGCACCCCGCCGCGCAGGAACGTGCCGTTGTCCTCCTCGGTGTGGCCGTTGCCGCCGACGAAGCCGGAGTACTCGCCGAGGTGGTCGCAGTGCCAGATCTCGACGAGGGCGCCCTCCAGCGGGGCGCAGTCGTTGGCGACGTCGACGACGGTGAAGGTGTACTGGACCTCGAAGCCTTCCTTGTCCTCGCGGATGTCCTCACGGACGAGGGCGCCGTCGAGGGAGTACGGGCCTTCGGTGACCTCGGCGTTGAGGACGCAGACGCTGCTCGTGGCGGACGAGGAGCTGTCCTCGGTGGTGGTCGTGGCGGTCTCGGACTCCGTCGCCGTGGTGGTCGGGCTGGCGGAGGCGAAGCCGGCCACCGCGAGTCCGCCGACGACCGCGGCGGTGCCGCCGCCGATCAGGACGCGGCGCCGCTGGACGGTCTTGCTGAGCCGGTGTTTGCCCGCGGGAGCGGTGGTGTCGGAGGAGGCCTCGGGGGCGCTGTTCTGGGGGTTCGTGTTCTCTGTCATGTTCCGGAAACTTAGGCGCGCACCTGAGGATTACCTTAAATCGGGGCTATGAATGCCCTGGGGACCTACCTCTCAACTCCGTTGGTTTGGGGCAGAGTTGGGGCACACTCCGCGTGGCGCGGCGATGGCTGCGGGTTACATCGACGGATGGAACAGGCCGCGTGTGAACGGGGGATTGGCCGGGGATCGACCTGGCTGGTGTCCGTCGTGACACCTATGCTGCGACCGCCCCGCCTTCACAGACTCTTCACTGCTCAATCACAGGTCAGGTCGGGCGTGTGTCTGTATTTGGCATGCGCATGACCACATGAAGGCTGTGTGCGTGATTCTCACCCCCCACCGCAAACAGCACGACGAAAGGGAGAAACATGGCTGCTGGCCTGCTCGTGGGCGGCGCGATAGCCGCTCTGCTCGCCGCCGCGGTACCCGCACAGGGTGCCGGGTCGTCCTTCGAGGACCCGCCCCCGGACAAGATCGTCATCAAGGTCGCCACGGTGAACGGCTCCGGCTGTCCCGCGGGTACGGCCGCGGTGGCCGTCTCCGGCGACAACACCGCGTTCACCGTCACCTACAGCGACTACCTCGCCCAGGCCGGCGGCAACTCCGACCCGACGGCGTTCCGCAAGAACTGCCAGCTCAACCTGCTGGTGCATGTCCCGGCGGGCTTCACGTACGCCATCGCGAGCGTCGACTACCGCGGCTTCGCGGCTCTCCAGCGCGGTGCGAGCGGCGTCCAGCGGGCCTCGTACTACTTCCAGGGCTCGCCGAGCACGGCGTTCCGCACCCACTCGTACAACGGCCCGTACAACGACAACTGGCAGGCCACCGACACCACCGACTGGGCCCAACTGGTCTGGGCGCCCTGTGGAGTTCAGCGTAACTTCAACATCAACACGGAGCTGCGGGTGACCGCCGGCACGTCGACAGGCACCAGCTTCATGGCGATGGACTCGACGGACGGCGAGATCGACACGATCTACCACCTGGCGTGGCAGCAGTGCCCGGCGAAGTGAGGGTCTGAGCACCAGGCGGGGTGTGGACACCACGGCCGTGTCCACACCCCGCTGTCGTGACTTGTTACGCCGATACCGCCGGCGTCAGCTGCTTTCGACGCCCACGGTCAGCGTCCCCGCGTACCCCGCCGAGGTCGAACTCCCCAGCGCGGTAAGGGTGAGGAGGCCGGAGGCGGCGCCTCCCTCGTCGTAGATCGAGTCCTGGGCGAGGGTGGTGCGGGTGACCGTGTTGGCCGCGTAGGTCGAGAGCGCCGCCACCCTGGTCGTGATCGTCTCGTCGAAGAACAGCTGGCCGGTGTGGAGTTCCTGGCCGCCCGTGAACGAGCCGTCGGACGTGAGCGTGACGTTCGTGTGCACCTTGAGGTGGATGTGGACGCAGCGGCCCCGGTACCAACCCGGGTAGACGCTGGTGATGTTGGCGACGCCGCTGGAGTTCGTCAGCACCCCGCCGCGCAGGAAGGTGCCGTTGTCCGGTTCGCTGTGGCCGTTGTTGCCGACGAAGCCGGAATACTCGCCGAGGGCGTCGCAGTGCCAGATCTCCACGAGCGCGTTGGAGAGGGGCGCGCAGGTGTCGTCGTCGACGACGGTGAGGGTGAGCTTGAGCGGGATGCCGGTCTTGTCCTCGTGGATGTCGGCGCGGACGTACTGGCCGTCGAGGTAGTAGGGGCCTTCGGTCATCTCCTTCGTGAGGGTGCAGACGGCCGCGGCGGCGACCGGAACGGCGGTGTCCGCGGTGGGGGTGGACGTTTCGGGCGCGGCGGCGGCCACGGCCAGGGTGGCGGCGGTGGCACCGGTCGCGATCAGCACGGTGCGGCGCCTGATCGCAGTGGGGGGAGTTTCCGAAATCTCTGTCATGAACACGGCAAGCTAATGGTGGTTGCTGTCGATGAGCTGTCGGAGAGCTGGGGATTCGGCAAAGTGACGAGGCGTCAAGTCTCTTGTGAGACAAGGGGGTTCTGGTGGGTTCCGGTGGGGCCCGGTGATGCTTACCCCTGGTACGGCAGCGGGCGGCCCATGAACGCGTCCAGGAGGACTCGGCCGCCCAACGGCCGGTCCAACCGCACGGTCATCTTCTCGCCGCGCAGTTCCATGGTGCAGATCTTGCCCGTCGTGTTGCCCCCGAGGATCGTCGCCGACAGCACCACGCTGCCGTCCGTCTCCAGGACGTCCACGGCGGGGCCGTCGTCGCAGGACCCGTGGTACGCCACGACGGTGACGGAACGGCCGTCCTCGGACACCTCGATGAGTTGGCCCATCTCCTGAAGTCCGTCACTCGTCGACCGGCCGCCCGCGGCCTTCCCGATCGGGGGCTTCGGCAGCTTCGACGGTTCGAAGGCGATCCGCTTGAGCGGCTCGTCGTACCCCTTCAGCGTGAAGAACCAGGCCGGCACGGTCGCCGGGCCACGGCTCGTCACGATCGACATCTCACCCAACTTCGCGCCGGTGACGGTGAGTTGAGGGTCCGTGGGGCTGTCGACGCGGTCCAGGGCGGTGTACGCCTCCCGTGCGTTCAGCAGGGGCAGGGTGAGTGATTCCCCGCCTTCCCACTTCACCTGCCCCTTCTCGGGCGTGGTGGCGGGGAGTTCGCCGCGCAGCAGGTAGTTCTCCAGCATGTGGGCGATCTTGTCGTCGTCGCTGTGGAAGCCGACGCCGGGCAGCGGTTCCGTGTCGCCCATGGGATAGAAACCCTCGCGCCACGCCTTGGCGGCCTCGGAACCGTCCCAGGCGTCGGCGACCTGCTGGGCGCGGCTCGGGTCGCCCTTCGGGGCGGAGGGCTTCGAGCCGTTGCCGCTCTCCACGTTCTCGCTGCCACAGGCGGCCGTGGACAGGGCGAGGGTGAGGGCGAGCAGGAGTTGGGCGCTGGTACGGGTGGTGTGCGTACGCATGGGTCCCCCCGGGGCTGATGCTGTCGTGACTGTGACGCATTGGACCCGGTTTGCGTTCGGTTCTCGCGTGCGTTTCTATGCTTTTCGGATGGCCACCTGGGCGGAGTGCACGGGCTCGGTGCCGGTGGCGGGGGCTGGTGGAGGAGTCCCGCAACGCCACGTTCGAGACCTGGCTGAACTCCGGCCCGCCCAGCCCCT
This sequence comes from Streptomyces sp. NPDC002680, assembly GCF_042889145.1. NCBI lineage: Bacteria > Bacillati > Actinomycetota > Actinomycetes > Kitasatosporales > Streptomycetaceae > Streptomyces > Streptomyces sp. NPDC002680. Next base: position 224,005 of record NZ_JBIAQP010000007.1, read on the forward strand.
GCCACCCGGCCCACTGCTCGTCGTCGAGACGAACGCGCACGCGGTACCAGTAGGGCTTCGCCATCAGGCCTTGACGGCGTACGCGACGAAGTCGGCCCAGGGGGTGGGGGAGAGGGCGAGTTGGGGGCCGGCCTTGTCCTTGGAGTCGCGTATGTGGACGGTACCGGGGCAGGTGGCGACCTCGACGCAGTCGTCGCCGGAGCCGCTGCTGTACGTGGACTTGCGCCAGGAGAGGGCGACTTCGACGCAGTCGCCGGAACCGCTGCTGCTGTAGCTCGACTTGAACCAGGCCAGTTCACCGGTGCTCATAGTTCCCCTCGCATCCGCTCCAACAGGCTCACGGAGTCTTCGAGCGTGAGAGCCTGTGCACGCATCCTGGCATATCGCTGCTGGAGCACGCTGATCACTTTGGCATCGGAGATGAGCTGGCCGGACTCCGGGGCTTCGGTGTAGGCGTACCACTTGTTCTCCGGAGTTTCGAGAAGCTGCAAGGGGCCGTGCAGTCCGGCGTGCGACCTGCGCAGCAGGGGCATGACTTGGATCTCCACGTTCCGCCACTGCGCGATCCGCAGTACGTGATCGATGAGGTCCCGGGTGACGTCCTCGCCGCCCGTGCAACGACGGAAGAGGTGTTCCTCCAGGATGAAGCCGAAGGCGGTGTTCGGACGCTCCCGGAGCAACTCCTGACGCTTGGCGCGTGCGATCCAGTGGGCCTCGATCTGCTCGTCGGTCAGCGGCGGCAACTCGTCGGCGAACAACTGCCGTGCGTACGCCTCCGTTTGCAACAAGCCCGGGAGCATGCGGCACTCGTAGGTGTAGAGGGAGATCGCCTTGGCCTCCAGCAGAGCCCACCGCCGGAACCACGCAGCCAACCCTGGCTGCCGGTTCAGATGCTCCGCTGCCTTCCTCAAGGCCCCCGTATTGCCCAGGGCCACGTCCGCCCGGTCCACGAACACCAGATCCGGCATCCTCCTCCCCAACTCCACGGAGGCCACCGTATGTTCGGAGAACTGCACCGCCCGTGCCAGTTCCCTCCTGCTCATCCCCATGTGTTCGCGCAGCGCCTGCACCACCGCCCCGAACGTCCGCAGACTGTCCGAGGACTCCGGCTCGCCGCCCGTCATCCCCTGCGTGCCCTCAGCCATCGTCGGCCACCTCTCGCGCACTCGCCCCGCTGCACACACCCGATCCGCCCATGGTCACGCCTGGTGATGAGTACTGTCCAGCGCGTAACCGCGTACGCTGCCCCGGCGTACACGGCTCCGACCTGGTGAAGTGCCGCTCCCGCCCGGCACATTGGGCTCATGAGCGCACCTTCAGCCCCTCAACACCCGGTTACCGTACGTATGTTCAGGCAGCGGCTAAGTGCCACTCCGCGCGGCGCACGTCTCGCCCGACGCCTCGCCGTGGGCCAGCTGAACGCCTGGCGCATCCCGTACGGCTCGGACGTCTCCGAGGCCGTCGCGATGATCGTCGCCGAGCTGGCCGCGAACGCGGTGACCCACGGACGCGTCCCCGGCCGGGACTTCGAGCTACGGCTCGGCCTCATGACGGGCAGCGTCCGCGTCGAGGTCACCGACAGCCGCAGCGGGCCACGTCCACCGGGCCCGATGGACGTACAGGCTCCGTCGCCACTGGCGGAGTCGGGGCGCGGACTGCTCGTCGTGGACGCGGTGGCGGACCGGTGGGAGGTGCTCGACCGGGAGCCGCCCGGGAAGACGGTACGGGCCGAGGTGGACGTACCGGGGCGGCTGCCGCGGGTGAGGCAGATGTAGGGGTGGATCGTCCTTGTCGGCGAGGGGAGGATGGTGATCCGTCGGGGACAGGGGGGTAGAGCGACATGGGGACTCTGGTCGAATTTCTCTTGATCGGGATCGTCGCGTGCGGAACGGCGGCGGTGGTCCGTTCGACGACCCGTAGACGCGCAGGCAGACGCAGCAGCGCACTGGCCGAGTCGAGCGCGGGCAAGCTCCCGTGCCGGGTGTCCTGGCAGGCCGGTACCGGGAGGAAGGGCTTCGTGTACGGCAAGGTGGTGGCCGGTGCCGGCACCGATGGTGAGTTGGCCTTCTCGCGGCGGTGGAAGGACTCGGTGGAGCTGCCTCGAAGCGAGTGGATTCACCGGGAGGAGAGCTGGCGGGCGGGGCTGGTCAACCTGCGCTACACCGCTCCCGGCCGGGGCGAAGTCCGCATCCTGCTCAGCGAACGGGACGCCGACACCCTTGAGTTGCTGCTGCGCGGCGGACGCTGATGCCCGGAGCCGGTGAGGCGAAGGCCGTACGCATGGCCGTGGCTGACGCCGTCAAGCGCCGCTTGCGCCAGGAGTTCTTCGACGCCATGGCCTCCGGCGAACTGGACTTCGGCGAAATCATCGAGACCACCGGCCCGCGCAACGCCGACGGCTCCCTCAGGCGCACCGGTGGTCAGGCCACCTGACGCAGGACCGCTGCCGCTGCCGCTGCCGCTGCCGCTGGACGCGCCGACGCCCAGGCTCGGGATCCGTCCGGCCTGGGCGTGGGTGCACAGGGTGGGTCAGGACTGGAGCGTGGGCAGGACCGCCTTGGCCGCCGCCCAGCTCGTACCCGCCGCTGCTATGGCCTTCAGGCCGTTGACGTCGATCGGTGGGCCGGCCGGGGCCGGTGAGACGCGCCTGGCGTCCCAGCCGTAGTTGCCGTTGTACGCGGTGCAGGTGACCTGTTCCTCGACGATGGGACGGACCGGGCCCGGCTCCCTGACCGTCACGGTCACGCACACCGGGTCCAGCTTGGCCACGATCGTGTTGTGGGTGTTGACCAGGGTGCCCTTCAGCCCGGCGGTCTCGAAGCCGGCGCGCGCCCGGGCGACCAGCGAGATCGGGCCCACCGCGTTGACGGCGAAGCCGAGTTGGTCCGCCGCCGCCTTGTCGGTGACGGCGCTGAGGAGACTCTCGATCCGGGTCACGCAGCCCGTGGTGTCACGGGCGAACGCCTGAAGCGTGTCCGTCGTGAAGCGCGTGATGTCGGCGAAGTCGATGACGGCCTGCCGGGCACAGGCCCGTGCGTCCGCCGTGGCGACCTGGTCGATGTGCGAGAGGATCTCCGACTTCGCCGAGTCGATCGCGCTGAGGATCTGCTGGGTCGCCTGCTCCAACGTCAGGGCCTGACTCGCGGCGTACGCCTGGTAGGCCGCGTACGCGGCCTTCACCACAGCGACGTAGTCGATGGCCCGTACGGATACGGATGACTGCACGTGTTCCGCACGGGCCGGCGCGGCCTGTGCGGCCTGTGTGCCCAAGGGGATCATGGCCGTGGCGGTGAGTATCACGGCCGCCGTTCTGGTCGCCCAAAGCGATCTCATCGTGCTCCCTCGTGAAAAGTCGCGGATTCCGCCCGTCGCGAGTACGACCCTTCCAGCGACCGGGGAGCGTCGTCTTCGTGGCATCGGGTGAAACGACTCGCCGCCGACGCCGCCCTTTCACCCGATGCCACAAGGCGAACGGGAGGAGGGCCGGCCCCGGCTTCAGGTTTCCCTCAGCTTTGCCCCCCACCGTGGCCCCATGTCAGCACACCGCCCCCGCACCCCCGAAACCGAGCGCAGCCGCCGCTGGTTCATGAACAAGGCGCTGCTCACCGGCGGAGTCGCCGCCCTCGCGACCATGACCGGCTGCTCCTCCGGATCCTCCGACGCGGCGAGTTCGAGTGCCTCGGGCTCCTCCTCGTACGGCGGTCCCCCGAACGGCATGCCCTCCGGCGGGCCCGGCGGCAGCGGTGCCCCCGGGGGCGGCGGCGGGATGGGGCCCGGGGCCAGTGAGATCAAGTACGCCGACTTCACCGGTCTCACCACCGACGGGAAGATCGTCGACGACCTCTACTCGATCCACTCCACCGACGTCTCGACAGACTCCGTCGTCAAGGCCGCGCAGGCCTTCCTCGACGGGCTCTCCAGCGCCGAGCGGAAGTCCTGCGTCTTCGATGTGGACGACGACGAGTGGCTGAAGTGGAGCAACGTCGACGGGTACGAGCGCCAGGGCGTCCGGATGGGTGACATCACGGAGAAGCAGCGCAATCTCGGGTACGCGCTCCTCGGCGTCGCGCTGTCCGCCGACGGGCTCACCCAGACCCGCAACATCATGAAGCTCAACGCGTTCCTCGGCGACTACAGCGGCGGCGGCCGGGAGACCCTCACCGAAGGCGCCTACTTCTTCACCTTCATGGGGACCCCTTCGACCACCAAGCCCTGGGGTTTCCAGTACGAGGGTCATCACGTCGCCATCAACTACTTCGTCCTCGGTGACCAGGTCGTCATGACCCCGACCTTCATGGGCTCCGAGCCGACCTCGGCCACCTACAAGGGCGAGAAGATCACCACGTTCAAGAAGGAGACCGCCGCCGGTCTGGCGGCGCTGCGCGCGCTCACCGACGCCCAGCGCAAGAAGGTCATCTCCTCCGAGACCAAGGCCGGCGACAACCTGAAGGCCGGTGCCGGTCAGGACAACCTCAAGCTCGCCTACCAGGGCCTGGCCGCCGCCGAGTTCAGCGACACCGCGCGCGCCAAGCTGCTCGACCTGGTGCGCGTCTACGTCGGCAACATGGCCGACGCGCACGCGGAGGTACGGATGTCCGAGGTGGAGGAGCACCTCGACGACACGTACTTCTACTGGATCGGCGAGACCAAGGACTCCTCCGCCTTCTACTACCGCGTACACAGTCCCGTCGTCCTGATCGAGTACGACGCCCAGTCGCCCCTCGGCTACGGCAACAAGTCCTCCAGCGGAGGCACGGGCGGCGGCATGGGCGGGCCCGGCGGTACACCCACCCAGCAGCACATCCACACCATCATCCGGACGCCCAACGGCGGCGACTACGGCGTGGATCTGCTCAAGCTGCATCTGGAGAACGACCACTGACGGATCGTCAGTGCGGAAACCGAAGGGCCGTCACCCGGGCATGGGTGACGGCCCTTCGGCGAACCGATCGGGTCGGGTCAGCTCACCTGGCCCATGCCCGCCGCGTTAGGCCAGCTCTGGGCTGCGGGCCAGCCCGTCGCGGGGGCGGGGGCCAGGCCCGGTCCTGTCGTGCCGCGGACCTGGGCGGCCGTGAGGCCGTTGCGGGCCGGGACGCCGGACGGGGTGGGCTGCTGCTGGCCCATCGGCATCTGGGGCTGCTGCATCTGCATCTGCGGCTGGGGGACCGGCTGAGGCTGCTGCTGCATGGGCATCTGCATCTGCATGCCCGCGCCGCCGTAGCTCTGCGCACCGCCGTAGCTCTGCGCGGACATCGCGGCCGGCATCTGCTGCATGGCGGCGGGCATCGGCATGGCCGGTGCGGGGGACGGCATGCCGGAACCGAGGGCCTGAGCGGCAAGGCCGGGCATACCGCCCCCGTTGGTGGCACCGACGAGTCGGTCCACCGCCGCCGTACCCGAGCTGTAGTTGGTCCCTGTACCCAGCTCGGGCACGGCGGCTCCCCTCCGGCTCCCGTAGAGCACCTGTTCCAGGCCGGACACCAGGCGACGCACGTCCGTCTGGGGGCGCACCACGAGACGCACGAAGCGGCTGGAGGAGCCGATCTTGTTGCCGCACTCGCGGATCAGGATGCGGTGCTCGGTGAGCATCCGGTCCCGGACCACGGTGCCCTCGGCGCCGACGGGCAGGCGCACGAAGAGGAAGTTGCCCTGCGACGGGTAGACCGTCAGGCCGGGCAGGGACGACAGCTGGCTCGCCATGTCGAGGCGGTCACGGCGTACCTGCTGGAGGCTCTGCATGTACTCCTGGCCGTGCTCCTTGAGCATGAACACCACGTACTCGGCGAAGGCGTTGAGGTTCCACTTCGGCAGCATCGAACGGACGCGGCCCGCGAGCGACGGGTTGGCGACCATGTAGCCGAAGCGGATGCCGTGCAGACCGAAGTTCTTGCCGAGGCTGCGCAGGACGATCACGTTGGGGCGGATCATCGCCTCCTGCACGACGCTCGGCTCGGCCTCCGCGTCGGCGAACTCCAGGAACGACTCGTCGATGATGACGAGGTCGAGGTCGGCCATCGCGTCCATGAACTGCACGAGCGCGTGCTTGTGCAGGAAGCCGCCGTCGGGGTTGTTCGGGTTGCAGATGACGGCGACCCGGGTGCCCCGCGCCCGGATGAACTCGGCGTACTGGGCGAGGTCCAGGTTGAAGCCGCTGGACTCCTGGAGCGGGAACATGTCGACCCGCTTGCCGGTCTCCATGGGCTGGTCGGTCCAGCGGCCGAAGGTGGGGACGGGGACGGCGAGGGACTCACGGACCAGCAAGTGGTCGATCCAGGTGATCAGTTCGGTCGAGCCGTTGCCCATCGCGACTGCCTGCGGGGGCAGTTGGAGCAGATTGCACAGCTCGGCCGTGATCGTGTCGGCGCTGCTCGGGTAGTACGTGATGATGTCGCGCAGCCGCGCCGACATGGTGTCCATCATGGCCGGGGTGGGGAAGTACGGGTTGCACGGAATGCAGAAGTCGACCGGACCGGTCCCGTCGCTCTCTCGCGCCAGCGCAGCCATCGAGGGGCTGTGGGCCGCCGTGCTGCGAAAGAGCGAGGTGACGTTGTCGGCCATGGAACCTCCGTATGTGGCGAACCCGTTGGGGAGGACGGGCCCTCCGACTCTTGGGTGGCCCGCGCGGGGGAGCGCGGGCCAGCCTTAGATACGGATGCCTGTGGGGCGCTGTTCAACGGCTGTGGTTTCGATGGGAAATTGTGAAGCACCTGTGAAACCGATCATCACTCTTACCGTTGGTAACGTTTGCTGTAGCCATGGGGGATGGCGATTACGCGCCGAATGAGTGGATCGTCGTCGTGCGATAAATCCGGTCGGGGCGCAGCACGGTGGAGGGGAAATCCGGCCGGTTCGGGGAGTCCGGGTAGTGCTGCGTCTCCAGGCACAGCGCGTCGCCCTGACGGTGGATCGTGCCGCCGCTGCCGACGAGGGTGCCGTCGAGGAAGTTGCCCGAGTAGAACTGGAGCCCCGGCTCGGTGGTCGCGATGCTCAACGTGCGCCCGGACACCGGGTCCTTGAGCGTGGCGACGCGCTCCGGCTCCGCCGTGACGCCCTTGTCGAGCACCCAGTTGTGGTCGAACCCCTTGGCGTACAGCAGTTGTTGGTGGGCGGCGCGCAGATCCGCGCCGACCGTCTTGGGTGTACGGAAGTCGAAGGGGGTGCCCGCGACCTCGGCCGGCTCACCGGCGGGGATCAGACCGGCGTCGACGGGGGTGTAGCGGGCGCCGGCGATCTCCAGCTCGTGGCCGAGAACCGAGCCGCCGCTCTCGCCGGCCAGGTTCCAGTAGACATGGCTGGTGAGATTGACGACGGTCGCCTTGTCGGTGCTCGCCTCGTAGTCGATCCGCCAGTCGCCGTTCTCGGTGAGGGTGTAGGTGACCGTCGTCGTGAGGGTGCCGGGAAAGCCCATCTCGCCGTCGGCGCTGGTGAGTTGGAGCCGCAGACCGACGTCCGTGCCCTGCTCGAAGGGCTCGATGTCCCACACCCGCTTGTCGAAGCCCTCGGCCCCGCCGTGCAGGCTGTTCTCGCCGTCGTTGACCGACAGTTGGTGCGTCGTGCCGTCCAGCGTGAACCGGCCACCGCCGATCCGGTTGCCGTACCGGCCGATCAGCGCGCCGAAGTACGGGCTGGCGGCGACGTACTCCTCGATGCTGTCGAAGCCCAGGGAGACATTGGCGTACCGGCCCTCCCGGTCCGGAATCTCCAGGGACTGCACGATCCCGCCGTACGACAGGACCTTCAGCCGGGTGCCGCCGTTCTCCAGCGACCAGCGGTGGATCTCCGTCCCGTCGGCGAGTTTGCCGAAGAGTTCCCTCATGGTGTTCCTGCCTCCCCACATGCGGAGGGGCCTCGCGGACGGACTGCCCGCGAGGCCCCGGCGAACTACCTGTCTACGAACCGACCTTGCGCTTGTTCCACACGTCGAACCCGACCGCCGCCAGCAGGGCCAGGCCCTTGATGACCTGCTGCCAGTCGGAGCCGACGCTGAGGAGGTTCATGCCGTTGTTCAGCACGCCGAGGACGAGACCGCCGATGATCGCGCCGAGGATGGTGCCGACACCGCCGCTCATGGACGCGCCACCGATGAACGCCGAGGCGATCGCCTCGAGTTCGTAGTTGAGGCCCGCCTTCGGAGAGGCCGCGTTGAGACGGGCGGCGATGGCCATACCGGCCAGGGCCGCGAGCGCGCCCATGTTCAGGAAGACCAGGAAGGTGACCTTCTTGTCCCGGACGCCGGACAGCTTCGCCGCCGGAAGGTTGCCGCCGATCGCGTAGATGTGGCGGCCGAAGACGGCGTTGCGCATGACGTAGCCGTAGCCGACCACCAGGACACCGAGGATCAGGAGGATGATCGGCGCGCCCTTGTAGCTGGCGAGCAGCATCGTGACGACGAGGATCGCGGCGACGATGGAGACGAGCTTGAGCAGGAAGATGTTCCTGGGCAGCACCTCCAGCGCGAACTCCTGCTGGCGCTTGCGGTCACGGACCTCCTGGAGGACCGCGAAGACGATCAGCGCGAGGCCCAGCAGCAGCGTGAGGTTGTGGTAGTTGGTCTCCGGACCGGTCTCGGGCAGGAAGCCGTTGCCCATCTTCTGCAGACCGTCCGGGAACGGACCGAGGGTCTGGCCCTCCAGCAGGATCTCCGTCAGCCCGCGGAAGATCAGCATGCCGGCGAGGGTGACGATGAACGACGGTATGCCGCCGTACGCGATGAAGAATCCCTGTACCGCGCCGGCCACCGCGCCCATCAGCAGGCACAGCACCACGGCGACCGGCCACGGCACATCGTGCTGGACCGTCAGTACGGCCGCGAACGCGCCCACGAACGCCGTCAGTGAGCCGACCGACAGGTCGATGTGGCCCGCGATGATCACCAGCATCATGCCGATCGCGAGGATCAGGATGTAGCTGTTCTGCAGGACCAGGTTGGAGACGTTGCGCGGCAGCAGCAGGTCGCCGTCGGTCCAGACCGCGAAGAGGGCGACGATCAGGCCGAGGGCTATCAGCATGCCGTACTGGCGCATGTTGCGGCGCAGGCCGTCCAGCACCAGCTGGAGCAGGCCACCGCCGGTGGCCGAGCCGCCGGACTTCCCGGGCGGCGCCGAGGCCGGGACCTTGTCCGTCACATCCGTGCTCATCGGGTTACCTCTTTGTCCTTCGTCATCTGGCGCATCAGCACTTCCTGCGTGGCCTCGGCCCGCGGGACCTCGCCCGTGAGCCGCCCGGCGGCCATGGTGTAGATGCGGTCGCACATACCGAGCAGTTCGGGCAGCTCGGAGGAGATGAAGACGACCGCCTTGCCCTCGGCGGCCAGCTTGTCGATCACCGTGTAGATCTCGAACTTGGCGCCCACGTCGATCCCGCGCGTCGGCTCGTCCAGGATCAGCACCTCGGGACCCGCGAAGATCCACTTGCTGAGGACGACCTTCTGCTGGTTGCCGCCGGACAGCTTGCCCACCGGCTCGAAGACGGTCGGCGCCTTGATGTTCATGGACTTGCGGAAGCCCTCGGAGACCTGCCGCTCCTCGTGCTCGTCGACGACACCGCGCTTGGAGACCTTGCCCAGGGCACTGAGCGAGATGTTGCGGTTGATGGTGTCGATGAGGTTGAGGCCGTAGTGCTTGCGGTCCTCGGTGACGTACGCGATCCCGTGGCCGACCGCCTCGGGCACGGTCTTCGTACGGATCTCCTTGCCGTCCCGGAGGACCGAGCCGCTCGTGTACCGGCCGTAGGTGCGCCCGAAGACACTCATCGCGAGCTCGGTGCGGCCCGCGCCCATCAGGCCCGCGATGCCGACGATCTCACCGCGCTTGACGTTGATCGACACATCGTCGACCACCTTGCGCTGCTGGTCGATCGGGTGGTGCACGGTCCAGTTGCGGACCTCCAGGGCCGGGGCCGCGCCGACCTCCCCCTCGTACGGGGTGCGCTCGGGGAACCGGTGGTCGAGGTCGCGGCCGACCATTCCGCTGATGATCCGGTCCTCGGTGGTCTCCGCCGCCTTCACGTCGAGGGTCTCGATGGACCGCCCGTCGCGCAGGATGGTCACCGAGTCGGCGACCTTGCGGATCTCGTTGAGCTTGTGGGAGATGATGATCGAGGTGATGCCCTGGTTCTTCAACTCCAGGATGAGATCGAGGAGTTTGCCGCTGTCCTCGTCGTTCAGCGCCGCGGTCGGCTCGTCGAGGATGAGCAGTTTCACCTTCTTCGACAGCGCCTTCGCGATCTCCACGAGCTGCTGCTTGCCCACGCCGATGTCGGTGACGCGGGTCTCCGGGTGGTCGTCGAGGCCGACCCGGCGCAGCAGTTGGGACGCGTGCCGCAGGGTCTCGTTCCAGTTGATGAAACCGCGCGTGGCGTGCTCGTTGCCGAGGAAGATGTTCTCCGCGATGGAGAGATACGGCACCAGGGCCAGTTCCTGGTGGATGATCACGATGCCGTGCTGCTCACTGGCCCTGATGTCCTTGAAGGTGGAGATCTCTCCCTCGAAGAGGATGTCCCCCTCGTAACTCCCGTGCGGGTGGACGCCGGAGAGGACCTTCATCAAGGTCGACTTGCCGGCGCCGTTCTCCCCGCAGATGGCATGGACCTCGCCCTGACGGACCGTCAGTGTGACGTCCGACAGCGCCTTGACGCCAGGAAAGGTCTTGATGATCGAGCGCATTTCCAGGACGGGTCCCGCCATGGTCGTGCCTTCCAATCCCTAGAATGCGGCGGTTAGTTGAGGTCGCTCGCCTTGATGTAGCCCGAGTCGACGACGACCTTCTGGTAGTTCGACTTGTCCACGCTCACCGGCACCAGCAGGTACGCGGGCACGACCTTCGAGCCGTTGTCGTACGTCTTGGTGTCGTTGGTCTCCGGCGTCTTGCCGTTGAGCGCCGCGTCGACCATGTTCGCGGCCACCTTGGCGAGTTCGCGGGTGTCCTTGTAGACGGTCATCGACTGCTCGTCCGCGATGATCGACTTCACCGAGGCGACCTCGGCGTCCTGGCCGGTGACGACCGGGAGCGGCTTGCTCGCGCTGCCGTAGCCGTCCGACTTCAGCGCCGAGATGATGCCGATGGAGATGCCGTCGTACGGCGAGAGCACCGCGTCGACCTTGCCGCTCTTGTACGAGGCGGTGAGGATGTCGTCCATGCGCCGCTGCGCGGTGGCACCGTCCCAGCGCAGGGTGGTGACCTGCGTCAGCTCGGTCTGGCCGGACTTGACGACAAGCTGCTTCTTGTCGATGTACGGCTGAAGGACCTTCATCGCGCCGCCGAAGAAGTACCGCGTGTTGTTGTCGTCGTTGGAGCCCGCGAACAGCTCGATGTTGAACGGGCCCTTCTTGGAGCCGTCCGCCAGGCCGAGCTTCTCCAGGATGTAGTTGCCCTGGAGCTCGCCGACCTTCTCGTTGTCGAAGGACGCGTAGTAGTCGACGTTCTTCGTGCCGAGGATCAGACGGTCGTAGGAGATGACCGGGATCTTGGCGTCGGCGGCCTGCTGGAGCACGTTGTTCAGCGACTTGTTGTCGATCGCGGCGACGATCAGCGCGTCCACACCCTGCGTGATCATGTTCTCGATCTGCGAGACCTGCTGGTCCGGCTCGTCCTCGCCGAAGACCAGCTTGGTCTTGAAGCCCTTGGCCTCCAGGTTCTTGACGACGTTGGCGCCGTCGGCGATCCAGCGCTCGGAGGACTTGGTCGGCATGGAGATGCCGATGGTCGCGTCCTTGGCGTCGGCGGAACCCGCCTCGCTGCCACCCTCGCTGCTCTGACCACAGGCGGTGAGGGAGAGGGCGAGAGCGGCGGAGGAGGCTATGGCGGAGAGTGCGGCTCTGCGAGTACGCATGATCATCATCCTTGATGTCGTGAGGCCTGGAGCGGTCTGGCGGTACGGGCGCCCTTGAGGCTGAGGTAAGAGCAGACCAAGAGAAGTCGTGTCGGAGTCTGTTCGACTGCGTCGTGTTTTGTGAAGGGGCGTTGTCCGGAACGTTATGCAGGCGTTTCGAACCGCTTGAGGGCGCCCGGCAGCCGCGAGCCGAGCGGCGCCATGTCGCCGTCCGCCCCGTGCCGCGCGAGCAGGTCCAGGGCGAGCCGGCCGCGCCGCACCCGTTCCTTGGCCGTGGACAGCGTCAGGTCGCGCATGTGGTTCCCGTAGGGGTAGATCCCGGGCGCCTTCGACAGTCCGAACTTGAGGTAGAGCGGTGCGCCGCGCCGGATCAGCTCGGCGACCTCGTACATCCGCACATAGCCGCCGAGATCGTCCGGCGCCTCGATGTACATGTCCATCGGAGCGGCCGACACCCGCCGGATCTCGGTGAGATGATCGAGCGTCAGATCGCTGGGTACGTTGATCGAGTCGCCGCCGAGGTTCTCGTACACCGCGTACGCGCTCGGGTTCACCGGACCGATCAGCGCCGACACCTTGAGCGTCGTGTCGGCCGGGATGATTCCGCCAACTCGGGCCCGGTGCAGGGTCCACAGCACGCCCTCGTCCGCGACGAGCAGGCACTTGACGCCCAACTCCGTTGCCCTGATGGCGTCTTCGACGCACCCGGCGACCGCGTCATGGCCCCGGGCACGCAGCCCGCCGCCCTTGGAGTCGGTCCGGGTGGAGCCGCCGATGTCCCAGGTGCCGCGCGGACCGGTGAACAGGCACAGCTCGATGTCGCGCTCGGCCGTCGCCTCCACCATCTCGGTGATCTCGGCGTCGGTGAGCATCCAGACACCGCTGCCCTGGCTGACCCGGTGGATCGGCACATCGAGCCGCGAGGCCTCCTTGAGGACGACGCCGAGCGCCTCGGGCCCCTCCACGGAGGGCACCTCGGTGCGCCAGCGACCGCCGCCAGGGAAGGCGTGCGGGGAGGCGTCGGAGGGGTCGAGTGCGGGCACGTCCAGGCCGAGCGCGGCGAGCGCCTGCTCTCCGGGGCGGCGGGCTGCGGAGGCGGTGGTGTCGGTCACTATCTGTCCTTCAGGTTCGGCAGGTTCGGTATTTCGGACGAGGTTCGCGGCTCTGGGTGCACAAGACTTTGGATGTACGCCGGTACGGGGTCGTCAGGTACCCCGTACCGGCGTACGGCTCAGGGGTGTGTCATGGCCGCAGCAGGACCTTTCCCACCTTCGGGTCGCCGGACCCCACCAACTCGATGGCCTGCGGAAACTCCTCCAGCGGCAGCTCGTGCGTGACCAGCGGCAGCGGATCGAGGAGCCCGGCCCCGAAGACCCGCACCGTGTGCGCCCACGCGTCCGGCGCGGCGCCGAACACGGTGTGCACCTCCAGCTGCCGTACGACGAGATCCGTCGGGTCGAGCCCGTCCGCACCCGGCGCCGGGATGCCCGTCAGGACCAGCCGGCCACCGCGCCGCAGCAGGGCGGCGGCGGTACGCGCGGCGTCCGCGGACCCGGCGGTCTCGATGACGACGTCGAAGTCGTCGGGCAGCTCCTGGTCCTTCGTACGGAAGTCCGTGGCCCCGAACCGCTTCGACAGCTCGGCCCGGTCCGGACGTGTCCCCACGACCAGCAGCTCGGACGGCGAACCCGCCTTCAGGAACTGCACGGCGAACATCCCGAGCGTCCCGGTGCCCACCACGGCGACCCGCTCACCCGGAACGGCGTTCGCCTTGAGCGCGGCGGCGGCGATGCACGCGGCCGGCTCAAGGAGCGCCGCCGCCGTGAGATCCGCGTCCTCCGGCAGCACGTGCAGCAGCCGCGCGGGCAGCGTCAGCGTGGTCGCCATCGCGCCGGGTTCGGTGAACCCGGTCTCCTCGTACCCGGCGCTGCACAACGTTGTCTCGCCCGCGTGACAGCGGTCGCACACCTGGCAGTTGCGGAAGCCTTCCCCAACCACCTTGCGGCCCACGAGAGTTGCCGGAACCCCGGCGCCGACCGCCGCCACCGTCCCGGACCACTCGTGGCCCGGGATCAGCGGGTAACGGACGTACCCCTCGGGCCTGTTGCCCTGGTAGACCTCGCGGTCGCTGCCGCAGATCCCGGCCGCGTGGACCCGTACGAGGGCCTCGCCGGCCTCCGGCTGCCGAGGCTCGTGCGGCACCAGCCGGTGCTCGCCCGGGGCCTCGATCACCACGGCGCTGCTCACTCGGTCCCCTTGGGCTTGCGCTGCTCCCAGCCCTCGGCCCACAGGTCGAAGCGGGCCTGCTGCTGCGGGAACTCCGCCGCCGCGTCCACGTCCAGCTCGACACCGAGGCCGGGCTTGTCGGAGAGGTGGAAGTAGCCGTCGATCACCTCGGGGGCGCCCGAGACGACCTTCTTGATCTCCGCGTCCGCGAAGTCGTTGAAGTGTTCGAGGATCTTGAAGTTCGGGGAGGTGAACCCGACCTGGAGCGAGGCGGCCGTCAGCACCGGCCCGCCCACGTTGTGCGGCGCGACCAGCACGTAGTGCGTCTCGGCGGTCGCGGCCAGCTTGCGGGTCTCCCAGATGCCGCCGATGTGACCGACGTCCGGCTGGATGATGTCCACGGCCTGGCTCTCGAAGAGCTCCCGGAACTCGATCCGGTCGTGGATGCGCTCACCCGTGGCCACCGGGATGTCCACCTTCGCGGCGACCTTCTCCAGCGCCTTCAGGTTCTCCGGCGGGCAGGGCTCCTCCAGCCACGCGGGCTTGAAGGGCGCCAGGTCCTTGGCGAGACGGACGGCGGTGGCGGGGGAGAAGCGGCCGTGCATCTCCAGCATCAGCTCGGAGTCCGGCCCGATCGCGTCGCGCACGGCCTCGATCAGGGAGACGGCGTACATGCTCTGCTCGTGGTCCAGCTCGAAGTGGCCGGTCCCGAAGGGGTCGATCTTGAGCGCCTTGTACCCGCGCTCCATGACGCCCTGCGCCGCCTTGTGGTACGCCTCGGGCGTGCGCTCCGTGGTGTACCAGCCGTTGGCGTACGCCTTGACCTTGTCGGTGACCTTGCCGCCGAGGAGCTGCCACACCGGTACGCCCAGGGCCTTGCCCTTGATGTCCCAGCAGGCCATCTCGATCACGGCGATGCCGGACATCACGATCTCGCCGGCCCGGCCGTAGTCGCCGTACTTCATGCGCTTGACCAGATCCTCGACAGCGAACGGGTCGGAGCCGAGAATGTGGTTGGTCTTCGCTTCGTGCAGATAGCCGAGCAGGGCGTCGGTGTGGCCCAGCATGCGGGTCTCGCCGACGCCGGTGAGTCCCTCGTCGGTGTGCACCTGGACGTAGGTCAGGTTCCGCCACGGCGTCCCGACCACGTGCGTGCTGATTCCCGTGATGCGCACGGTACTCCCTAAGTCCTTTGGCCTGTTCGAGATATCGTCACTTGTTCGAAATGCTGTCGCGACAGTAAGGACGCATTGGCCGGGGTGTCAATGGGTCGAACGCACATCACTTCGCCGTGTCGTGGACGGCCGTCATCAGCGCCCACATCGCCGCGCCGTGACCCTCCTGCCCGCTACTGGCCGCGTTATCCAACCGTGACACCTTCCTGATGCAGCCCTCTTGACCGGCATGAATTGTTAGCGCTCACAATGACCTCCGCATTCACCAGTTGTCGCCCGACGGCATCCAAGGAGGTCCGAGAGTCATGTCGGCAGTGCCCCAAATGGCCTTCCCGCCCGGTGCCTTGGGGCAATCCGGAGCCCCGGAGTGAAGCCGGCGGCACGGAAACGACCGCCCGCACCACAGGACTTATCCGCAGACGATCGCCAGGGAGGTGCCGCCGTGAGCAACCCGCAGAGCAGCTCCCAGCTCCGGCCGCCCACCATGGCCGACGTGGCACGCCAGGCCGGTGTGTCCCACCAGACCGTGTCCCGCGTCCTGGGGGATCACCCCAACGTACGGATCGAGACCCGCGCCAAGGTGCTGCACGCCATCGAGGAGATGGGCTACCGCCGCAACTCCTCCGCACGGGCCCTGGCGACCCGGCGCACCCTGACCCTGGGTGTCGTCGCCTCCAACACCACGCTCTACGGACCGGCCAGCACGCTCTTCGCGCTGGAGGACGCGGCGCGTGCCGAGGGATATCTCGTCTCGACGGTCAGTCTGCGCGAACTGACGGTCGAGACACTGTCCGAAGCCCTGAACCGTCTCAGCGAAGGCGGGGTGGAAGGGGTGATCGCCCTCGCCCCGCAGCGCTCGGCGGTCGAGGCCCTCACCGAACTCCGCCACCCCTTCCCGGTGGTGGCCGTCGGAACCGGGTCCGGCGTGGAGATCCCCAGCGTCAACGTCGACCAGCGACTCGGCGCCCGGCTGGCCACCGGCCATCTGCTCGCCATGGGACACCGCACGGTCTGGCATCTCGCCGGACCCGAGGACTGGCAGGAGGCCGCGGACCGGGCCGACGGCTGGCGGGCGACCCTCGAAGCGGCGGGGGTGGAACCGCCGGCGCCGCTGCGCGGGGACTGGAGCCCGCTGTCGGGCTACCGGGCAGGCCAGGAACTGGCGGGCTGGGTGGGCCGAGGTCTGACCGCGGTCTTCGTGGCCAACGACCAGATGGCCCTGGGGGTGCTGCGGGCCCTGCGCGAGGCGGGCGTACGCACTCCCCAGGACGTGGCGGTGGTCGGCTTCGACGACATCCCGGAGTCGGAGTTCTTCGCCCCGCCGCTCACCACCGTCCGGCAGGACTTCTCGGCGGTGGGCTCGCGCTCCATCGCCCTGCTGCTTGACCTCATCGAGGGCCGGACTCCCTCCGGGACCTCCCAGGTCGCCATCGAACCCCAACTCCTCGTTCGCGCAAGCACGTTCCCGTACAACCCCTAGTCACGAACCCGGCCGTATCTGCTCTCGCTACGCGGTCGAAATCTCGAACGGTGATCGACAGGCTGGACGCACTGCGATCCGGTTTCTTCAAAGGAGAAGAACATGCTCAACAGACGGAACTTCCTCACTGCGGCGGTCGGCGTGGCGGCGGCGACGGGCCTGGCGGCCTGCGCCAAGGAGGACGACAGTTCCTCTGGCTCCACCTCCGGTGGCAGCAAGGCGCTCGTCCTCGGCTTCTCCCAGGTCGGCTCCGAGAGCGGCTGGCGCAGCGCCAACACCGACTCCGTGAAGGAGGCGGCCAAGACGGCGGGCTACACCCTCAAGTTCTCCGACGCGCAGCAGAAGCAGGAGAACCAGATCTCCGCGATCCGCAGCTACATCACCCAGGGCGTCGACGTCATCGCCTTCTCCCCGGTGGTCGTCACCGGCTGGGACGCGGTGCTCAAGGAGGCCAAGGCCAAGAAGATCCCGGTGGTCCTCACCGACCGCTCCGTCGAGACCTCCGACGAGTCCCTGTACGTCACCCTGGTCGGCTCCGACTTCACGGACGAGGGCCGTCGCGCCGGCAAGATCCTGGAGAAGGTCCTGGAGAAGGCCGGCAAGAAGGGCCCCATCAAGATCGCCCAGCTGGAGGGCACCACCGGTGCGGCCCCCGCGATCGAGCGCGCCAAGGGCTTCAAGGAGGTCATGGACGCCGACCACGCCGACGACTGGAAGATCGTCGTCAGCCAGACCGGCGACTTCACCCGGGCCGGCGGCAAGCAGGTCATGGCCGCCTTCCTGCAGTCCAACCCGGACATCGACGTGCTGTTCGCGCACAACGACGACATGGGCATCGGCGCCATCCAGGCCATCGAGGCGGCCGGCAAGAAGCCCGGCAAGGACATCCTGATCGTCACGGTCGACGGCGTGAAGGACGGCTTCATCGCGATGTCCGAGGGCAAGATCAACGCCATCGTCGAGTGCAACCCGCTGCTCGGCCCCCAGCTGATGGAGGTCGTCCAGAAGGTCAAGAACGGCGAGACGGTCGAGCGCTGGATCAAGACCAAGGAGGGCGACTTCATGCAGGACCAGGCGGCGGCCGCGCTCCCCACCCGCAAGTACTGACCCACCGCACGCATCGGCAGGGAGCCCCCCACCACGAGCCGGGGGCTCCCTGCGGGCCTGAACGCGATTCAAGACTCAACGCGATTTAGAGATTCAACGCGATTCAAGATTTACGCGATTCAAGATTCAAGAGGAGCGCTGCCATGGCAGAGCCGCGGCCCGTCCTGGAGATGACGGGCATAGTCAAGGAGTTTCCGGGGGTACGGGCTCTGTCGGGTGTCGACTTCCGGCTCTTCCCCGGCGAGATCCACGCCCTGATGGGCGAGAACGGAGCCGGCAAGTCCACCCTCATCAAGGTGCTGACCGGCGTCTACCCGCTGGACGGCGGCACGATCGCCCTCGACGGGCAGCCCGTGCGGATCGACAGCCCGTTCCAGGCACAGCAGGCCGGCATCAGCACCGTCTACCAGGAGGTGAACCTCTGCCCCAACCTCTCGGTGGCGGAGAACATCTTCATCGGACGTGAACCCACCCGCTACGGCCGCATCCAGTGGAGCCGTATGCGCAAGGAGGCCGCGGAGCTGGTCGACCGCCTCGGCCTCGACATCGACGTCACCGCGCCCCTGTCCTCGTACCCCCTGGCCGTGCAGCAACTTGTCGCGATCGTACGGTCGGTGGGCACCGGGGACAGCGACGGCGCCGGAGCGGGCACCAAGGTGCTGGTCCTCGACGAGCCGACGTCCAGCCTCGACCGCGACGAGGTCCTCGAACTGTTCCGCCTGATGCGGCAGTTGAGGGACGAGGGCGTGGCGATCCTGTTCGTCTCGCACTTCCTCGACCAGATCTACGAGATCTGCGACCGCATGACCGTCCTGCGCAACGGCACCCTCGTCGGCGAGCACATGGTCAGCGAGCTGGACCAGGTCGGCCTGATCCAGCTGATGATCGGCAAGGCGATGGACCAGCTGGAGGGCCTGCACGAGCAGCAACTCCACGCCGACGTCGGCGAACCGCTGGTCCAGGCGGACGGTCTCGGCCGGAAGGGCGGCATCGCCCCCTTCGACCTGGAGATCAAGAAGGGCCAGGTCGTGGGCCTCGCCGGCCTCCTCGGCTCGGGCCGCACCGAACTCGCCCGGCTGCTCTTCGGCGCCGACCAGCCCGACAGCGGCAAGGTCAGCATCGACGGCAAGCAGGTCTCGATGAGTGCCCCGAACGACGCGATCGGCGCGGGCGTCGCCTTCTGCTCGGAGAACCGCAAGACGGAGGGCCTGGTCCCCGACCTGACGGTACGGGAGAACATCATCCTCGCCCTCCAGGCGGCCCGCGGCTGGACCCGGCCCATCCCGGCCGCCCAGCGCGACGAACTGGTCGCCAAGTACATCAAGGCGTTGGACATCCGCCCCGCCAACCCGGAGGCCCGCGTAGGCCAGTTGAGCGGCGGCAACCAGCAAAAGGTGCTCCTGGCCCGCTGGTTGATCACCCAGCCGAAGCTGCTGATCCTGGACGAGCCCACACGAGGCATCGACGTCGGCGCGAAGGCGGAGATCCAGAAGCTCGTGGTCTCGCTCTCCGAGGAAGGCATGTCCGTGCTGTACATCGCGGCCGAGCTGGAGGAGGTGCTCCGGCTCAGCCACACCATCGGCGTGCTGCGCGACCGCAAGCTGGTCGCCCAGCTCGCCAACGGGCCCGAGATCACCCCCACCCGGATCCTGGAGACCATCGCGAGCGGAGAGCACCAGTGACCACCACTCCCCGTTGGCGGACGCTGACCCAGCACCACCTGTTCTGGCCGGTGGCCGTGCTGGTCGTCCTGCTGCTGATCAACGTTCCCTTCACCCCCGACTTCTTCTCGATCAAGATGACGGACGGCCACCTCTACGGCAGCCTCGTCTCGATCGTGCTGTTCGGCTCGCCGCTGATCCTGGTGGCGGTCGGCATGACCCTGGTCATCGCGACCGGCGGCATCGACCTCTCCGTCGGCGCGGTGGTCGCCATCACCGGCGCTCTGACCTGCTCGTACATCAGCGACCAGTCCGACCAGGGCGCACTCGCCGGAGTCTTCCTGGCGATGGGCATCGGCCTGGTGGCGGCGGTGGTCTGCGGCCTGTGGAACGGCTTCCTGGTGGCCAGGATGGGCATCCAACCCATCATCGCCACGCTGATCATCATGGTCGCGGGCCGAGGAGTGGCCCAGCTGATCACCGACGGCCAGATCATCACGATCAACAGCGAGCCGTACAAGCTGATCGGCGGCGGCTACTGGCTGACCCTGCCCTTCTCCATCTTCGTGGTCGCGGCGGTTGTCGCCGTCACGGTGGCCCTGACCCGCAAAACGGCCCTCGGCCTCCTGGTGGAGTCGGTCGGCGGCAACGCGGAGGCCAGCCGCCTGGTCGGCATCAGGTCCCGTCGTATCAAGATCATGTGCTACGTGTTCTGCGCGCTGTGCGCCGGCATCGCGGGCCTGATGATCAGCTCCAACACCTCGGCGGCGGACGGCAACAACGCCGGCCTGTGGATCGAGCTGGACGCGATCCTGGCGGTCGTCATCGGCGGTACGTCACTCCTGGGCGGCCGGTTCTCGATCGGCGGCACGGTGGTGGGCGCCCTTGTCATCCAGACCCTGACCACCACGATCTACACCATCGGCGTACCGACCCAGACCAACCTGGTCTTCAAGGCCGCCGTCGTCATCGTCGTCTGCCTGCTCCAGTCGCCGAAGTTCCGCGCGAAGGTCTTCGGCGGGAAGCTCGGCGGGAGGTTCGGCCCCGGAAAGGGCGCGAAGACCGACGGCGGAGCCCCCACGGCGGCCCCCGCCGACACCGCCCCGACGACCGCGGCAGCCCCCAAGATGGAGGTGTCGTGATGAGCACGACCACCCGTACCCCCAAGATCGAGGACGGCCGTACGGGGACGTCCAAGGCCACGCAACTGCTGGGCGACCGGCGGCTGCCCGTCGTCGTGACGGCCACGCTCTTCCTCGTGATGTACATCGTGGGCCTGAGCCGCTACCAGAACTACGGCTTCGGCGAACCGCAGGTGTTCCTCAACCTGTTCATCGACAACGGCTATCTGCTGGTGGCCGCGGTCGGCGCGACCTTCGTGATCCTCTCCGGCGGCATCGACCTGTCGGTCGGCTCGGTGATCGGCTTCACGACGATGCTCACGGCATGGCTGGTGGAGAAGCAGGGCCTGCCGATCCTGGTGGTCATCCCCATCGCACTGGGCGTAGGAGCCTTCGGCGGCTTCCTGATGGGCTATGTGATCCACAACTTCGAGATCCAGCCCTTCATCGTGACCCTCGCCGGCCTCTTCCTGTTCCGGGGCCTGTGCCTGGTCATCAGCAAGGAGTCGATCGCCATCGACGACTCCTCGGTGAGCAGCATGGCGCAGGCGCAGGCACAGCTGGGGGTGGGCTTCCTGTCGATAGGCGCGATAGTCGCGCTCGTCGTCCTGGCGGCAGCCTTCTACATCCTCCACTACACCCGCTTCGGCCGACGCGTGTACGCCATCGGCGGCAACGAGCAGTCGGCGCTGCTGATGGGCCTTCCGCAGGGCGGCACGAAGATCGCGGTGTACACGGTGAGCGGCTTCTGCTCGGCCCTGGCGGGCCTGCTCTTCACCCTCTACATCCAGTCCGGCGACCCGCTGCACGCGACGGGCATGGAGCTGGACGCCATCGCGGCGGTCGTCATCGGCGGCACACTGCTGACGGGCGGCTCGGGCTATGTCCTGGGCACCCTCTTCGGCGTCCTGGTGCTGGGCCTGATCAAGAGCATCATCCAGTTCGAGGGGACGCTCAGCTCCTGGTGGACGAAGATCGCGACGGGCGTGCTGCTCTGCGCGTTCATCCTGATCCAGCGGGCCATGACGGCGCGTGGGAAAACCTGAGCCAGGGAGAGGCAGTGCGCGGGCTTGGGGCCGGTCCGGTCCCAAGCCCGTCGGCGTGTCAGAAGATGACGTGGAATGGTCCGGCTTGACCCCAACCGGTCAAACGCGAAACACCGCTTCCGCACGGAAACTTCACCGGGACCCCTAGGAACGCGCCCCGCGAGGAACTTATTCTTCCCGCGTCATGGACTTCTGCCACCAATGCCACCGGCACCTCAACGGCGCACTTGCCTGCCCGGGGTGCGGCTCATCGACAACGCCCCTCCACACGAACGTGGAGGGCACCGACGCGCGCCCGGAAGAGGGCGGTGCCGATGAGGTACGGCGTCCTGGGCGCGCGGAGGCCCGGAGGGCGGGTCGCGGACGCGGCCGTGGGGTAGCAGAGGCAGAGGCAGCAGACGCCGACTCCGACGAGTACGACGATGAGGACGAGGCCGCTGAACAGCCCGCCGGCAGCCGACGTGACCGCAAGGCCGCGGCACATCGGCGGCGCCGGAAGCGGACGTTGCTCGTCGCCGCGGGGTTCGTGCTCGCGGCGGGCGGACTGAGCCTCGCCGAACTGGGGATAGACGCGCCGGGATCGAACCCGAAGCCCGCGGCGGCGGGCAGCGAGTCGGCCGACGGCTCGGCGTCGACGGAGGCCGGCGACACTGCGGAGCCGCTGTCCGACGAGTCGTCATCGGCGGACGACGACGCATCCGACTCGGCGTCCCCGTCGGGGTCGCCATCCCCCTCGGCATCGGAAAGCTCGGGTTCCCCGTCCCCGACGGCCTCACCGAGCGGAAGCAAGGACGCCCAGTCGGCCCCGGTCGGCTCGGCCCCGACCCCGACAAGGGGCGAGTCCTCGACCCCCACGGACTCGACGACCCCGTCGTCGGACCCGACCACAGCGGACCCGACCCCGGAACCGTCCCCCTCGGAGACGTGCGAGCAGTTCCTGTGGTGGTGCACGTGAGGGACGAGGCCGTTCAGGCGGATCAGAAGTAGGTGGGCAGGCGCGGGGTGTAGGGGTCCTCCAGTGCGGCGATCTCGTCGTCTGTGAGTGTGAGGTCGAGGGCGGCGACGGCGTCGGTGAGGTGGCGGGTCTTGGTGGCGCCGACGATGGGTGCGGACACGACAGGGTTCTTCAGTACCCACGCGAGTGCGATCTGGGCCATCGGGACGCCGTGTGCGTCGGCGATCTTCTGGACGGCGTCGACGATGGCTTCGTCGGTGTCGGCGAACAGGGGGCGGCCGAGGTGGTCGGTGTCGGGGGAGGCCTGGGCCCGTACGGTGGTGTCCTGGCCCCAGGGGCGGGCGACGCGGCCGCCGGCCAGGGGGCTCCAGGGGATGGAGCCGACGCCGGTGTGGGCGAGCAGGCCGAACATCTCCCGCTCCTCCTCGCGTGCCAGGAGGCTGTACTGGTCCTGCATGGACACGAAGGGTGTCCAGCCGTGGCTCTGGGCGGTGTGCTGCATGGTGGCGAACTGCCAGGCCCACATCGAGGAGGCGCCGAGGTAGCGGACCTTGCCGGCCTTGACGAGGTCGTGCAGGGCTTCCATGGTCTCCTCGACCGGGGTCTGCGGGTCGAAGCGGTGGATCTGGTAGAGGTCGACGTAGTCGGTGCCCAGGCGGGTCAGGGAGGCGTCGATCTGTTCCATCACGGCCTTGCGCGACAGGCCCGACCCGCCGGGTCCGTCGTGCATGGGGTTGAACAGTTTGGTGGCCAGGACGACGTCGTCGCGCCTCGTGTACTTCTTGATCGCGCGGCCCACGATCTCCTCGGAGGTGCCGTAGGCGTAGATGTTGGCGGTGTCCCAGAAGGTGATCCCGGACTCCACGGCCTGGCGGAAGACCGGCTCGGCGCCGTCGTCGTTAAGGGCCCACGGCATCTGCGAGGTGTCGCCGAAGCTCATGCATCCCAGTGCGATACGGCTGACCTTCAGTCCGGAGGTACCCAGACGGGTGTACTGCATGACGCGCTCCTCATCGTCGGCGCGGCCGGCCCACACCGGCTGCCTCATCCTCGACGCTAGGCATCCGACGGGCGCGGTGGGAGATGCTGCCGGCACCCCCCAACCGGGCGAGCCACACGCCCGCCGTAGCGGTAGGGGCCGCCCGGGGTGCGGTGCTTTCCGGCCGCTGGACGGGCGCGGATCGCCCCGCCACCCGGTGGGCCGGAGTCGGGTGCGTGTGTGCGGCGGCCCGCGCCCGGTGTGATCGGGGGGCGGTGCAGCGCCCGCCGTCGTGCGGGGTGCGGCTGAGGGGGGTGCCGGCAGCATCTCCCACGTTCGTGGTGGGGCTCGTAGCGTGAAGGGCATGAACAACCGCAGCGAGGTACGGGACTTTCTGATCTCACGCCGCGGGAAGGTCACCCCCGAGCAGGTGGGTCTCGTCGACCACGGCGGGACGCGCCGGGTGCCCGGTCTGCGACGCAGCGAGGTGGCCGACCTGGCAGGGGTGTCGGTGGAGTACTACACCCAGCTGGAGCGCGGCGACGTGCGCGGCGCCTCCGAGACCGTGCTGGACGCCATCGCCCGGGCACTGCTGCTGGACGAGGCCGAACGCGCCCACCTGTTCGACCTGGCGCGTGCGGCCAACAGCGGCGCGGCGGTCCGCCGGCGCCCGGCGGTGCAGCGGGTACGTCCGGCCATCCAGGCGATCCTGGACAGCCAGCTGTCCCCGGCCTACGTCACCAACGGTCTCGGGGACGTCATGGCCACCAACACGCTGGGCCGGGCCCTGCTGTCTCCGCTGTACGAGGACCCCGCCCGGCCGGTCAACGCCGCACGGTTCCGCTTCCTCAACCCCCGCGCCGCCGGCTACTACCGCGACTGGGAGGCCACCGGCCGCGACGGCGTCGCCGGGCTGCGCCTCCTGGCCGGCCAGAACCCCTACGACAAGGCACTGACCGATCTGATCGGGGAGCTGTGCACCCGCAGCGAGGAGTTCCGCACCCGGTGGGCCTCCCAGGACGTCCGGCTGCACCGCACCGGAGTCAAACGGCTGCACCACCCGGCCGTCGGTGACCTCGACCTCTCCTACGAAACCCTCGAGCTGCCCGCCGACCCCGGCCTCGTACTGATCATCTGCACCGCGGAACCCGGCTCACCCAGCCGCCAGGCCCTCGACCTCCTCGCCAGCTGGGCTACCGCACCGGACCCCGCCCAGCCCGCGAAGGAAGAACCGAGCGACCGCGGCCGGTAACACCCGCCCCACCTCCCCAACATGCCGGTGCGCACCCTCGCGCCGTCCAGCACCACCCCGAAAGGTTCACCATGCCCAAAATCCCCCATGTCACGCTGAACAACGGTGTCCGGATGCCGGTCCTCGGCTTCGGCGTCTTCCAGGTCCCCGCCGAGGAGACCGAGCGGGTCGTCACCGACGCCCTCGCCGCCGGCTACCGCCACCTCGACACCGCCGCCGCCTACGGCAACGAGGAAGCCGTCGGCAAGGCGATCAAGGCCAGCGGCATCGCCCGCGACGAACTGTTCATCACCACCAAGATATGGGTCAACGAAAAGGGCGAAGAAGGCGCCAAGGCCGCCTTCGACACCTCCCTGCGCCTGCTCGCACTGGACTACCTGGACCTGTACCTCATCCACCAGCCCTTCGGCGACTACTACAGCTCCTGGCGCGCCATGCAGGACCTGCACCACCAAGGCCTGATCAAGGCGATCGGCGTGTCGAACTTCCACCCCGACCGCCTCGTCGACCTGATCGACCACAACGAGACCGTCCCCGCGGTCAACCAGATCGAGACCCACCCCTACTTCCAGCGCGCCGACGACCAGGCCCTCATGGCCGAGCGCGGCGTGCAGATCGAGGCGTGGGGCCCGCTGGCCGAGGGCCGCAACAACATCTTCAGCGACCCGACCCTGTCCGCCATCGGCGCGGCGCACGGCAAGTCCGTGGCCCAGGTCGTCCTGCGCTGGCTGATCCAGCGCGGTGTCGTGGTGATCCCCAAGTCCACGCGACCCGAACGCATGGCCGAGAACCTCGCGGTCCTCGACTTCGAACTGACCGCCGACGAGATGGACCGCATCACCACCCTGGACACCGGCGCCAGCCTCGTCCTCGACCACCGCGACCCCCAGACGGTCAGCGCCGTCGGCGGATACCACCTCGCCTGAGAACGCCCCGCATCTCGGCTGAGAACGCCCCGCATCTCAAAGGAAGGGCTGCGCAAGGTCGTGGTCGTCGTATTCGCGCTCGTCAGTGCCGTCCTGCTGGCACTGTTCGGCGCACTCCACTGGTACGTGTGGCGCCGTCTCGTCCGGGACACCACCCACAAGGGCTCGCGCCTCCGCCGAACCGGGAGCGTCGTCTTCGTGGCCGGGCCCTGCTGTCGGTGGTGGCCATGACGGCGGAGGGTGAGGAAAGCGTCCCCTTCCTTGTGCAGCGGATTCTGGCCTGGCCCGGGTACCTGTGGATGGCGCTGTTCCTGTACCTGCTGCTCGCGCTGCTGGCCGGTGAGGCGGTGCGGCCCGTGCTGCGGCGGTGGCTCGTGCCCCGGAGCACTGGGGTGGATGCGCGGCAGAGGGTTCTGCCGACGGCGCGGGGCGCAGAGGCACAAGCTGCTGACTCCGGTGCCGCACGAAACACCGCCGGGCCCGTCGGCGTACTGGACGCTCCGCCGGAGCCCGTGCCGTCGACCGGCACCGCCCCCACCGGCCCGTCACGCCGTCTCTTCGTCTCCCGTGCCGTGGGCGGCGCCGCAGCAGCGGTCGCCGTCGGAACCGTGGGCCACGGCACGTACGGTGTGCTGCGCGGGCCGAAGGTGAAGCGCGTCACCGTTCCGCTGGCCAAACTCCCGCGCAGCGCGCACGGATTCCGTATCGCCGTGGTCAGCGACATCCACATCGGCCCGGTCCTCGGGCGTGCCTTCTCCCAGCGCGTCGTCGACACCATCAACGCGACCCAGCCCGACCTGATCGCGGTCGTCGGCGACCTGGTGGACGGCAGCGTCGAGAACCTCGCCCCGGCCGTCGAACCGCTCGCCGGACTCCGGGCACGGCACGGTACGTACTTCGTCACCGGCAACCACGAGTACATCTCCGGCGCCGAACCGTGGATCGAGAAGGTACGGGAGCTGGGGCTGCGCCCGCTGGAGAACGCCCGCACGGAGCTGCCCGGCTTCGACCTGGCGGGCGTCAACGACGTCCAGGGCGAAGCAGAAGGCCAGGGTCCCGACTTCGGCAAGGCGCTCGGCGACCGCGACCATACCCGCGCCGCCGTCCTCCTCGCCCACCAGCCCGTCGTCATCGACGACGCCGTCCGCCACGGCGTCGACCTCCAGCTCTCCGGCCACACCCACGGCGGCCAGCTCTGGCCCGGCAACCTCCTCGCCGAACTGGCCAACCCCACCGTCGCCGGACTCGAACGCTACGGCGACACCCAGCTGTACGTCAGCCGCGGCGCCGGCGTCTGGGGCCCACCGGTCCGCGTGGGCGCACCGTCCGACATCACCATCGTCGAACTCGCGTCAAGGCAGGCGTAGTCCACGACCTGGCCCACTCAGCGATGTCCGCTTCTTCGTCACCCACGGTGACCCACCGAGGGTGCTCTCCACTGACGATCACGAAAGACGTGACCCATGCATGAACAGGACAGCACGCCGAACAGCAATCCGACCGACCGCGGCCGTCGCGGCTTCCTGATGGGCGCGGCCGGTCTGGCCGCCACCTCGGTGGTGGCCGGGTCGGCGCAGGCACAGGCGGCATCGTCCGCCACGGGGGTCAGGGGCCCGGCCGGCCCTCGTAACCCCGTGACCGCGTCCGTCACGCAGACCGGTCGCCGCAGGCTCGGCTCCCTGAAGGTGTCCAGCATCGGCCTCGGCACCCAGACCATGCCGGGCAACCTGTACGGTCCCGTCACCAGCCGCAAGGACATGGTCGCTCTCGTCCGGACAGCGGTGGACCAGGGGGTGACGTTCTTCGACACGGCCGAGGCGTACGGGCCGTTCGAGTCGGAGCGGATCGTCGGTGAGGCGCTCCGGCCCGTCCGCGACAAGGTGGTGATCGCGACCAAGTTCGGCTGGGACATCAACCCGGACACGGGGGCCGTAACCGGCCTGAGCAGCCGCCCGGAGCACATCCGCCGAGTCGTCGACGGCATGCTGAAGCGGCTGCGGACGGATCACATCGACCTGCTCTACCAGCACCGGGTCGACCCCACCGTCCCGATCGAGGACGTCGCGGACACGGTGAAGGACCTCGTCCGCCAGGGCAAGGTCCTGCACTGGGGCCTGTCCGAGCCGGGTCTGCAGACCGTCCGCCGGGCCCACGCGATCCTGCCGCTCACCGCGATCCAGAACGAGTACTCCACCCTCTGGCGCGGCCCGGAACAGAACGTCCTGCCGCTCTGCGAGGAGCTCGGCATCGGCTTCGTGTGCTGGGCACCGCTGGGCATGGGCTTCACCACCGGTGCGATGAGCCCGTACTTCCAGTTCGCGGAGGGCGACTTCCGGCCCGTGTTCCCCCGCAACAGCCGGGACAACCTGGCCGCCAACATGCCGCTGGTGCAGCTGCTCCAGGACTGGGCGGTGCGCAAGGGCGCCACCCCCGCCCAGATCGACCTCGCCTGGCTGCTCGCCCAGAAGCCGTGGATCGTACCGATCCCCAGCACCACCCGCCTGTCCCACCTCCTGGAGAACATCGGCGCGGAGGAGGTCAGGTTCACCCCCGCCGAACTCCAGGAACTGAACACCGCCGTCGCCGCCATCACCATCCACGGCGACCGACTCCCGCCGGAGGCCCTCGCGATGACGGGC
Organism: Streptomyces sp. NPDC002680; assembly: GCF_042889145.1. Classification (NCBI taxonomy): domain Bacteria; kingdom Bacillati; phylum Actinomycetota; class Actinomycetes; order Kitasatosporales; family Streptomycetaceae; genus Streptomyces; species Streptomyces sp. NPDC002680. The sequence goes on from NZ_JBIAQP010000007.1 coordinate 252,401, forward strand.
GTCGAAGCACCGCCCCGCTGACCAACCAGAGCAGTGCCGACTGTGCGAAACAGGTCGTGGCGCCAAGCCTGACAGAGAAGGAGCTTGGCGCCACGACCGCGGACACCGGGACGGGAAGAACCGGCGCCGCGTCTTGGGGGAGTGGGCAGAGGGCTACTTGGCCTTGGCCCTGGCCTTGTAGCCCGTCACCTTCGCGATCCAGGTGATGAAGTCCGCCGCGTCGTCGTTCGCCCCGTGCCCCGAGTCCCAGTACATCGCCGCGTTCACGTCGTCGCCCAACTGCTCAAGGCTCGCCGCCAGGTTGCCCACCACCGACAGCGACGTGTCGCTGTCCTTCGTGCCGACCCGGATCCACCAGTGCTTCGCCCGCGAAGGATTCTGCTTCGCGATGAACGGCATCGGGTTCATCAGCGTCAGCTTCTCGGGCAGATCGCTCGCCAGCCGCGCACTGCCGCTGCCCTCGTGCCGCAGGCTGTACAGCGTGAAGTGACGGGCCTCCGTAGTCCCCGTGCCGAACAGGTTGTTCTCCCCGGCGGACAGATCGAACGCGTCGAACGCCGGCGTGTCCTTCTTCCGCGCCCCCACATGCGTCAGGAAGTCCGCCCAGGTGAACGTCGCCTTCCCGCCGGCCCACGTGATGAAGGTGTTCGCCGCCAGGTACGTCGAACGCGCCGATTCCGAAAGGGAGTCGAGGTACTTGGTCGCGGCCGGCTGGAGGTAGGTCTCCAGCAGGTAGTCGTCCAGGTTGCGTGCCGTCAGCGCGCCGAAACCGCGCGCCCGGAGCTTCAGCGACGCCTGGTACTCCGTGAACGCCGTGCTGAGGTCCTTCGACACCGTCTGGTCCACCAGCGAGCCCGAACTCAGCTTGTTGGCGCCCCAGTTCCACTCGTACGCCATGTCCGCGTGTTCGAGGTCGGTGATCGGGCACCAGTCACCACTGGCGAAGATCGCGTCGCTCGCGTCGGCCGCGCCCAGCGCCGTCAGGTACTCGGCGTACAGCGGGCTGTCGCCCGACGCCCCGAGCAGCGCGGACAGGGCGCCGCCCGCACTCGTACCGGACGACACGATCCGGTCGGTGTCACCGGGAATGCGGCCCTTGTTGAAGCGGACGTACCGGACGGCGGCCTTGAGGTCGACGATCGCCGCCGGCGCCGTGCCGTAGTACGTGCCGGACGAGTCGACCAGCGTACGGCCGCGCGCCCCCGGCTCCACGACCACGTACCCCGCCGCCAGCGCCAGCTTGGCGTTGCTCACCATCTCGCCCTGGCCGTCCACCTGGGCGTTCCCGCCGGACGCCACCTCACCGGTCCCACCACCCGGTACCCCCGTCATCCCCCCGCCCCCGATGCCCGTGGCGTCCGCCACCGACGACGGCATGTACCCGCCCACCGAGTTGGCGAACAGGATGGGCGCGCGGGTCGCGTCGACCGCCGTACCGTCGATCTCGACCGGGACGCTGACGTTCAGGCTCTGGTACTTCTCGTCGACCGGGTTCGTGACGTACGTGATCGCCTTGTAGAAGTGGTACGTCACCGACTTCTCACCGGCGTCCGTGGTGATCGTCGTGGTCAGTTTGGTGTACGCGTCCTTGTCGAAGACGAGCCCGCCGACGGTCGCCGAACCGGCTATCGCCTCGTTGTTCACGAACGTGGCGACAGCAGGGACGGCCACAGCCGCACCCAATCCTCCGATTACGGTCCTGCGCTTCACGATGTCTCCTCGGTCCGTGAGGGGGTGCGTCTGCGCATGCGAACGTAATTTGATGGCGGCAAAATCGTCAACAATTTAGTTGAACTCATCGCCAACGCACAGCGACCTCTTATGAACCGAAGATCCGCGCCTTACGCCTACGCCTCCGCCATCCGCACCAGCAACCCCCGCAACAGCACCCGCTCCTCCTCCGACAGCCCCGCCAGCGGCTCCCGGGCGAAGTTCAGGGACTCGCGCAGGCTCCGTGCGACCCGGACCCCCTCCTCCGTGCAGGCGGCCAGCTTCACCCGGCGGTCCGAGGGGTCGGGGCGGCGCTCGACCAGGTCCCGGGACTCCAGCCGGTCCACGATCCCGGTGACGTTCGACGGCTCGCAGCGCAGCTTCCGGGCCAGTTGCCGCATCGGCAGCGGCCCCAGGGAGAGCAGGCTCAGCAGACGGGCCTGGGCCCCGGTGAGGGAGTGCTGCGTGGCCGCCTCCTCGTACTCCTGGTGATAGCGGGCCACGACCGCGCCGATGAGGTCGACGACCTCAAGGGTCAGGGGGTCGGGGCGGCGGGGCTTCACTGATTCGGGTGTGGCCATGCTCTCCAGGCTACCCCTTTACTTGACACCCTGAAATATTCAGGAGCATTATTGTTTCAGGTACTGAAGCATCTGAGTCTCTGAAGTAACTGAAGCATCTGAGCCGCACCGGAAGGCCCCCTCATGTCCGACAGCCCCGCCCCCGCCCCGCTCCCCACCGTCAACCGCGAATGGCACCTGCTCAGCCGTCCGGTCGGCGCGCCCAAGGCGGAGGACTTCGCCCTGGTCGAGTCCGCGGTCCCGCAGCCCCGCGAGGGCCAGGTGCTGGTGCGGAACCTGTACGCCTCGGTGGACCCCTACATGCGCGGCCGGATGAGCGACGCCAAGTCGTACGTCGCCCCCTTCGAGCTGGGCAAGGTCATGCAGGCCGGTGCGGTCGGCGAGGTGATCGCCTCCAACGCCGAGGGTCTCTCCGTCGGCGACCACGTCCTGCACTTCCTCGGCTGGCGCGAGTACGCGGCCGTGAACGCGAAGGACGCCGTCAAGGTCGACCCCGAGGCCGCGCCGCTGTCCACGTACCTCGGCGTGCTCGGCATGACCGGCCTCACCGCCTACGCGGGCCTTCTGCGCACCGCCTCCTTCAAGGAGGGCGACACGGTGTTCGTCTCCGGCGCCGCCGGTGCCGTGGGCGGCCAGGTCGGACAGATCGCCAAGCTCAAGGGCGCCTCCCGGGTCATCGGCTCCGCCGGATCGGACGACAAGGTCAAGCTGCTGGTGGAGGAGTACGGCTTCGACGCCGCCTTCAACTACAAGGACGGGTCGGTCAGCGAGCAGCTCCGCAAGGCCGCCCCCGACGGCATCGACGTGTACTTCGACAACGTGGGCGGCGACCACCTGGAGGCGGCCATCGGCTCCCTCAACCTGCACGGCCGGATCGCCATCTGCGGCATGATCTCCGTCTACAACAACACGGAACCCGCCCCCGGCCCGAAGAACCTCGCCCGTCTCATCGCGACCCGTGGCCGTATCGAGGGCTTCCTTGTGAGCGACCACTACGACCTCCAGCCGCAGTTCGTCCAGGAGGTCGGCGCCTGGGTCCGCTCCGGCGAACTCAAGTACCGCGAGACCGTCGTCGAGGGCATCGACAACAACCTGGAGGCGTTCTTCGGGGTGCTGCGCGGCGACAACACCGGCAAGATGATCGTCAAGTACTGAACCGACCTTCGTACGGCGGTAGTTGTCGAGGACGACCGAGGCCGCACCCCTGGACGTGGGGTGCGGCCTCTCGCCTCTCGCGGCTCAGCCGCGCAACGCCGCCGCGTGGACCGCCCGTACGAACCGCTCGTTCTCCGGTGCCGCTCCGCCCGGGAAGGCGAACCGGCGGCGGGTGTAGCCGTAGGCCAGACCGCTGTGCGGGTCGGCGAAGGCCTGGGAGCCGCCCGCGCCGCTGTGGCCGATCGTGTTGGCACCCAGGAACGGGTAGGCCACGTCCGCGGTCTTCTGGAAGCCCAGGCCGAACGATTTGTGGGCCCGGGCCACCAGGTCGTAGCCGGTCGAGTGGAACTGGCCGAACTCCGCGACCGTGTCCGGCTTCAGCAGCGGAGCGTGCTCCCCGACCTCACTGATCGCCGCCGCGTACAGCCCCGCCAGCCCCCGCGCGGACGCCACCCCGCCGACCGACGCGGGCCCCTTGGCGCGGACCACCCGATGGTTGGGCAGCGATTCCAGGTCGGTGGGCTCGGCCCCGTGACGGTTGAAGGCGATCGACGCGAGCGTGTGTGGCCCGGAGGGGAGCGAGTCCAGCAACTCCCGCTCCTCCGGGGTGGGTTGCATCGGCTGGACGGTCCGGAAACGCGGCTCCAGCGCCTCCGGTAGCCCCAGGTAGAAGTCGAGGCCGTACGGGGCGCGCACCCGCTCCTCGTGGACCTGCTGGAGCGTACGGCCGGTGGCGCGCCGTACGATCTCGCCGGTCAACGCGCCGATGACGAAGGCGTGGTAGCCGAATGCCGTCCCCGGGCGCCAGAACGGGCGCTGGTCCGCGAGGCGTTCGGCGACCACCCGGTCGCAGGCCAGCTCCTCCAGGGTGAACCCGGAGTCGGCGCCGACCAGACCGGCCCGGTGCGCGAGCAGATCACGCAGGGTCAGCGTCGACTTGTCCTCGGCGGCGAACTCCGGCCAGTAGTAGGTGACTTTGCGGTTCAGCTCCAGGGTGCCCTCCTGGACCAGGACGGCGACCACGAGATGGGCGGCGCCCTTCGTGGACGAGTACACGCCGTAGAGGTCGTCCGGTCCGGTGTCCGGGCCGGCCCATAGATCGACGACCCGCCTGCCGTGCACATGCGCGCACAACTGGCCCTCGTAGTCGGGCAGTTCACCGGCGACGAAGGCGGCGAACTCCTCCCGCACCGCCTCGAACCCGTCGCTGACAGTGCCGTGGATCTCCTGCGTCATCCGCTCTCCTCACCTACTGCAGCTGTGCCGTGCGGGGCGCCACTGTGAACAACGCCCGTGCGACCTCCGCGAACTCCCCCTTGGGATGATCCCGGAAGAGCGGCTCCGTACCGAACAGTACGGCTCCCGGGCCGCTGACCACGGAGGGCCGTCCGGACGCGGCCGTGGGGCCGCCCGAGCCGTCGTCCAGCGCCCGCCAGTGCCCGGAGACGAGGGGGTTGCCGCTCGCGTACGACTGTTCGACCCGGACCGTGGGGCCGAGATCGGTGAACCAGACGGGCGCGTACACAAAGCCGTGGCCGGGGGCACCGGCAGTCACCGGCCCCGAATTCACCAGCCGCACCACGCCGTTGGCATCCCCGTTGCCCTCGACCGCCTTGGCCGCGAGCACCCCGGCGGCGGAGTTCAGCGCGGCCCCGACGGCACCCCGGCCGACGAGCCCCCGCGAGTCCAGGAAGGCGTCCAGTGCCGTACGGGCGGCCGGGTTCAGCCCCTCGTACTCCACTCCCTGCGACACGAACAGCACATCCACCCCCGACCAGTCGAAACCGGCGTTGAGGGCTGCCGTCGACACCGGAGTCACCTCGAAGTTCATCTCCCGCAGCGCGAACAGCTCCCCGGGCGTGACGGCAGCAGCCACCCGCGTCCGACGCAGGGCAGTGGTTCCGGTCGCCTTCGTCGCGTCGAAGGCCACGTCGTAGGTACGGGCCACCGCGCCCGCCTTCTTGCGCGCCGACGCCGGGACGATCGCACTGCCGTCCACTGCACGCTGTACCGAAACCCCGTCCCGCAGAAGGGAGTTGAGGGCGGCGATCTCACGCGGATCGTCGAGCCGCAGCCGCAGATCGCCGTACGGGGCGACATACCCGACCCGCGTGGCGCCGCTCACGGCCCGCATGGGCAAGCCCAACAGGCTGCCGCTGCCCACCGGTTGGACGGTGGCGCCCCACAACCGGCCCAGACTCCAGCCCGAGATGTCGTACATCACCGACACCTTGTCGCTGATGTCCCGCCCGTCGGCGAGCAGCACATTGGCGAGCCCGCGTTTCGGCTGACGCATGTCGACGACGTACGAGCCCTTCGCGTACGTCCGCCCGCCGAGCCGGAAGTCATGGGTGGCCCGGCTGACTCTGACGTCGTTGGCGAGCAGGTGGTCGACCAGCCGGGCGGCGGCGGGCGCGGAACGCTGGGCCGAGGCGCCCGCCGGGATGACGTACGCCCGGGGGAAGGTGGTCGTGTAGACGTCCTCGGGCCCGATCCCCGGAACCCCCGGGACGGTCTCGGCCGACACCGGCACCTGCGCGGCCCCCGCCGCCCCGCGCCGGAAGACCTCGATCTGGTCGGCGACGAGCGAAGTCCGGTGATCCTGAACGTAGTTGAGCGTCGCGGTGATGGCCGCACCCGCCACGGCGGTGTTGATCGCGGAACGGCGACGCAACTCGTCGACCGGAAGGGTGTCGTAGGCGCGGTTGTTGACCGTCAGCGGGATCTCGACGGTGTGCGCGGCGACCGTGCCGTGGAAGGCCGCGTACTGCGGGGTGAAGATCGGCGGCCAGTCGTCCCAGCCCTCCTCCTGATCACGGAACGGGATCTGGGCGGGCTCCACACCGTCCTTCTGCGGGGTGTAGCCGAGGCCGTTGACGGCGGCCTCCATCCCGAGCGCGTTGGCGTAGGTGTTCTTCAGGAAGAGGTCGTACTCGTAGTTCTCGCCGTGCGGGGGAGTGGTGGGCTCGATGAGCGTGCCGTTGACGTATCCGTGCAGATCGAGCATCACGGTCGGCTGCTTGTCGATCTCGATCTGCCGCATCGCCCGCCCCTCGGGCTGCGAGGAGGTCACGAAGTCCCGGTTCAGATCGAACCCGTTGGCGTTGGCACGGGTACCGGCGATCCGGCCGTCCGGGTTGGCAGTGATGTTGAAGTAGAGCCGGGAGTGGGCGAGCAGATCGCGTGTCCTGGCATCGGTGGCGGTCGCGAGCCGCTCGATGAGCTTCAGAGAGGCGTCGGTGCCCTCCCACTCGTTCCCGTGGATGTTGTTGTTGACGAAGACGGGCGCCTTGTAACTCCGTTTGATCGTCTGGCTCTTGGCGGCGACCGCGGGCGCGTTCTCGATCAGCTCGCGCATGCCCTCCTGGGCGCGCGTCTGGGCCGCGCTCTCCGGCGCGGTCACCGTGACGAGGTAGAGCCGGTGCCCGCCCGCCGACCGGCCCGCGACCTCGACGCTCACCCGGTCGCCCAGCCGCTGAAGGGCGTTCAGCTTCGGCGCGATGGCGTGGTACGGGACCAGGCCCAGCTTGATGGACTTGTCGGCCGGGTTCTCCGGGTCGGGGGAGAGGGTCTGCTCACGGGGGTAGCCGCGACCGGTGCCGGTGAGGGCGGTGACGGGGCTGGTGAGGGCCCGGACGGCAGCGCCGGCCGGAGCGGTGGCGGCCCGCTCACCGGCCACGGACCGCTCACTCGCGGCCCCCTCCCGGGTCACGGGCTTGCGGTCGGCGCTGGCGATGTGGGGGGTGAGCAGCAGCGCACCCGCCGTGGTGACGGCGAGGGCGGCGAGCAGAACAGGGCTCGGCGGAACGGGTCTTGTACGACGCACGCGTACGTCCTCCATTGCTTCCTGTGTTCTGTGCTTCCTGAGATCGGTACGGCGAGATGTACCCCCTCGACTCAACGCCAACAAGAGGGCCCACGCGTCACGGATGCCCCGGATGGCGCATGCCGGAGGGGCCGGAAGGGGCATCCTGAGTGCGAGAGACGAGACGAGGAGAGCCGGCCGATGGCAACGATTCCTTCGCTCCCCAGCAGGGAGGACGTACTGCGCATGGCCCGCAGTACGACCGACATCACCGGCCAACTCCTGGACACGGCGGGAAACATCACCAAGATCGCCGTCAACACCCTCGACCCGAGGGACGGTTCGGGCGCGGAGGCCCTGCGCGTCCTGCGTAAGACCACCGCCGACCTGGCCGAGGCGAGCGCGTCACCGCAGGCCCAGGAGGCCTTCTACCGCATCGTCGACACCCTCACCCGCCTCGGCACCACCGGCGCCCCGCTCGCCGTACACCCCGTGAGCGAGCCCGCGCAGGCCCTGCTGACCGCCCTCGGCGACAGCCTGCTGCCAGTCCTGGACGCGGTGGAACCGGCAGTGGAGGAGGTCGCGGAGGCGCTCGGCGAGTTCGTCGAGGCGCTGTCCCCGCTGCTGCCCGCGGCGGCGGGCCTGACCGCTGGGGTCCTCCTCGCCCTCACCCCGCTGATCCGCGCGGCGGCGGAGGTCCTGCGCGACGGCACCCCCGAACTCCGCCGTATCGCCGACGCGTTGACGTCCGCCCTGGCACCCCTGATGCCCCTCCAGGTCGCCCTGGCCGAACGCGCGGCGGCAGCCGGAGCGGGCGTCGTCCGCGCGACCCTGTCCCCCCTCGCCGACCTCACGGAAGCGGCGGCGGCCTCGACGAAGGCGGCCCGGCCGGTACTGATCGCGGGGGAGGAGCTGCTGGTGTCGAGCCTGGAACAACTCCAGCCCCTCCTGCTCGCCACGGCCTCCCGCACGGGCCGCGTGGCGAGGGCGGCGGCGGTACGGGTGTCGGCAGCGGTGTCACCCAGGGCGGACGGCCCCTTGGTGGTGGCCACTTCCGCCTAGCCTCCCTTACAACACCATGTTTCGCCCCCGATAGAGTTCCCCCATGAGCGATCTTGCAAGAGGCTTCGGCTACCTCCTGAAAGGCCAGCGCTGGGTCGCCCGACACGGCAAGCAGTACGGCTTCGGGCTACTGCCCGGCCTCCTCACCCTCGTCCTCTACCTGGCCGCCCTGGTCGCCCTCGCCGCCTACGGCACCGACCTCACCACTTGGGCCACCCCCTTCGCCGACGACTGGTCGAGCCCCTGGCTCGGACTCTTCCGCGGCTTCCTCACCGTCCTCCTCTTCGCCCTGGCCCTGCTCCTCTCGGTCCTCACCTTCACCGCGATGACGCTGCTCATCGGCCAGCCCTTCTACGAGAACCTCTCCGAGAAGGTCGACCGTGACGTGTCCCCCGACGGCACGGCCCCCGAGTCGGGCCTGCCGCTGTACAGGGAGCTGTGGATCTCGGCCCGCGACAGCCTCCGGGTCCTCGTCCGGGCCCTGTGCTGGGCCGTGCTCCTCTTCGCCCTCGGCTTCGTCCCGTTCCTCGGCCAGACCGTCGTACCCGTACTCGGCTTCATGGTCACCGGCTTCTTCCTCACCGAGGAACTGACCGGAGTCGCGCTCATGCGGCGCCGGGTCGAACTCCGGGACCGGCTGGCCCTGTTGCGCTCCCGCAGACTGCTGGTGTGGGGCTTCGGTACGCCGCTCGCGCTGGCCTTCGTGGTGCCGTTCGTGGCCGTCTTCCTGATGCCGGGCGCGGTCGCGGGCGCCACGCTGATGGCCCGCGACCTGCTCGGTGAGGAGAGCGGCGATCAGGAACCGTCGGAGGAAGCAGCCGCCTGACCGGACGCGTCCACGGCGACCGTCAGGATCGACCGCACCTGCGCGATGATGTCCACCCGGTTTTGCACGAACTCGGCATCGGTGACCGTCCCGGTCGCCGGGTCGGTGTTGCCCGTCCCGAACTGCAGCACCGGCGTGTGCACATGCCCGCCGGGAAGCGTGCCGCCCAGACCGAGCCGGTCGCGCAACAGGGTCGCCCGGTAGGCGATCTCGTTGGAGAGATAGTTCCCGCCGCCCCCGGCCCGTGCCGTGGACCCGGCGGTGGGCCCGTCCGCCCGCACGACGGAATCGGTACCGCCCGCCGGTATCTCGGTCACGGCGGTGTTGTCGTACACGGGGAACCGCCCGGTGTTCGCGGCCACAATCGCCTTGTACGGCAAGGTCGTTGACGTCCACTGCGGCTGCGAGGCCGGGTCGCTGACCGGGACGGTCTCCGTGCGGCCGATGTTCTCGTTGTCCGGGAAGCCGCCCCGCCAGGCCCCGTTGGTCCGCTCCACGTCGAACCGCCCGACCCGCCCCTGACTCACGGTCGTGAACAGATCGACCTTCGGCAGGACCGGCCGCAGCGTCCGCTCCACCGTCCCGTCGGCGAAGTCCTGCCAGCGCACCGGAAATACGGCGGTCTCGATCCTGGCCGGACCATCCGCCGTCTCGATCACCGTGCCGTCGAGAGCCAGCGCGGTGGCCCCGGACGGATTGGAGATCCGCACGTCACGGTCGAGCGTGAACGGATCGAACCCGGTGACCAGAATCCGCTTCAGCGCCCCGCCGCAGGGATACCGGATCGAGGTCTGCCCGCGCGAGTTCCGCTCCAACTCGCCCAGCAGCGAAGCCCGTTGACCGTCGCTCACTCCGAACGACGGCTCCCACAGCCGCAGTTCACGGATCATCGCGAGCCGCGCCCAGTACAGCGGCCGGTCGTCGTCCCGGCTCAGATCACCCCCGGCAGGACCGCGCCCCTGCGCCCGGTCGACCGCCCGCTGCCACAGCGCCGACGCCTGACGCACGACGAGCCCGCGGGCCTGCGCGTACGACCGCGCGTCGCCGAGCGCCCGCGCGAACCTCGGCGCCACCGAGTCGAACCCGGAACGCCGGAGGATCTCCTGCGGCGCCGCCTTGTCGAGCCGCTGCTCCTCGACGGTGGGGGCGGCCGGGGCCTCGGCGGCCGAGGCGGTGGCGGGCGCCGAGAGCCCCGCCAGCAGTGCGAGTCCGAGTACGCCGATCCGAACACGTAGGGAATTCAAGGGAGTTCAGGCCTTTCCGTCGCCGTGGGGGAGGACACAACCGTGGGGTGCTGCCGGACGGCCGCAGTATCGCGTGACGGAAGTGGTCTACGCCATAGTGTGAGGCGGAGTGCGGGGCGGGGAGACGTCCATGGACTTCGACGAGGAGGCGCCCACGTGACGGACACACCGCAGGTACCGCAGGCATCGGGGGACAGGGCCCGGGAGGCGGCCGTCGAGGCGGCTCTCGCCAGGCTCGACCTGGACGCCAAGGCCCGGCTGCTGTCCGGGCAGGACAGCTGGTCGCTGCCCGCACTCCCCGAGATCGGGCTGAGGTCCCTCGTCATGTCCGACGGCCCGATCGGTGTCCGCGGCACCCGCTGGACCGCCGACGACCCCTCCGTCGCCCTGCCCTCCCCGACCGCCCTCGCGGCCACCTGGGACCCCGAACTGGCCCGCAGGGCAGGCGTGTTGCTGGCTCAGGAGGCCCGCCGCAAGGGCGTCCACGTCCTCCTCGCGCCCACCGTCAACCTGCACCGCTCCCCGCTGGGCGGCCGGCACTTCGAGGCGTACAGCGAGGACCCGTATCTCACCGGGCGGATCGGCGCCGGCTATGTGAACGGCGTCCAGTCCGGCGGCGTCGGCACCACCGTCAAGCACTTCGTCGCCAACGACGCCGAGACCGACCGTTTCACCGTCGACAACCTGGTCCCCGAACGCGCCCTGCGCGAGCTGTACCTGGCCCCCTTCGAGGCCATCGTCGAGAACGCCCACCCCTGGGGCATCATGACCGCGTACAACACGGTCAACGGCACGACGATGAGCGAGCACCGCTATCTCGTCAACGAGGTCCTGCGCGGCGAATGGGGCTTCGACGGCTACAACGTCTCCGACTGGACGGCCGCCCGCTCCACCACCGGCGCCATCGACGGCGGCCTCGACGTCGCCATGCCCGGCCCGAGGACGGTGTACGGCGCCCCCCTCACCAAGGCCGTACGGGACGGAGCCGTCGCCGAGACCACCCTCGACGGAGCCGTGCGCAACGTCCTGCGCCTCGCCGCCCGCGTCGGCGTCCTGGAGGGCGCCGAACCCGCCGTCGCCGAACTCCCGGCGACCGTCGACGGCATCGCCCTGGCCCGCGAGATCGCCCACCGCTCCTTCGTCCTCGTCCGCAACCAGGGCGCCCTGCCACTGCCCGCCGGACACACCGTCGCCCTCAGCGGAGCCGCCGCCCGCGACGCCCGCGTCCTCGGCGGCGGCTCCGCCACCGTCTTCCCGGCCCGTGTCGTCTCCCCGCTCGACGGCCTCACCGCCGCGCTCCCCGAAGGCGCCCTGACGTACTCCGTCGGCGCCGACCCGAACACCGAACTCGCTGTCGCCGACAAGGGGTTCGCCCTGCGAGCCGTCTGCCGCGACGCGGCCGGCACGGTCATCGGCACCGGCTCCGCGCCCAACGGCCAGATCAACTGGATGGGTTCGGACCTCCCCGAGGGCGTCACCCACGACCGACTGCACACCGTCGAACTCACCGGCACCCTCACCCCGCGCCACACCGGCCCCCACACCTTCGGCATCAAGGGCCTCGGCGCCTTCACCCTCACCGTCGACGGCACGACCCACTACGACGGCATCCAGACCACCGACAGCGACGACCCGTTCATCGCGTTCTTCGGCGACCCCGTACCCCGAGCCGAGGTCCAACTCACCGCGGACACAAGGGTGGAGGTGTCCCTCGCCTACGTCGTCGCCTTCCCCGAGGGCACCCCGATGCCGACCGTCGCCTTCAGCCTCTGCCACCAGGAACCGCGCCGCGCCGCCGACGAACTGATCGCCGAGGCCGCCGAAGCGGCCCGCGCCGCAGACACCGCCGTAGTCGTGGTCGCCACCACCGAACGCGTCGAATCAGAGGGCTTCGACCGCACCGACCTCCGACTCCCCGGCCGCCAGGACGACTTGGTACGCGCGGTCGCCGCCGCCAACCCCAACACCGTCGTGGTCGTCAACTCCGGCTCCCCGGTGGAACTACCGTGGCGCGACGAGGTCGCCGCCGTACTGCTGAGCTGGTTCCCCGGCCAGGAGGGCGGCGCGGCCCTGGCGGACGTCCTCACGGGCGCCCGCGAACCCGGCGGCCGGCTCCCCACCACCTGGGGCGCGCTGGCCGACGCCCCGGTCACCCAGGTCACCCCGACCGACGGCGAACTCCCGTACACCGAGGGTGTGTTCATCGGCTACCGAGCCTGGGAGAAGAAGGGCAAGGCCCCCTCGTACCCCTTCGGCCACGGCCTCGGCTACACCGACTGGACGTACGAGAACGCCGAGGCGGAGGGGAGCGGGGCGACCGGGGTGACGGTCACCGTCCGGGTCACCAACTCGGGCACGCGCCCGGGCCGCGAGACCGTCCAGGCGTACCTCGCACCCACCACCCAGGACCCCGACCGCCCGGCCCGCTGGCTCGCCGCCTTCGCCGGGATCGAGGTCGCCCCCGGCGCGACGGCCGAGGTGACCCTCGAACTCCCGCGCCGCGCCTTCGAGATCTGGGACGAGTCCGCGAACGCATGGGCCTTTGTGAAAGGTTCGTACGAAATCCAGATCGGTCGCTCGATCACCGACCATCGGCTCACCGCGCCGATTACGGTCTAGCCAAGGGCAGTCCGCCCCACCAGCCGGCCCCGGCCCGGGACCTGACCCCCGGACCGGGGCTCGCCGGCTGGCATGCGCATCTCAGCCCTGGAAATCTCACTCCCGTACGCCGAACCCGTACACGGTCTCCGAGCGGTAGGCGCCATCCGGCCGCAGCTCCGTGCTCGGGAACTCGGGCCGGTTCGGGGAGTCGGGAAAGTGCTGGGTCTCCAGCGCGATGCCGTGCCCCGGCCCGAACGGCTCGCCCAGGTGGTCGGCGGTGTAGAGCTGAAGACCGGGCTCGGTCGTCGCCACGGTCACGACACGCCCCGAAGCGGGGTCGTACAACTCGGCGACCGCCACCGCGTCCGCCGTCCGCCCCTTGTCGAGAACGAAGTTGTGGTCGTACCCGGCGCCCACCTTCCGCTCCGTACGGAAGTCGAAGCGGGAGTCCGCCACCGGCTCGACCCCCGTCGGGATCAGATCCGCGTCGACGGGCGTGTACCGCGAGGCGTCGACGCGCAGGGCATGCCCGCCCGCGCTGCCGGAGGCGGCCCCGGACAGGTTCCAGTACGTATGGTTCGTCAGGTTGACCACGGTCGGCGCGTCCGTGACCGCCTCGTACGCGATCCGCAGCGCCCCGTCGGCGTCCAGCGTGTACGTCGCCGAGACCTCAAGGCGCCCCGGGAACCCCTCCTCGCCGTCCGGGCTCACCCGGGACAGCCGTACCCCGTGCTCGACCGGCTCCGCGTCCCACACCCGCTTGTCGAAGCCGTGGGTGCCGCCGTGCAGGGAGTTGGGCGCGTTGTTCCGCGCCAGTTCGTACGTCCGCCCGTCCAGCGGGAAGGCGCCGCCCGCGATGCGGTTCGCGTACCGGCCCACCAGCGCGCCGAAGTACGGCTCCGGGTGCGCCAGATAGCCGGCCACGTCCGGAAACCCCAGCACCACATCGACGGTCCGCCCGTCCCGGTCCGGGACCTCGACCGACTGCACGATCCCGCCGTACGTCAGCACACGCACCCGGACCCCGGCCCGCTCCAGGGTCCAGCGGTGGACAGGAGTGCCGTCGGGAAGTGTGCCGAAAAGTTCGTTCATGTGGACCATGCGGAAAACCCTAGGTCACGCCTCCTTGGCGGTGACCTCGCGGTACGCGATCTCGGCGAGCCGCGCCTGGCCGTTGCGGCTCGGATGGAACCAGTCCCAGGGGCTCAGCTGCCGTATCCCGAAGTCGTAGGCGAAGACCGCGCCCCCGTCGAACCGGCACAGCCGGTCCGTGGCGCACACCTCCTTCAGCACCGAGTTGTACGCCTCCACCCGCCCCCGCACCTCGTCCCGCCGCGCGGTCGCCGCCGAGTCGACCGCGTCCGGGTCGGCCAGCATCGACTGGCACAGCCCCAGCTTCCACACCGCCTTGCTCATCCCGTTGGTCCGCCCCTGCGACCAGAGCCGCTTGAGATCCGGCACGCTCGCCACGTACACCTGGCTCTTGGGCGCCGCCGTACGCAGAGTCCGCAACGCCTCCGTGAACGACGCCCGGAAGTCCGCCACCGACGTCATCTCCGCCACCGACGACCGGCACGCGTCGTTGGCCCCCGCCATCACCGTCACCAGCGCGGGCTTGCGGGCGGCGGCCTTCGTCATCTGGGCGGGCAGATCGGCCATCACGGACCCGGTGACGGCGTAGTTCCAGCTCCGCGCGGCAGCCCCCGAAGCACCCAACAGCCGTACGGCCAGACTGTTCACCTCTTTGTCGCTGCCGGTCGCCCAGGACACCTCGGGACAGTCGGACAGCACCGAGCAGGCGTCGAAGCCACGCGTGATGGAGTCGCCCACGGCCGCCATGGAGGCCGGACTGCTGTCCCACGCGGACGCCGGAGTCGCGGACGGCTTCGCCTTCGCCCGCGTGCCGTCCGGCGCCGGGGACGTGTCACCGCCGCCGCCGCTGCACCCGGCGACACCCAGCAGGGCCGCCGACGCGAAGGCGACGACGGCCCGCGAACGGTGACTTCGATTCGGCATCCCCTGGGTCCCCTCGGTCGGCGTGCGGCGCGGTGCGCAATGGGTCTCGCCCATAACAACGCACGGGAGTTCCCGAGACCGAGAACAACTAATGCCCCAAACAGTGCAACGCCGCACACCAGTACAAGCGTCCCCCTGGGTGAATGGCGGGCGTTTCATGGCATCGGGACCGACGGTACGTCACACTCCTCGCGCCGCCGCACGGTAGCCTCGCCATCAACGTGGCTGCCTTGCCACCGCCGCTCGACCAGTTCGAAGATGTCCCGCTCTGTCCGGAGGTCCCAGTGACGACACGTGGAGTCCTGTACGTGCACTCCGCGCCGCGCGCGCTGTGCCCGCACGTCGAGTGGGCGGTCGCCGGAGTACTCGGCACCCGCGTCAGCCTCGACTGGATCCGCCAGCCCGCCGCCCCCGGCACCTGGCGCTCCGAGTTCTCCTGGAAGGGCCAGGTCGGCACGGCCTCCAAGCTCGCCTCCGCCCTGCGCGGCTGGCAGTTGCTCCGCTTCGAGGTCACCGCGGAACCCTGCGCCACCGCCGAGGGCGAGCGCTACAGCTGCACCCCCGACCTGGGCATCTACCACGCCGTCACCGGCATCCACGGCGACATCCTCATCCCCGAGGACCGCCTCCGCGCCGCCCTGACCCGCTCCCAACGAGGCGAAACGGACCTGGAAGCCGAGTTGTCCAAACTCCTGGGCAAGCCTTGGGACGACGAACTCGAACCCTTCAGATACGCGGGCGAAGGCGCTCCCGTGAGATGGCTCCACCAGGTCGTGTAGACAGGCGTTCAGAGGGGCTTGCTCAGGGGCGCGGGGAACTGCGCGACCAGCCCCCACCGGGCGGACAGCCGACAACGAACGAAAGTGGCCCGAACTCCACCAAGGAGTCCGGGCCACACACGTTCACGCCAGAAATCAAACCGACCTGAACGCCAGCACCACGTTGTGCCCACCAAACCCGAACGAGTCGTTCAGCGCGGCGATCCGCCCATCCACAGGCAACTTACGAGCCTCCCCACGCACGATGTCCGCATCGACCTCCGGATCAAGGTTCTCGACATTGATCGTCGGAGGAGCAACCCGGTGATACAGCGCGAGCACGGTCGCAACCGTCTCGACCCCACCCGCACCACCGAGCAGATGCCCGGTCATCGACTTCGTGGCGGACACCGCCATGTGATCCGCATCGTCGCCGAACACATTCCGCAGCGCCTTCAGTTCAGCCACATCACCCGCCGGCGTAGAAGTGGCGTGCGCGTTCACGTGCACGATCTCCGCCGGATCAAGATCGGTCGCGGCCAGCAGATTCCGCAGAGCCGCGGAGATACCGCGCCCCTCCGGCTCAGGCTGCACGATGTCGTGGCCGTCGGCCGAAATGCCCTGGCCGACCGCCTCCGCGTACACCCGCGCACCGCGTGCGGCCGCGTGCTCGGCGGACTCCAGCACGATCACACCGGAACCCTCGCCCATCACGAAGCCGTCGCGGGCCGTGTCGTACGGACGAGAGGCACCCTCGGGGTTCTCGTTGTTCTTGGACATCGCCATCATGTTGCCGAACGCGGCGATGGGCAGCGGATGGATGGCCGCCTCCGTGCCACCGGCGACGACGATGTCGGCGCGGCCGGTGCGGATCATCTCGATGGCGTAGCCGATGGCCTCGGCGCCCGACGCGCAGGCGGAGACCGGGGTGTGCACACCGGCGCGCGCGCCGACGAGCAGACCCACGTTGGCGGAGGGGCTGTTGGGCATCAGCATCGGCACGGTGTGCGGGGAGACACGGCGTACGCCCTTCTCCTTCATCACGTCGTACTGGTCGAGCAGGGTCGTCACTCCACCGATGCCCGAGGCGATGACCGCACCGAGCCGGTCGGGGTCGACGGCCGGGCTCTCGCCCTCAGCGGCGCCCTCGCCCGCCCGGTCGGTGAAGCCCGCGTCGGCCCACGCCTCCTTGGCGGCGATCAGCGCGAACTGCGCCGACCGGTCCAGACGGCGGGCCTGCGGCCGGGGGATGATCTCGGACGGTTCCACGGCGATCTGCGCGGCGATGCGGACGGCCGACTCGGCCGCCCACTCCTGCTCCAGGGCACGGACACCGGACTTGCCGGCGACCAGACCCTCCCAGGTAGAGGCCGCGTCGCCACCCAGCGGTGTGGTTGCGCCGATACCGGTGACGACCACGGTGCGATTGGTCGGGCTCACGGGAATTCCTTCTCCAACGGATACGGGAGGACAACCCCCGCGTAGGCGGGGAGAACGGCGCCACCGCCGGGTGGCGGGGCTGACGGGCCGGCCGCGGGGCCGGCCCTGCGATCAGTCCTGGTTCTTGAGGATGTACGCGGTCGCGTCGCCGACCGTCTTGAGGTTCTTGACGTCCTCGTCGGGGATCTTGACGTCGAAGCGCTCTTCGGCGGCGACGACGACCTCGACCATGGACAGCGAGTCGACGTCCAGGTCGTCGGTGAAGGACTTGTCCAGCTGGACGTCCTCAACCGGGATGCCGGCGATCTCGTTCACGATGTCGGCGAGACCGGCGACGATCTCTTCCTGAGTGGCGGCCATGGCAGGCGCTCCTTCTTGTGTATCTATCCAGAGAGGGTTGGCGGTTGTCCCCGTTCCGGTTCCGACGATCCGGATCCGGTGCGGGGTGCCTAGGGGAGGGTAACGACCGTCGCGGCGTACACGAGACCCGCCCCGAAGCCGATGACGAGCGCGGTGTCGCCGCTCTTCGCCTCGCCGGTCGCCAGAAGCCGCTCCATCGCGAGCGGGATCGAGGCGGCCGACGTGTTGCCGGTGGTGCGCACGTCGCGTGCGACAGTGACGTGCTCCGGCAGTTTCAGTGTCTTCACCATCGAGTCGATGATCCGCTCGTTGGCCTGGTGGGGAATGAAGACGTCCAGGTCGTCCGGGGTGATCCCGGCCGCGTCCAGCGCCTGCTGGGCGACCTTCGCCATCTCGAACACGGCCCAGCGGAACACCGCCTGGCCCTCCTGCGTGATCGCAGGAAACTTGCCGGAACTGTCGTACTCGTTCCACGGTACGGTCTGCTTGATGGTGTCCGACTTGTCGCCCTCGGACCCCCACACGGTCGGACCGATGTGCGGTTCCTGGGACGGGCCCACCACGACCGCGCCCGCGCCGTCACCGAACAGGAAGGCGGTCGCCCGGTCCTCCAGGTCGGTCAGGTCGGACAGCCGCTCGACGCCGATGACAAGGACGTACTCCGCGGAACCGTCGACGATCATGCCCTTGGCCAGGGTCAGGCCGTAGCCGAAGCCCGCGCAGCCCGCCGAGATGTCGAACGCGGCGGCCTTGGCCGTGCCGAGCTTGTCGGCGATCTCGGTGGCCACGGCCGGAGTCTGCTTGAAGTGCGAGACGGTCGCGACGACCACGCCGCCGATCTGCTCGGCGGCGATGCCCGCATCCGCGATCGCCTTGCCGGACGCCTCCAGGGACATCGCGGCGACGGTCTCCTCGTCGGAGGCCCAGTGCCGGGTCTCGATGCCGGAGCGGGAGCGGATCCATTCGTCGGACGAGTCGATCGTCTCCAGGATCACCTCGTTGGGCACGACCCGGACCGGCCGGTACCCGCCCACGCCCAGGATGCGCGCGTACGGGGCACCCTTGCTGGGCTTGATCTTCGGCATTGCGCGGGGCTCCTTTCAGGCACCCGCCGCGTCAGCGGCAGAGGTCGGGATCAGCGACTCGGCGATCAGCTCACGAGCGGCGTCGAGATCGGCGGGGGTCTTCAGGGCCAGGGTCTTCACGCCGGGCAGCGCCCGCTTGGCGAGACCGGTGAGGGTGCCGCCCGGGCACACCTCGATGAACGCGGTCGCGCCCAGCGTCTTGAACGTCTCCATGCACAGGTCCCAGCGCACCGGGTTGGCGACCTGCCCGACCAGCCGCGCGAGCACTTCCGACCCCTCCGCGACCGTCTGCCCGTCCTTGTTCGAGACGTATGTGATCTTCGGGTCGCCGGGCGTCAGGGAGGCGGCGGCAGCGGCGAGGGCATCGACCGCCGGAGCCATGTGGTGCGTGTGGAAAGCACCGGCCACCTGCAACTTGACGACCTTGCGCACACCTTCGGGCTTGTCCTGGAGGAGAGCCTCGATCTGCTCCTCCGTCCCGGCTGCGACGATCTGTCCGGCGCCGTTGACGTTCGCCGGGGTCAGCCCCAGCTTCTCCAGATGAGCCACGCTCACCTCGGGGTCACCACCGAGAAGCGCCGCCATCCCGGTCTTCGTGACGGCGGCGGCCTCGGCCATGGCCAGACCGCGCTTGCGTACGAGGGTCAGGGCGGCCGTGTCGTCGAGTACGCCCGCGAAGGCGGCGGCGGTGATCTCACCGACGCTGTGCCCGGCGACGGCGCCCGGAACGAGGTCACCGCCCATGGCACCCAGTGCCGAGGCCGACAGTATCCCGGCCGCGACCAGCAGCGGCTGGGCCACCGCGGTGTCACGGATCGCGTCGGCGTCGGCCTCGGTCCCGTAGTGGACCAGGTCGAGGCCGATGGCGTCGGACCACTCGGCGACGCGCTCGGCGGCACCGGGCAGATCGAGCCAAGGAGTCAGGAAGCCGGGCGTCTGGGCGCCTTGGCCGGGAGCGACGAGTACGAGCACTCTCACACTCTCTCTTGGGTACGGGCACGGCCGCCCGTGGGGACAGGGACGAAGAACGGCAGGGGGTTTTGTAGGGCCCCGACAAAAGCCTAGGGTTGAAGATCCCCATCGGCCAGGCGCCCGAGAATCAGCGCGATCCGCAACGTGAATGCGGATCGTACATCTGAAGGCGACCAGCCGGTGACGTCAGTCACACGTCGAAGCCGGTAGCGCACGGTGTTGGGATGAACGAAGAGCATTCGTGCCGCACCTTCCAGACTGCTCGCCTGTTCGAGATAGACGGCAAGCGTTTCCAGGAGCGCGGACCCGGCCTCCTCCAGCGGTCTGTAGATCTCCTCCACCAATTGGTCACGCGCACCGGGGTCACCGGCGATGGCACGCTCCGGCAGCAGATCATCGGCCAGCACCGGCCGCGGAGCGTCCTGCCAGGCGGAACAGGCCTTGAGCCCGGCGGCGGCGGCCTGCGCGGACCGGGTGGCGGCGAGCAGATCGGGCACGATCGGCCCCGCGACGACGGGCCCGGCGGCATAAGGCCCGATCAGCGACTTGGCGACGGCGAGGGGGTTGTCGTTCCCGCCCGCGATAACGACAAGCCGGTCTCCCAGCACCCCCGTCAGCACCTGCACCTTGGCATGCCGGGCGGCCCGCCGAATGGCCTCGACGGTCAACTCACTGTCACCGTCGGGCGCGGTACCGAGCACCACGCACACATGCTCGGGCGAATTCCAGCCAAGAGCGGCGGCCCGCGAAACAGCCCCTTCGTCCGCCTCCCCGCTCAGCACGGCATTGACGACGAGCGACTCCAGCCGGGCGTCCCAGGCACCCCGTGCCTCGGCGGCCTGGGCGTACACCTGTGCGGTGGCGAAGGCGATCTCGCGGGCGTAGACGAGCAGAGCCTCCCGCAGCACACCTTCGTCACCGGGAGCGGCGACCTCATCGATCGCACTCTCCATGACCTCGATGGTCGTACGGACCATCTCGACGGTCTGACGAAGGGTGATGGCCCTGGTCAGCTCACGGGGAGCGGTACCGAAGACATCGGTGGAGATGGCCTGAGGCGCATCAGGATGCCGAAACCACTCGGTGAAGGCGGCAATACCGGCCTGGGCGACCAGCCCGATCCAGGAACGGTTCTCCGGGGGCATGGCCCGGTACCACGAGAGCGTCTCGTCCATGCGCGTGATCGCCTGCGCGGCGAGACTCCCGGAGGACTTCTCCAGCCGCTTCAAGGTCGCGGGATGCGGATGAGCGGGACGCGCGGAGGGTTCGGGGCGATGGGATTCGGGTTCGGGCACGGAACAAGACTGCCTTATCAGGACGGGGGCGTGCGGCGTCGGGTCTACGGTGGTGGCGTGATGGACGTACGGCGCGCGGACGCGCGCTATCCAGGGGGTGACCCGGCGGCCGGTATCGAATCCTGGCACGCCTTCTCCTTCGGCCCCCACTACGACCCGGACAACCTGCGCTTCGGTGCGGTGATCGCCTGCAACGAGGAACGCCTGGCTCCCGGCGCGGGCTTCGACGAACACCCGCACAGTCACACGGAGATCGTGACGTGGGTGACGGAGGGGTCGCTGACCCATCGCGACTCGACGGGGCACGAGACGGTGGTGGTGGCGGGGGACGTGCAACGTCTGAGCGCGGCGGCGGGGGTACGCCACGTGGAGCGCAACGAGGGCCCGACCCCGCTGACCTTCATCCAGACCTGGCTGGCCCCGCTGCACCCCGGCGGCACCCCGTCCTACGAGATAGTCCACGGCATCGCGGACTCCACGCCGTACGCGATCCCGGAGGCGGGGGCGATGCTGCACGTACGCCGACTGTCGGCGGGCGAGCGCACGGCGGTTCCGGACGCGGCGTATGTGTACGTCCACGTGGTCAGGGGCGAAGTCCGCCTGGGCCCGGAGAAGCTGGCCCCGGGTGACGCGGTGCGCCTCACGGCGGAGGAGGGGGTGGAGGCGATAGGGGTGACGGCGACGGAGCTGCTGCTGTGGGAAATGTCCACGTGACGACGTTTCTTCGCCCCCGCCGCCCCTACCCGTCCCATCCCTGGGGGCTGCCGCCCCCAGACCCCCGCTGTCGGCCTGAACGGCCTCGTCCTCAAACGCCGGACGGGCTAAAAAGCAAGCCCCGGCAGGCGTTCGAGGACAACCGCACTCAACCCCTCCCCGCCCACCACCCCTGCCGCACTTCAGCACGAGCCTGGGCATTCCAGCCCGTCCGGCGTTTGAGGACAAAGGGGGGTCTGGGGGCGCAGCCCCCAGAAGGATGGGACGGGTAGGGGCGGCGGGGGCGAAAAACACCCAGCCTCAGCCCCGTACCTCCGCCAGTACCCCATCCGTGAACCCCGGCCACACCTCCACCGCCCACGCCCCGAACGCCCGATCGGCCAGCGCCACACACCCCACTCCCACCACCGGGTCGATCCACAGAAACGTCCCCGACTGCCCGAAGTGACCGAAGGTGCGAGGCGACGACGAACTCCCCGTCCAGTGCGGCGACTTCACCCCCCGGACCTCGAACCCCAGCCCCCAGTCGTTCGGGTTCTGATGCCCGTACCCGGGAAGCACCCCCTTCGTCCCCGGGTACTGCACAGACATCGCCTCAGCCACCGTCCGCGCATCCAGCAACCGAGGCCCCTGCACCTCCGCCACGAATCGCACCAGATCCCCGACGGTCGAGACACCGTCCTTGGCCGGCGACCCCTCCACCCCCGTCGCCCCCATCCCCAACGGCTCCAGCACCGCCTGCCGCACATACTCCGCGAACGGCATCTCCACAGCCTTCGCCACATGATCCCCCAGCACCTCGAACCCGGCGTTGGAGTACAGCCGCCGCTCCCCGGGCGGAGCCGTCACACGGTGCTCGTCGAAGGCGAGCCCCGACGTGTGCGCCAAGAGGTGGCGGACCGTGGAACCGGGCGGCCCGGCCGGCTCGTCGAGTTCGATGGCGCCCTCCTCGTACGCGACAAGGACGGCGTACGCGGCGAGCGGCTTGGTGACCGAGGCGAGCGGGAACCGGTGGTCGAGGGGGCCGTGGGAGCCGAGAACGGCACCGTCCGCCCGTACGACGGCCGCGGCGGCGGTGGGCACGGGCCAGTTCTCGATCGACGCGAGGCTTTGCAAGGACATGCCGTCGAGCTTAGGAGGATCAGAACCGCAGCCGCATGAAGGGGTCCGGTTGGCGGGTGAATCCCAGCGACGCGTACAGCGGCTCCGCGTCGGCGGACGCGGTCAGGTCGATCTGCCCGACACCCTGCTCCCGGAACCACTCCACCAACGCCTCCATGCACACCCGCGCATACCCCCGCCGCCGAGCGTCCGGATCGGTGGCGACACTGAACACGTACCCGACCCGCCCGTGCGGATTGCCCGCACGCCCGATCCGGTACTCGACGGTCCCCACGACCAGCGCCGCCAGCGACCCGGGCCGCTCCGGGTGGTCGACGACGAACGCGGCGAAGCCCCCGTCCGGATCCGCGAGCCGAGCGGTCACCGTGGACAGGGACTCGGACTGCCAGCCCGCATCGGTGTTCGCCCCGGGCATCGAGTCGATCATCACCTGGCGCAGCCGCAGCAGTTCTCCGGCATCATCGGGTGTGGCACGGCGTACGAGAGTCATGATCCGTACGGTAATGAGCCGGGACCGGCCAAGTCTCCGCAATATCGCGGGATCCGCTTGCTTGGAGTGCACTCCAAGGTTTTAGCGTAGGGGCCATGACGGTGCTGGAGACCACGGAGTCCACGGAGTCCACAGAGCCCACCACGAACAGGGCGCCCGAGCGGCGCCCGGACGGACAGGACCGCTACACGATCAGCGAGGTCGTCGTCTTCACGGGGCTGACCGCGCACACCCTGCGCTGGTACGAGCGCATCGGGCTGATGCCGCACATCGACCGTTCCCACACCGGCCAGCGCCGCTACAGCAACCGCGACCTCGACTGGCTCGACCTGGTCGGCAAGCTCCGGCTGACCGGGATGCCGGTCGCGGACATGGTGCGGTACGCCGAACTCGTGCGCGAGGGCGACCGTACGTACGGCGAGCGGTTCGAACTGCTCGAATCGACCCGCCGGGCCGTCCTGGACCGTATCGCCGAACTCCAGGACACGCTCGCGGTACTGGACCGGAAGATCAGCTTCTACGCGGAGGCGGACCTCGACGCGGGTCTCGCCCGACAGGTGGAGAGTGCCCGATGACGAACGACGACACCACCAAGCTCACCACTGCCACGCTCGGCGCCGACGGCCCCGAGGTCGGCGTACAGGGCCTCGGCTGCATGGGGATGAGCATCGCGTACGGCCCCACGGACGCCGACGAGGCCCGCGCCACGCTCGAACGCGCCCTCGAACTCGGCGTGACCCTCTACGACACCGCGGACGCCTACGGCGACGGTGAGAACGAACGTTTCCTGTCCCCGTTCTTCAACGCCCACCGCGACGAGGTCGTCGTCGCGACGAAGTTCGCCCTGGCGATGCCGGCCGGTGTCACGGGCCCACGGATCATCCGCAACGACCCGGCCTACATCCGCGAGGCGGTCGAGGCCAGCCTCAAGAACCTCGACCTCGACGTCATCGACCTCTACTACATGCACCGGCGCGATGTGAACATCCCCATCGAGGAGACCGTCGGTGTGATGGCCGGCCTGGTCCGCCAGGGCAAGGTCAAGCAACTGGGCCTGAGCGAGGTCACGGGCGCCGAACTGCGTGCGGCCCAGTCCGTGCACCCGATCGCCGCCGTCCAGTCGGAGTGGTCCCTGTTCAGCCGGGACATCGAGGCCTCGGTCGTCCCGACGGCCCGCGAACTGGGCGTCGCCCTGGTCCCGTACTCCCCGCTCGGCCGAGGCTTCCTGACCGGCTCCTTCACCAACGCCGACCAGGAACTCACCGAGGGCGACTACCGCCGCACCCAGCCCCGCTTCACCGGCACCAACGCCGCAACGAACGCGGCCCTCCTGACCCCCATCCGAACCGTGGCCGAGTCCCACGGAGCCTCGGTAGGCCAGATAGCCCTGGCCTGGGTCCAACAACAGTCCACGATCCACAACCTCCCGGTAATCCCCATCCCGGGCACCCGCAGGAGGACAAGGATCGAGGAGAACGCAGCGGCAACAACGATCACCCTGACCGACGAGGACCTGGCGACCCTGGACCCCATCGCGGCAAAGGTTGCAGGCACCCGCTACCCGGACATGCGCTTCGCATCAGCAGGCAGGGAGTAGACACCGGTTCGTCCCAAGGGGCGCGGACCTGCCCCACCCAGGGGCGCGGGGAACTGCGCGACCAGCCACAACGAACCCGCACCCGCCAACGACGCACAGAGCCCCCCACCCCCACAGGCGCCCTACAACTCCGCCAACAACTCAGCCTTCTTCAACGAAAACTCCTCGTCCGTCACCAACCCGGCCGAGTGCAACTCCCCAAGGTGCCGAATCCGTTCAGCAACATCCCCCGGATCCCGCCGCCCAGAACTCACCTGAACCACCCCCGCCCCACCCGCGGAGCGAACCCCCGCCAACACCGCCGCCGCAAACGGCAACGACTCATGCACAGGCCCGTACCCCAGCCCGAACACCACCGACGCGGGATCCTGGTCGACGGCCAACGGGACAGCTGACCCGTCCCGCCGAAGCAGCCGCAGATATCCCTCGAACACCTCGGGCGACCGCCACTCCACCCCCATCAGGTCGGCGACCGGAAACGTCTGGTCGCCGGCCTTCCACTTCGCCGACGACGCGCCCGTCCAGAACCACCGGAACGACACCGCGCGCCCGTCGAAGGACGCCTTCGCGTCGTACGCCTTGAACGCCCGCGGCACCTCGGGCGCGGCCACCAGGAACCTTTCAGCAGGTTCCTTGTCCGTACCACCGATCTCGCCCACCCGGGCCCGCAGCTCGTCCGCGTAGTACTCGGCGAGAGTCTCCCGCTCGGCGGGCAGCACCAGCCGATACGGATCGCAGCCCTCCTTCAGCTGGCCGTCGGCCGCCTCCATCAGGGGGTCGGCGCCCGGCCGGGGCTCGGCGCGCAGCACCACCGTTCCGCGCTTGCCCGGGGTCAGCGTGACACCCGCGATCGCTTCCAGCGGGATACGGCGTTCGCCGAGCGCCTGGAACAGCTTCGGCGTGCGGATTCCCCGTTCGAAGCGGATGAGCACGGAGTCGGACTCGAACTCCCAGGCGGCATGAAATCCGGCCAGTACGTCACCCATGCGGCTCATCGTATGCGGCAAGAGCTTCATAGTCCCCTCCCCGGGCACACCGTGATTTCTGCGTCTTCTACGCGCGTCCGGCCGTCGCCCCGTCGGACAAACCCTTCAGACACACGTCATCCTTGCGGTCCTGCTGATCGTTCTGATCCCGCCGAGCGCACCGCACGGCGCCGAACGCGCCGACGCCGATCTCGGCGAAGTTGTGCAGACTCTCCGTACCCGGCTCGAAATAGCCGCCGTGTCCCTTCGCGCCCCGCGCGGACAGCACGCGGGAGCCGAATCCCGACGACACCGGGTCGGCGCCGTGCCCGAGGCCGCCGACCTCCAGATACGGCACGTCCTGGATCCAGTCGTCGGCGTCCCGCATCGCCCACACCCGGGCCGAGGTGTGCAGCTGCGCCGCGTTCTCGACCCGCATACCGGGGCTGCCGGCCACCGCGATGTCGGTCACCCGGCTGGGCAGCGCGTGCGCGGCGACCCCGCAGACCACCGAGCCGTAGCTGTGGCAGTACAGCGCGACCGGCGCCCGGCCGGGCAGTCCGCGCACCAGCGCGTTCAGCCGCAGCGCCCCGGACTTGGCGCGCATCGCCGTCGCCGCGTCCATGCCGAGCCCGTTGGGCGCGGTGTAGTCGGCCCAGGCGATCACGGCCGTACGCGTCGTGGGGCTCGCCTCCCACTCCGCGCGGTACAGCGCCGACGCCATGCCGACGGGCGCCGAGTACCTGCGGTTGGTGCGCTGGAAGGTGAGGAGGTCGGTGTCCACGCCGGGGACCACGACCGAGACGCGCTGTGCCTTGTCGAGGTCGCCGAAGACCTCGGCGACCCGGCCGTTGCCCTCGGGGTCGAAGGCCAGGATCTTGCGGCCCTTCGCCAGCAGGTCGTCGTAGCGGTGCATCCGGCGCCCCGCCTCGTGCTGGCCGACGGCCGAGAGCCGGTTGTCGTGCATCCGCACGCGCTCCGTCTCGCGGGCCGTGTGCAGCGCGATCCGGTTGGCGCGGTAGCGCAGTTCGACGGGCGCGCCGTTCATGTTGCCGACCGCCAGCGGATAGCGGCGGACGAGCCGGTCGCGCTGGTGGACGGTGAGCGAGGCGAAGAACCGGGCCAGCCTGCCGGGTGTCCCGTCCGGGTCGGGCAGCGCGTGGCCGCCGATCCGTCCGTGCTCCCACGCGGAGAGCGACGCCTGGAGCGGCGAGGGAGTGCGATGGCTGCGGACCGCGGTCCAGCCGGTCGTCGCGAGCATCACGAAGACCACGGCCAGCGCGAGCAGTGCGCGCCAGACGTTCAGTTGCGGGGAGGTGTCGAAGGAAGTCACTGAAAGGACACACTAGGAGAACGAGAGGGTCTCGCGTTAACCGAGTGACGGGGATCACGTTTCGATAACCGTCGGTGGGTATGGCGCTACGTGCGCGCGGCCGTACGGGGCGTCACGACCCTTCCGTACGCCAGTTCCCCGCCAGTGCCGGACCCATCGCGTCGAGGTAGGTGCTGGTCAGCTCGCGCATCGCCGTCACGCTCATGTCCGAGCCCGCGCCCCACCGCCGTTCCGTCAGCCGCATCAGCCCGCCGAACAGGGCCACCACGACGCGCGGCCGGAGATCGCCGTCCACGTCGACGCCCTCGCGCTCGGCGACCACCCGCGCCACCGCCTCCTCCATCTCGGTGGAGCGGCGCAGGTGCGCGGCGAGCAACACCGGCGTCGACTCGATCACGTAGTACATGCGCATCTGCAACTCCGCCGGTACGACGGACTCCACGGCCTCGTTGATGACGTGCCAGCCCTCCAGCACGGCCTGGCGCAGCGCCTCCAACGGGGCCTCGTGGGGCGGACGTTCGCGCACCGCCTCGATGAAGTGCGCCTCCGCGATGCGGTGCACGGCGAAGGCGGCGTCCTCCTTGCCGGCGAAGTAGCGGAAGAAGGTGCGCTGCGAGACCTCGACGGCCTCGGCGATCTCGTCGACGGTCGTGTGCTCGTACCCCTTGCTGGTGAACAGGACGAGGGCGGCGCGCACGAGCGCGTCCCGGGTGCGCTGTTTCTTGAGCTCGCGCAGTGCGCTCATGGTGATCAGGCCTCTTCGTTCTTATCGGGGAACGACGTGTCAGTTACCGACTTGTGAACTCGTTTGTCAATTGTCAGTGGCTGTCACTAGCCTCGATCCATGACTAGTCAGACCACCATCGAGACGACCGGTCCGGGGGACAAGGCACCTGTCTCCCCCTCGGACCCCACGCCTGCCAAGGGGCTGCGCGGCCATCCGTGGCTGACCCTGATATCCGTGGCCGTCGGGGTCATGATGGTGGCCCTCGACGGCACCATCGTGGCGATCGCCAACCCGGCCATCCAGAAGGACCTGGGCGCGAGTTTCGCGGACGTCCAGTGGATCACCAACGGCTACTTCCTCGCGCTCGCGGTCACGCTGATCACCGCGGGCAAGCTCGGCGACCGATTCGGGCACCGGCAGACCTTCCTCATCGGCATCGTCGGCTTCGCCGCCTCGTCGGCGGCCATCGGCCTGTCCAGCAGTATCGCCCTGGTGGTCGTCTTCCGGGTGTTCCAGGGGCTGTTCGGCGCGCTGCTGATGCCGGCCGCGCTCGGTCTGCTGCGGGCCACCTTCCCCGCCGAGAAGCTGAACATGGCCATCGGCATCTGGGGCATGGTCATCGGCGCCTCCACCGCGGGCGGCCCGATCCTCGGCGGACTGCTCGTCGAGCACGTCAGCTGGCAGTCGGTGTTCTTCATCAACGTGCCGGTGGGCATCCTGGCCCTCGTCATCGGCCTGGTGATCCTGGTCGACCACCGCGCGGAGAACGCCCCGCGCTCCTTCGACGTCCTCGGTATCGCCCTGCTCTCCGGTGCGATGTTCTGCCTGGTGTGGGCGCTCATCAAGGCTCCGGCGTGGGGCTGGGGCGACGGCAAGACATGGCTGTTCCTGGTCGTGTCGGTGGCGGGCTTCGGCTTCTTCGCGCTCTGGGAGACGAAGGTCAAGGAACCGCTGATCCCGCTCAACCTGTTCCGTTCGGTCCCGCTGTCGGCGGGTGTGGTGCTGATGGTCCTCATGGCCATCGCCTTCATGGGCGGCCTCTTCTTCGTCACCTTCTACCTGCAGAACGTGCACGGTATGAGCCCGATCGACGCGGGCCTGCATCTGCTCCCGCTCACCGGGATGATGATCGTCGGCTCGCCGCTGGCCGGCGCCATGATCAGCAAGACGGGCCCGCGCATCCCGCTCGCGGGCGGTATGGCGTGCGTCGCGATCGCCATGTTCGGCATGTCCACGCTGGAGACGGACACCGGCAGCGGCGTCATGTCGCTCTGGTTCGCCATGCTCGGCCTCGGCCTCGCCCCGGTCATGGTCGGCGCGACGGAGGTCATCGTCGGCAACGCCCCGATGGAGCTGTCCGGTGTGGCCGGCGGTCTCCAGCAGGCGGCGATGCAGATCGGCGGCAGCCTCGGTACGGCGGTCCTCGGCGCGGTCATGGCCTCCAAGGTCGACAACGACCTCGCGGGCAACTGGACGGCCGCGGGCCTTCCGGAACTCACCGCCGAACAGCAGGCGCAGGCCTCGGAAGCGGTCCAGGTCGGCGTGCCCCCGGTGGCACCGGGCACTCCGGAGACGGTCGCCGCCCAGATCACGAAGGTCGCCCACGACACCTTCATCTCCGGCATGAGCCTCGCCTGTCTGGTCGCGGCCGGCGTGGGAGTGGTGGCGGTACTGGTCGCCCTCCTGACGAAGCGCGGCGAGAACGCGGAGGCGGGCGCGGGCGCGGCGCACATCTGAGGGCACATCTGAGGCACATATCTCGCGCATATATCTATGACCTGTGCCGGGGAATTCCCCTATCCGAGTGACTCCCCTAAAGATTCCTCCCCTTCGGTACTCGGGGCAGGTCACAGTTAGTCAAGTCCTCCGCACGGCATGGTCCGTAAGACATGTACGACACGGAGGACCGCCGGGCCGCGGCGCGCTGCCGGAGGGGGACAGCGCGCCGACGGGCCCGTCGGACAGGGCGGCCACCTCGGCCCGCAGCGCCCGTACTTCCTCGGTCAGGGCCGCGATCGCGGCCGTCTGGCGCCGTTCCTCCACGTCGTCCATCTCGAACCGGGAGATGAACCACGCGGCGATGTTCGCGGTGACCAGACCGAGCAGCGCGATCCCGGACAGCATCAGCCCGACCGCGAGCACCCGGCCCACTCCGGTCGTCGGCGCGTGGTCCCCGTACCCCACGGTCGTCATCGTCGTGAACGACCACCACAGGGCGTCGCCCAGCGTTCGGATGTTCCCGTCCGGCGACTCACGCTCCACCGACAGCACGGCCAGCGAACCGAACATCAGCAGCCCCACCACGGCCCCGCCGACATACGTCGTCAGCCGCACCTGGGACGCCATCTGGGCCCGCCGGCCCACCAGCAGCAGCGTGGATATGACCCGCAGCAGCCTCAGCGGCTGAAGCAGCGGCAGCAGCACGGCGAACAGGTCCAGCCAGTGCCGACGTACGAAGTCCCGCCGCTGTTCGGCAAGCCCGACCCGCACGAGGTAGTCGACGGCGAACGCACCCCACACCCCCCACTCCACAACCGTGCACGTGATCGACACGGGCCGACTCGCGGGACTGTCCACGATGGGCACCGCGTAGGCGACAGCGAACACAACCGCGAGTGCCATGAGGGGCCGCTGCGTGAACCCCTCCCAACGAGCCTGCGCAGACTCTTCCTTCATGCTGCGCATATTAAGGGCCCGGGGATGCCCTGTAGAGCGCCCCGAAGGGGCCGCTCTACAGGGGCGCGGGGAACTGCGCGACCAGCCACAATGGCCCCGCAGACAAACAACCGCCCAACCCGCGGAGCGCTACGCGTCGCCGCCCGCAGCACCCGGGTCAGCAGCCGCCACATCCAGCAACTGATACCGATCGATCGCCTGCTTCAGCACCGACCGATCAACCTTCCCCTCCCGAGCCAACTCCGTCAGCACCCCCACCACGATCGACTGAGCGTCAATGTGGAAGAACCGCCGGGCAGCCCCACGGGTGTCGGCGAAGCCGAACCCATCCGCACCGAGCGACTGGTAAGTCCCCGGCACCCACCGAGAGATCTGGTCCGGAACAGACCGCATCCAGTCGGAAACGGCCACGAACGGACCCTCGGCGCCACTCAACTTCCGCGTCACATAGGGGACACGCTGCTCCTCCTCGGGATGCAGCAGATTGTGCTGCTCCACCGCGACCGCATCGCGCCGCAACTCGTTCCAGGAGGTCGCCGACCAGACGTCCGCCCGTACGTTCCAGTCCTCGGCGAGGATCCGCTGCGCCTCCAGCGCCCACGGCACCGCGACACCGGACGCGATGACCTGCGCCGGAATCGTGCCCGAAGTCCCCTGGCCCACGCGGTGGATGCCCTTGAGGATGCCCTCGACATCGACGTCCGCGGGCTCGGCCGGGTGCTGGATCGGCTCGTTGTAGACGGTGAGGTAGTAGAAGACGTCCTCACTGTCCGGCCCGTACATCCGGCGCAGACCGTCCTGCACGATGTACGCGATCTCGTACGAGTACGCCGGGTCGTACGCCACACAGCCCGGGTTCGTCGAGGCGAGCAGCTGCGAGTGGCCGTCGGCGTGCTGGAGCCCCTCGCCGGTCAGAGTCGTACGCCCTGCGGTCGCGCCCAGGACGAAACCGCGCGCCAACTGGTCGGCCATCTGCCAGAACTGGTCACCGGTGCGCTGGAAACCGAACATCGAGTAGAAGACGTAGACGGGGATCAACGGCTCGCCGTGCGTGGCGTACGCCGAACCCGCCGCGATCAGCGAGGCGGTGCAGCCGGCCTCCGAGATGCCGTCGTGCAGCATCTGGCCGGTCGGCGACTCCTTGTACGCGAGGAGCAGCTCGCGGTCCACGGCCTCGTACTGCTGGCCGAGCGGGTTGTAGATCTTCGCGCTCGGGAAGAACGAGTCCATGCCGAACGTGCGGTACTCGTCCGGCGCGATCAGCACGAAACGCCTGCCGATCTCCTTGTCCCGCATGAGGTCCTTGAGCAGCCGGACGAACGCCATGGTCGTGGCGATCGACTGCTGGCCCGAACCCTTCTTCACACTCGCGTACGTCTTTTCCTCGGGCAGCGTCAGCGGCTTGGCGCGGACGACGCGGGTCGGGACGTAGCCGCCGAGCGAGTTGCGGCGGTCGTGCATGTACTGGATCTCTTCCGAGTTCCGGCCCGGGTGGTAGTACGGCGGGGCGCCGCTCTCCAGCTCCTTGTCGGAGATCGGCAGGTGGAGCCGGTCGCGGAAGCCCTTGAGGTCGGCGACCGTCAGCTTCTTCATCTGGTGCGTGGCGTTGCGGCCCTCGAAGTTGGGTCCGAGCGTCCAGCCCTTGACCGTCTTGGCGAGGATGACGGTCGGCTGGCCCTTGTGCGCCTTGGCCGCCGCGAACGCCGCGAAGATCTTCCGGTGGTCGTGGCCACCGCGCCCGAGGTGCAGCACCTGGTCGTCGGTCATGCCCTCGACCATCGCGCGCAGCCGGCTGTCGTCGCCGAAGAAGTGGTCGCGGATGTACGCGCCGGTCTCGGTGGCGTACGTCTGGAACTGTCCGTCGGGCGTGGTGTTCATCTTGTTGACGAGCACGCCGTCCCGGTCCTGCGCGAGCAGCGGGTCCCAGCTGCGGTCCCAGACCAGCTTGACGACGTTCCAGCCGGCGCCCCGGAACTGCGACTCCAGCTCCTGGATGATCTTGCCGTTGCCGCGCACCGGGCCGTCGAGCCGCTGGAGGTTGCAGTTGACGACGAAGGTCAGGTTGTCGAGGCCCTCGCGGGCGGCGATCGACAGCTGGCCGAGCGACTCCGGCTCGTCCATCTCGCCGTCGCCGAGGAACGCCCACACATGGGACTTGGAGGTGTCCGCGATCCCGCGCGCCTCCATGTAGCGGTTCATCCGCGCCTGGAAGATCGCGCCGAGCGGGCCGAGGCCCATCGAGACGGTCGGGAACTCCCAGAAGTCCGGCATCAGCCGCGGGTGCGGGTACGAGGACAGCCCGTACGGCGCCTTCGACTTCTCCTGGCGGAACGCGTCGAGCTGCTGCTCGCTGAGCCGGTCGAGCAGGAACGCGCGGGCGTAGATGCCCGGGGAGGCGTGGCCCTGGAAGAAGATCTGGTCGCCGCCGTCGCCCTCGTCCTTGCCCCGGAAGAAGTGGTTGAAGCCCACGTCGTAGAGGGAGGCGGAGGAGGCGAAGGTCGCGATGTGGCCGCCGACGCCGATACCGGGGCGCTGGGCGCGCGAGACCATCACGGCCGCGTTCCACCGGGTCGCGTTGAGGATGCGGCGCTCGATCTCCTCGTTGCCGGGGAAGAAGGGCTCGTCCTTCGTCGCGATCGTGTTGACGTAGTCCGTGCTCCGCATCTCGGGCACGGCCACGCGCTTCTCGCGGGCCCGCTCGATCAGCCGCAGCATCAGATAGCGGGCCCGCTCCCGGCCGCGTTCGTCAACCGCGGCGTCGAGGGAGTCGAGCCACTCCTGGGTTTCTTCGGGATCGAAGTCAGGAACCTGACTCGGAAGGCCGCCAATGATGATCGGGTTGCGATCTGATCCGGAAGCCACGCTGTTCCTTCGCTCTCGGGAGACTTGATCCGGGGCACGCTGTGGGCCTGCCCTGGGGCTGCGAATGCACTGGTCCCCATCGTGTACCCCGAGGCCGGGTACGTCACCTCTACTCAGAGGTAGCCCCGGAGGAGGTGCCTGGGCGGTGTGGGCCGGGGTGGTCGCAGCCAAATCGCAACGATACGCCCAGTCCGTGACGTGTTCCGTAAAGCGATTCGGATCTCGCACGTATGTATGAGAGGTTCGGGAGTCACTCGGGAGCAGCAAAACCGCAAAGCGGGCAGAATGGTGTGTTGTGCGTCACTTGTTCCCGGGAACCGCTGTGTGAAGTTGCGGCGACACCGCCAGGATCGTCACCGTTTCGGCGGTCTGAACGGCCGGGTACTTGCGCGATCCGCCCCGCCCGTGTGGACTACGGCCAATGCTTCGCGCACGCGCGTGGCTGGACATTTCTCGAACATGATCAGGAGGCAACCCGTGAGCGCGACCGCGGACCACGCGGAGGAGCGGACTAACCCTGCCGCAAGGCTGGGGTTCCAGCCCGAGCAGGTGGTCCAGGAGATCGGCTACGACGACGACGTCGACCAGGAGCTCCGCGAGGCCATTGAGGAAGTCATCGGCAGCGATCTCGTGGACGAGGAGTACGACGACGTCGCAGATGCCGTGGTGCTGTGGTTCCGCGACGAGGACGGCGACCTGACCGATGCGCTGGTGGACGCCACCACGTACATCGAAGAAGGCGGCGCGATCCTGCTCCTCACGCCCAAGACGGGCCGTGACGGCTACGTGGAGCCGAGCGACATCTCTGAAGCCGCGACGACGGCGGGTCTGTCGGCGACGAAGAGCGTCAGTGTGGGCAAGGACTGGAGTGGGAGTCGTCTGGCGACACCCAAGGCAGCGAAGTCCAAGAAGTAATCCTCAATCGCCGGACGGGCTGGATGACTCCAGCCCGTCCAATGGCTTCAGTGGGTGGTCACTAGGGTGTTCTCACCCGAACAGCCCACCGAAGGGATGCAGGATCATGGCGATCGAGGTCGGCGACAAGGCCCCGGACTTCGAGCTCAAGGACAACCACGGCGCCACCGTGCGGCTCTCCGACTTCCGTGGCGCGAAGAACGTGGTGCTGCTCTTCTATCCCTTCGCCTTCACCGGCGTGTGCACCGGCGAGCTGTGCGCCCTGCGCGACAACCTGCCGAGGTTCTCCGACCGCGACACCCAGGTGCTCGCCGTCTCCAACGACTCCATCCACACCCTGCGTGTCTTCGGCGAGCAGGAGGGCCTCGAATACCCTCTGCTGTCCGACTTCTGGCCGCACGGCAACATCTCGCGCGCGTACGGCGTCTTCGACGAGGACAAGGGTTGCGCGGTGCGCGGGACCTTCGTCATCGACAAGGAGGGTGTCGTGCGGTGGACCGTCGTCAACGGTCTGCCCGACGCGCGTGACCTGAACGAGTACGTGAAGGCCCTCGACACCCTGTGATTCTTCGGGTCCAAGCCCTGCGTGGGGCGGGAACCCGTCACTAGGATCTGCACGTTGATCCGATAACGGCGCACGACGGGGCACACCGCCCCCGGCGGCAGACGAGACACCAATGGAGGACTCGTGGGAGTCAGCCTCAGCAAGGGCGGCAACGTATCGCTGACGAAGGAGGCCCCGGGTCTCACCGCGGTCATCGTCGGTCTGGGGTGGGACATCCGTACCACCACCGGCACCGACTTCGACCTCGACGCCAGCGCGATCCTGACGGGCGCGGACGGCAAGGTCAGCAGTGACGCCAACTTCGTGTTCTTCAACAACCTCAAGAGCCCGGACGGCTCGGTCGAGCACACCGGTGACAACACCACCGGTGAGGGCGAGGGCGACGACGAGCAGATCAAGGTCAACCTCGCGACGGTCCCGGCCGACATCGACAAGATCGTGTTCCCGGTCTCGATCTACGACGCCGAGAACCGCCAGCAGTCCTTCGGCCAGGTCCGCAACGCGTTCATCCGCGTCGTGAACCAGGCCGGCGAGACCGAGCTGGCGCGCTACGACCTCTCCGAGGACGCCTCGACGGAGACCGCCATGGTCTTCGGCGAGCTGTACCGGCACGGCGCGGAGTGGAAGTTCCGCGCCATCGGCCAGGGGTACGCCTCCGGCCTGCGCGGTATCGCGCAGGACTTCGGCGTGAACGTCTGAGCCGGACTCTCTCCGGCTCCGTCGTCCGGCGTCGCACTCTCGGTGCGGCGCCGGACGTGCTCAGTTCCGCGATCCACGCAGATCGCAAGGCTTCACCTCGGGGAGGACCAGCAGCATGGGCGTCACGCTTGCCAAGGGGGGCAATGTCTCCCTCTCCAAAGCCGCACCGAACCTCACCCAGGTGTTGGTCGGGCTCGGCTGGGACGCGCGTTCCACCACCGGTGCGCCGTTCGACCTCGACGCCAGCGCGCTGCTGTGCGGGGGCGGCCGGGTTCTCGGCGACGAGTGGTTCGTCTTCTACAACCAGCTCACCAGCCCCGACGGCTCGGTCGAGCACACCGGCGACAACCTCACCGGCGAGGGCGAGGGTGACGACGAGTCGCTGATCGTCGACCTCCCCAAGGTGCCGGCTGCCTGCGACAAGATCATCTTTCCGGTCTCGATCCATGACGCCGACAACCGCGGCCAGACCTTCGGCCAGGTCAGCAACGCCTTCATCCGCGTCGTCAACCAGGCCGACGGTCAGGAACTGGCGCGCTACGACCTGAGCGAGGACGCGTCGACGGAGACCGCCATGATCTTCGGGGAGCTGTACCGCTACCAGGGCGAGTGGAAGTTCCGTGCAGTAGGACAGGGGTACGCGTCGGGACTGAGGGGCATCGCTCTAGACTTCGGAGTCAACGTTTCGTAAAGCCGAGTACGGCAGCGGGGGAGACCCGTAAACACACGATTGGGTAGCCAGTGATTCTGAAAACCTTCGGCTGGTCGTTCGCGGTCACCGCGCTCGGCCTGGTCGCGGCGGTCTTCTACGGGGGGTGGACCGGCTTCGGGATCGTGGCGATCCTCTCCATCCTCGAAATCTCGCTGTCCTTCGACAACGCGGTGGTCAACGCCGGCATCCTGAAGAAGATGAGTGCCTTCTGGCAGAAGATCTTCCTCACCGTCGGTGTCCTCATCGCCGTCTTCGGTATGCGACTCGTCTTCCCGGTCGTGATCGTCGCCATCAGCGCGAAGATCGGTCCCATCGACGCGGTCGACCTCGCGCTCAACGACAAGGACCACTACCAGGAACTGGTCACCGACGCCCACCCGGCGATCGCCGCCTTCGGTGGCATGTTCCTGTTGATGATCTTCCTCGACTTCATCTTCGAGGACCGTGACATCAAGTGGCTCGGCTGGCTGGAACGCCCGCTCGCCAAGCTCGGCAAGATCGACATGCTGTCGGTCTGCATCGCCCTGATCGTGCTCCTGATCTCCGCCATGACCTTCGCGACCAACGCCCACCAGCACGGTGGCGCCCATGTCGACAAGGCGCAGACGGTCCTCATCTCCGGTGTCGCCGGTCTGATCACGTACATGATCGTCGGCGGGCTCTCCGGCTACTTCGAGAACAAGCTGGAGGAAGAGGAGGAACGCGAGCACGAGGAGGAGGAAGAGGCCGAGCGCACCGGCAAGAAGAAGCCGGCGGTCGTCCTCGCCGGACAGGCCGCGTTCTTCATGTTCCTGTACCTCGAAGTCCTCGACGCGTCCTTCTCCTTCGACGGTGTCATCGGCGCGTTCGCCGTCACCAACGACATCGTGCTGATGGCCCTGGGCCTCGGTATCGGCGCGATGTACGTCCGGTCGCTCACGGTCTACCTGGTCCGCCAGGGCACCCTCGACGACTACGTCTACCTGGAGCACGGCGCGCACTACGCGATCGGCGCCCTCGCCGGCATCCTCCTCGTCACCATCCAGTACGAGATCCACGAGGTCATCACCGGCCTGGTGGGCGTCGTCCTGATCGCCTGGTCCTTCTGGTCCTCCGTGCGCCGCAACACCAAGCTGGCAGCGGCCGAGGGAAAAGCGGCGGGCTCGGACGAGAAGACTGAGGTCTCGTCCGGGGTGTGACAACCTCCGGTGTGAGGGAACGCTCTGAGCGGGGCGGCTACGAGGAATCGTCCTCGTCGGCCGCCCCGTGGCATTGACGGGCAGCGGTGCGGTGACAGTGACGGACTTGCGGGGGCTGGACGGGTGGGGGCGGGATGAGTTTCTGGGACGACCTGTGGCGCGGCCGGTCGATGGAGTTCGACGCGGGCAGTGCGGCGAGCAACTCCATCGAGCTGACCAAGCGACACCAGCGGGTCTCGCTCACCAGGCAGGGCGCCGCGACCGGGCATCTGCGCATCAACCTGTCCTGGCGGATGCGTACGTCGGACATCGGCGGCCCCAAGCGGCAGAGCCTGTGGCGGCACCCCTTCCAGGCCCTGAAGCCAGAGGAGGTCCAGGGGCACACCCAGAGCATGGTGAACGTCGACCTGGACCTGGGGATCCTGTACGAGCTGGCCGACGGCACCAAGGGGGTTGTGCAGCCCCTGGGGGGCTTCCTCGGTGACACGAACGCGCCGCCGTACGTGAAGCTGAGCGGGGACGACCGGTTCGGGTCCGCGTCCGGGGAGACGGCGTACGTCAATCTTGACCATCGGGACGAGATCAAGCGGTTGCTGGTCTTCGTCTACATCTATGACCAGACGCCTGCGTTCGACCGGACGCACGCGATCGTCACGCTGTATCCGAGCAATGGGCCGCGGATCGAGATAGGTCTCGACGAGCGGCACTCGCAGGCTCGGTCGTGTGCGGTGGTGATGATCGAGAACGTGAAGAACGAGTTGATCGTTCGGCGGGAAGTGAAGTTCGTTTACGGGTTCCAGGCCGAGCTTGATCGGTTGTACGGGTGGGGGTTGCAGTGGGGCAGGGGATACAAGACGAAGGCTGAGCGGTGACCTGCGGTGCCTAAGAGCTCGGGGGCTTCCGTGCTCTGGCGGGTGCGGGTCCGTTGTGGCTTGTCGCGCAGTTCCCCGCGCCCCT
The DNA here is from genome assembly GCF_042889145.1 of Streptomyces sp. NPDC002680. NCBI lineage: Bacteria > Bacillati > Actinomycetota > Actinomycetes > Kitasatosporales > Streptomycetaceae > Streptomyces > Streptomyces sp. NPDC002680. The sequence continues at coordinate 290,823 of NZ_JBIAQP010000007.1, forward strand.
TTGGGGCGCTTCCTTACCGTCCGATGAACTGTGGCCCTTGCGGCGGCAGGTGGAAGTCCGGGGACGGGGAGGCTCCTACCGGGTGGGGGTAGCCGTACGCCGGTTGGCTGGTGTTCGTGCTGGTGGGCTGGGGGTAGCCGTAGGTCGGCTGGGGCGGGAGCGCGGGGGGTTGCTGGATCGTTGTCGCCGCCGCGGGGTCCGTGGTCGGGGTGGCCTCGGGGAAGGGTTCCTCGGTCGCCGGCGGGTCCTCCACCGAGATACCGAAGTCCGTCGCCAGGCCCTCCAGGCCGTTCGAGTAGCCCTCGCCCAGGGCGCGGAACTTCCAGCCCTCGCCGCGGCGGTACAGTTCACCGCAGATCAGGGCCGTCTCCTCGCCCGTTTCCGGCTTGACGTCGAAGTACGCCAGCGGTTCGCCGTCCGCGACCGTACCGTCGTACAGCAGGATGCGCAGGGAGCGTACGCGGTCGAAGGTGACGCCGTCCGCCGAGGCGACCAGCAGAATCTGTCCGACTCCGGACTCGACACCGGTCAGATCCGTCTGGATCGTGTCGGTCAGGCCCTCGGCCACCCTTTTCTTGCCGAGGCGCCAGACCTTGCCCGAGGGGTGGCGGGGCTGGTTGTAGAAGACGAAGTCCTCGTCGGAGCGCACACGACCGTCGGGGCCGAGGAGCAGCGCCGAGGCATCGACGTCCGGAACCCCCTGCCCGGGCGTCCAGCGCAGCACGGCGCGCACCGTCGTGGCTTCGAGCGGGACGTTCGACCCCTTCAGCATCGCGTGCGTCATGCGGTCATCCTGCCCTCTCGGTCCTGGTCACGACAACGCGGGGGCACCGGTTCCGCGGGTCGGGTCGCGCGTGCTCGCCGCCCGGCTGTGCCCGCACGTGCTTGTCCGCGTTACCTGAACTTCATTCCCAGTGGGAACCCCTGACATGGATCCCTACGTACTATTACCGGCCACCCATCAACACTCGACCGGCAGCCCAGCCGCCCCGGGGGAGTTTCATGCGTCATTTCGGGCACATCGCCCCTGAGGTACGACAGCGTCTGTTCCACCAGGAGCCGTGCGAGTTCACCGCCGACTCCCCGGCCCGGCTGCTCGCCACGGCCCTCGGGGCCACCCTGTACAGCCCGGCCACCCGTCCGCGCCTCGCCGAGGCCGTCGTCAAACAGGTCGCCCGCGGTGTCGTCTCGATGGTGCTGTGCCTGGAGGACTCGATCGACGACTCGGAGGTCGCCGACGCCGAGGAGAACCTCGTGCGGGAGCTGGGCCTGCTCGCCGAGCGCCCCGACGCCGCCACCGGGCTGCCGCTGCTGTTCGTCAGGGTCCGTACGCCCGAACAGATCCCCGACCTCGTCCAGCGCCTCGGGCCCGCCGCCCGGCTGCTGTCCGGGTTCGTGATGCCGAAGTTCACCGAGGAACGAGGGATGCCGTTCCTGGAGGCCCTCGCCGATGCCGAGGCCGCCAGCGGCCACCGCCTCTTCGGCATGCCCGTGCTCGAATCCCCCGAGCTGCTGTACCGGGAGACGCGCGTAGAAACCCTGGAGGGCATCTCCCGCGCCGTCGACAAGTACCGCGACCGCGTCCTCGCCCTGCGCCTCGGCGTCACCGACTTCTGCTCCTCGTACGGGCTCAGAAGAGCCCCCGACATGACGGCGTACGACGTCCAGGTCGTCGCCTCCGTCATCGCCGACGTCGTCAACATGCTGGGGCGGGCCGACGGCACCGGGTTCACCGTCACCGGGCCCGTCTGGGAGTACTTCCGGGTCCAGGAACGCATGTTCAAGCCGCAGCTGCGCCGCAGCCCCTTCCTGGACGGCCAGGCCGAGGAACTCCGCGAGAAGCTCATCGAGCACGCCATGGATGGACTGCTCCGCGAGATCACCCTCGACCAGGCCAACGGTCTGCTCGGCAAGACCTGCATCCACCCCTCGCACGTACTGCCGGTGCACGCCCTGTCCGTGGTCAGCCACGAGGAGTTCAGCGACGCCCAGGACATCCTGCGGCCCGAGCGCTGCGGCGGAGGTGTGCTGCGGTCGGCGTACACGAACAAGATGAACGAGGTGAAGCCGCACCGCGCCTGGGCCGAGCGGACGCTGCTGCGCGCCGAGGTCTTCGGCGTCGCCAACGAGGACATCGGCTTCGTGGAGCTGCTCACCGCCGGTATCCCCGACTGACCCGCCCGTCTTCCCCCCAACCACCATCCACTAGGGACTCATGAACAACGCTGTGCACAACGGGGTCTGGTCCGGCACCTGGGTCGCCGAGCGGCTCGGTGTCGAGCTGGTCGGCGACGACGGGCTGCGCGAGCTGCTCGGCCTCGCCCTGCGGCGCAACCCCAAGCGGGCGCACCTGCTGGTGTCGAACGTGCTCGGCAAGCACGTCCCGCAGTCGCCCGCCGTCGTCTACGGCCACGGCTTCGCCCTCGGCAGGCGCGTCCGCGAGCTGCTCGGCGCCGACGAGTCCCGGCGCGCGGTCGTCCTCGGGTACGCCGAGACGGCCACCGGGCTCGGCCACTGCGTCGCCGACGGCGTGGGCCTCGCGCCCTACCTGCACTCCACCCGGCGGCCCGTCGAGGGCGTCGCCCAGGCGGGCGGCTTCGAGGAGTCCCACTCGCACGCCACCTCCCACCTCCTCCTCCCGGAGAACCCCGCCCTGCTGGCCGGCCCCGGCCCCCTGGTCCTCGTCGACGACGAGTTCTCCACCGGCAACACCGTCCTCAACACGATCCGCTCCCTCCACGAGCGCTACCCGCGCGAGCGGTACGTCATAGTCGCCCTGGTCGACATGCGCGCCCCGGCGGACGTGGCCCGCCTGGCGGAGTTCGCACAGGAGATCGGCGCGCAGGTCGACCTGGTCAGCGCCGCCAACGGAACGGTTCGCCTGCCGGAGGGCGTACTGGAAAAGGGTCAACAACTAGTCGAGCGGTACGAGACCGACCTAGGGGCGCGGGGAACTGCGCGACCAGCCCCCACCGCCCCGCACCCGCCATACAACCAGTGCACCCGAGTCGATCTGCGCTGGCCCGCCCGACTGCCGGACGGCGCCCGCCACGGCTTCACACCAGGCCACCGAATACGCCTGGAGACCGCCCTCCCCGCGATGGCCGCAAGGCTCGCCGAAACCCTCCCCACAGACGCCCACCGCATCCTCGTCCTCGGTTTCGAAGAGCTGATGTACGCCCCCCTCCGCCTCGCCCGAGAGCTGGAGCAGGTGATGGAGGGCGTCGAGGTCCGCTACTCGACGACCACCCGCTCACCCGTCCTCGCCGTGGACGACCCGGGCTACGCGATCCGCAGCCGCCTCGTCTTCCCGGCCCACGACGACCCGGCCGACGGCCCCGGCGAGCGCTACGCCTACAACGTGGCCGGCGCCGGCTTCGACGCCGTCGTCGCGGTGGTCGACTCCACCGCCGACACACCCGAACTGCACGCCCCCGACGGCCTGTTGGCCACGCTCGCCGCGCACACGCCGAACGTCGTGCTCGCCGTCGTCCCCTCCTACGTACCCGCACGCCCGCACGTTTCCGAAAGGCCCGCCATGCTGCCCGAGCCCCTCCGCGGACCCGCGTTCTCCTCGTACCCACCGGACGAGGTCGGCTGGCTGCTGCAGGATCTCTCGGACGTCAGCCTGGAGGCGCCCGTCGAGGAGCGCGAGGAGGCCATCCAGGCGGGCGGCGCCCACTACGCCGAGTCGCTGCCGGTCGAGTACCAGCCCAGCGACCAGTACCAGGAGCTGTACCGCGCCGCCCTCGACACCTCCGCCGCCCGTATCGCGCAGGCCGTCGGTGTCGTGACCGAGCTGGTGCTCGCCGAACGGTCGCCGCGCCCGGTCCTGGTGTCACTGGCCCGCGCGGGCACCCCGGTCGGCGCGCTCATGCGCCGCTGGGCCAAGTACCGGCACGGGCTCGAACTGCCCCACTACGCCGTCTCCATCGTCCGGGGCCGGGGCATCGACGCCAACGCGCTGCGCTGGCTCGCCGCCCACCACGACCCCGCCGACGTCGTGTTCGTCGACGGCTGGACCGGCAAGGGCGCCATCACCCGCGAACTCGCCGACGCCATCAAGGAGTTCGAGGCGAACGGCGGCGCGACCGGCTTCGACCCGGAGATCGCCGTGCTCGCCGACCCGGGCTCCTGCGTACGGACGTACGGCACCCGGGAGGACTTCCTCATCCCCTCCGCGTGCCTCAACTCGACCGTCTCCGGGCTAATTTCGCGAACTGTGCTGCGCGCGGACCTGGTTGGTCCGAACGACTTCCACGGCGCCAAGTTCTACCGCGAACTCGCCGGTGCCGATGTGTCGGTGGACTTCCTGGACGCCGTCGAGGCCCGCTTCCCGGTGGCCGCCCTGGAGGTCCTCGCCCTCACGAAGAAACTCCTCGACTCGGACCGCACTCCAACATGGGAGGGCTGGGCGGCGGTTGAGCGGATCAGTGAGGAGTACGAGATCCACGACGTGAACCTCGTCAAGCCCGGCGTCGGCGAGACCACCCGGGTACTGCTGCGCCGCGTCCCCTGGAAGATCCTGGCCCGCGCCGGAGCGGGCACCGACCTCGACCATGTGCGCCTGCTCGCCGAGCAGCGGGGCGTACCGGTCGAGGAGGTGGCCGAACTCCCGTACACCTGCGTGGGGTTGATCCACCCCAAGTACACGCGCGGCGCGACCGGTGCCAACGGCCGGGCGGTGTCGGTATGAGTCCTGTCCTCGTCGCCAGTGATCTCGACCGTACGCTCATCTACTCCGCCGCGGCCCTCGCGCTGACCATGCCGGACGCCCGCGCGCCCCGGCTGCTCTGCGTCGAGGTGCACGAGGCCCGGCCGCTGTCGTACATGACGGAGACGGCCGCCGCGCTGCTCACCGAACTCGGCGACGCGGCCGTCTTCGTACCGACGACCACGCGGACCCGTAAGCAGTACCAGCGGATCAATCTGCCGGGTCCGGCACCGAAGTACGCGATCTGTGCGAACGGCGGGCACATCCTCGTCGACGGTGTCGCCGACGAGGACTGGCACGCGGGAGTGCAGGCACGGCTCGCGGACGAGTGCGCTTCCCTGGACGAGGTCCGGGACCATCTCGCCGCCACCGCCGATCCGCTCTGGGTGCGCAAGCACCGCGTCGCGGAGGACTTCTTCGCCTATCTCGTCGTCGAGCGTGAGCTGCTGCCCGAGGAGTGGGTGAAGGAGCTGGCGGTGTGGGCGGAGAACCGGGGCTGGACGGTGTCGCTCCAGGGGCGCAAGATCTACGCGGTGCCGAAGCCGTTGACGAAGAGTGCGGCTATGCGCGAGGTCGCGCGTCGTTCTGGGGCGGTGCGTTCGCTTGCTGCCGGGGACTCTCTCCTTGACGCCGATCTGCTTCTTGCCGCTGATCGGGCGTGGCGGCCGGGGCATGGTGAGCTTGCCGATACGGAGTGGGGGGCCGATACGGTCGTCGCGCTTCCCGAACGGGGGGTTGCTGCGGGGGAGCGGATTCTTCGGGAGTTCTTGCGCGAGGTGAGGTAGCGGGCTGTCAGGGGTTGTCGGGTGGCTGCTGCGCCGTCGTGGCTGGTCGCGCAGTTCCCCGCGCCCCTTTGGGGCGCCTCCGCACAGCCACGAAGACCAGCACCGCCACCGCCGCCCCTGCCAGCACCGCCTTCGAGTACGCGGAGACGACTGTCGTCACCTCTGTCCAGTTGTCGCCCAGTAGGTAGCCCGCGCAGACGAAGGCCGTGTTCCACAGGGCGCTGCCCAGGGTCGTCAGGGTGAGGAAGACGGGCAGGGGCATGCGTTCCACGCCTGCCGGTACGGAGATCAGGCTGCGGAAGACCGGGATCATGCGGCCGAAGAACACCGCCTTCGTGCCGTGCCGCAGGAACCACGCCTCGGTCTTCGCGATGTCCGTCACCTTGACCAGGGGCAGCCGGGCGGCGAGCGCGACGGTGCGGTCGCGGCCGAGCAGCGCGCCGATCCCGTACAGGGCGAGCGCGCCGACGACCGAGCCGGCTGTCGTCCAGAGCAGCGCGGCGAGCAGGCTCATCCGGCCCGTGCTCGCCGCGAATCCGGCGAGCGGCAGGATGACCTCGCTGGGCAGCGGCGGGAAGAGGTTCTCCAGCGCGATGGCGAGACCCGCGCCGGGGGCGCCCAGCGTGTCCATCAAATCGGCGACCCATTGGGGTGCGCCCGGCGTGGCTGTCGTCATGCGGCCACGCTAGGGAACCCGACCTGAAGGGACCCTGAAGGTCCCTGGCGGGCTCCCTAGGGGGCTGGCTCTCAGCTGCAGCAGCCTCCGCCGCAGCAACCGCCTCCGCCTCCGCCGCCCGCCCGGGGTGCCGACGACGGTGCGGAGGCCGAGCCGCCGACCGCCACCGTCGACAGGAGCTTCACCGTGTCGTCGTGGCCGGAGGGGCAGTCCGCGGGGGCGGCCGACTCGGCCATCGGGCGGCTGAGTTCGAAGGTGTCGCCGCAGGTGCGGCAGCGGTACTCGTAGCGAGGCATGCGGACAGGTTAGTCCCCAATTGCTCGCCGTGCGGAGCCCGGTGGTTCCGATCGTGATCCTTTCTGTTCATTCCCCATGTGGAGAACCTGCGAAGATCGCTGATAATTTGTGTATGCCGCGATGAGCCGTGAGGCCGGGGAATTCGGGGTTTTCGTGGAGTGCGGAGGGGTGTGTCGTGACCTACGGCGGGAAAGAATCGCCCATACCGGGAAACACCGCACCAGGAAACAGGCGTAAAGCCCGATTAGCTCGTAAAGCGGCCCGCCGGTTTTCTCTTCCTTCGCCGAGGTATCCGCGGCCCGGCCGTACCGGCTGGCGGCGCTGGATTCCGTCCTGGCGGCAGTGGCTGGGTGGCGTTGTCGCGTCCATGGGGCTGAGCGTGCTGCTCCTGGGCATCGCCTACGCGGCCACCGACATTCCCGACAACCTCAACTCGTACGCCACCCAGCAGGACAATGTGTACTTCTGGGCCGACGGGACTCCCATGGCCCGTACCGGCTTCGTTCAGCGGCAGGCGATGCCGCTGAACGAAATACCCGAGGACGTCCGCTGGGCGGTGCTCGCCGCCGAGAACGCGAGTTTTTACAGTGATTCCGGCATTTCCGTCAAGGGCATCAGTCGCGCCCTTTTCCGAACTGTCGGCCAGGGCGACACCCAGGGCGGATCCACCATCACCCAGCAGTACGTCAAGAACGTCTACCTCAGCCAGGAGCAGACGGTCAGCCGGAAGTTCACCGAGGCGATGATCGCCCTCAAGCTCGACAACCGGATGAGCAAGGACGACATCCTGGAGGGCTACCTCAACACCAGCTGGTTCGGCCGCGGCTGCTACGGCATCCAGCGCGCCGCCCAGGCCTACTACGGCAAGGACGTCAGCGAACTCGACGCCGGTGAGGGCGCGTTCCTCGCCTCCCTGCTCAAGGGCGCCGGTCTCTACGACCCGACCCTGAGCAGCGCCAACCGGGCCCGAGCCGTCGAGCGCTGGTCCTGGACCCTCGACCGGATGGTCGACATCGGCAGGCTGACGAAGGCCGAGCGGGCCACGTACACGAAGTTCCCCGAGCCGCTGAAGAGCAGCCCGCTCTACGACACCGGTGAGCAGACCGACTATCTGGTGGAAGTGGCCTCGCAGTACGCCAAGAAGGCCGGGGGGATCTCCGACAAGGACTTCGACCTCGGGGGCTTTCAGGTGTACACGACCTTCGACCGCACCCGGGAGCGCAAGCTCGCCGAGGCCGTGACCAAGGCCCGCAAGCAGGCCGTGAAGGACGACCCGGACGCCGTGAAGACCGCGCACTACGGGGCCGCCTCGGTCACCGCCGACGGACGGATCCTCGCCGTGTACGGCGGCCCCGACCACCGTACGCAGGGCTACAACGAGTCCAACTCGACCACCGTGCCCGCCGGTTCGGCCTTCCTGCCGTTCGTGTACGCCGCCGGCCTTGAGCACGGTGTCACCAAGAGCCGGGGCGACGAAGCGACACGTGTCACCGGGGAGTCCCTGTACGACGGGAACGACGACGTCCCGGTCACCACCCCCGAGGGCCCCTACTGGGACCGCAGCGGCAAGAAGGTGGTCGCCGGCAACGACGGCGACCTGTCCTACGGGCAGATCTCCCTGCACCGGGCGCTGGAGCTGTCCGTGAACACGCCGTTCATGCAGCTCGGCATGGACACCGGACTGGACAACGTCCGTACGACCGCCGAGGCCGCCGGGCTGCTGCCCTCCAGCATCGGGGCGCAGGTGCCCGCACTGTCGACGGGCACCTCCACGCCCAGCGCGATCCGGATGGCCGGCGGCTACACGACCTTCGTCGCCGGCGGCCTGCGCACCGAGCCGTACTCGGTGCGCAAGGTGACCCGCAACGGCCTCGGCGTCCCTCTCGACACCCCCACCCCGACCCGCGCGATCGGCGCCGACGTGGCCGCGGAGGTCACCTCGGCGCTCACCGACGCCTTCCGCACCGCCCATCCCGCCGCCGCCGCGTCCACCGACGCGACGGTGGCCGGGAAGGCGGGCACCACACCGGACGACACCGCCTCCTGGTACGTCGGCACGCACAAGTTCGTGTCCACGGCCGTCGTCGTCTACCGCATCGACCTGACCAAGAGCCTCGAACCGCTGCCGTTGAAGGGCCTCGCCGGCACCACCGACGACAGCGTCCCGTACGACATCTGGTCAGGCGCAATGGGCCCGCTCGGCTGACCACCGGCGGGGCCCCCACCCCCCTCGAAATGAGCAGCACATGAGACAACCGTCGGGCCGCCGTCGCAAGGCCCCGGCAACACCTCCCCCCGCCACCGCCACCAGCCGCCCGCGGATCGCGGCGTTCCTGACCGTCGCGTCCCTCACGCTCGCGTCACTGACCGCCGCGTATCTGACGCTGGGCCGCACCGATCGCACCGCACCGACCGCCACCGTGGGACACGGGGGAACCGTGAAACCCCCCACGAAGGCGACCGGCACACCGGAGTGGGACGGCAGGACCAAGGTCCTGGGAGACGGTTCCACCTCGTACACCGGGCCGCAGCAGGGACGGTTGAAGCCGGTACCGCTCAAGCCCGGTGAGAAACCACCCCAGTTCGTCGTCTTCTCCTGGGACGGCGCACTGGCGGGCGACGACGAACTCTTCGCCCACTACCTGGAGTTGTCCGAGAAGTACGACGCCCACATGACGTACTTCCTCACGGGCATCTACCTGCTGCCCAAGAGCAGGGCCGACCTCTACCAGCCCCCGCAGCACCCCGAGGGCTCGGCGGCGATCAGCTTCCCCACCGACGACCACATCCGCACCACCCTCGACAAGCTCGCCAAGGCGTGGCAGGCGGGCAACGAGATCGGCACCCACTTCAACGGCCACTTCTGCGGTGAGAAGGGCGGCGGCGACTGGAGCGTCGCCGAGTGGAAGAGCGAGATCGACCAGTTCTTCTCCTTCGTGGAGAACTGGAAGACCAACACCGGCTACACCGACCTCGCCCCGCTGCCGTTCGACGTCAAGGAGGAGGTCACCGGCGGGCGCGCGCCCTGTCTGGAGGGCCAGGCGAACCTGCTGAAGGCCGCCGAGAGCTACGGCTGGCGCTACGACGCCAGTTCCGCCGGTGACTTCCAGATCTGGCCGGCGAAGAAGAACGGCGTCTGGGACTTCCCGCTGCAGATGCTCCCGTACGAGGGCGGCGACTACCAGGGCCTCTCCATGGACTTCAACTTCCTCTACAACCAGTCCGACGGCGAGACCGACGGCGCCCCGGCCAACTATCCGCAGTGGCAGCAGGAGACCGTCGACGCCTACATGGCCGGCTTCGACCGGGTGTACTACGGCAGCCGCGCCCCGCTGTTCATCGGCAACCACTTCGAGGAGTGGAACGGCGGCATCTACATGAAGGCCGTCGACGAGGTCATGGCGACCATGTGCACGAAGGCGGACGTCAAGTGCGTCTCCTTCAAGGAACTCGCCGACTGGCTCGACGTACAGACCCCGGCGACCCTGGAGCGGCTGCGCGGCCTGGACCCGGCGCAGTCGCCGGACTGGTCGACGGTCGTGAAGTGACCGTCCTGACCTGACGGTCCGTCAACTGCCTTGCTGGCAAAGGGTATCCCCGTTCACGGGACCTTCACAGGGCATGCAAAAATTCCACGACCCGGCATCCCCCATTGCCGGGCAAGAGGGGAAACATTCGTGAAGTCAAGGAACATGGGCCGTACGCGCGGCCGCGCCGCGATAGTCGTCGCGGCGGCTGCCTCGGCCGCCGTGGGAGCGGCACTGCTGCCGGCCGGAAGCGCGAGCGCGGCGGACCAGCAGGTGGACCAGCAGACCAGGGCCACCTTCCAGCGCCTGGCCGACGCGGTCCTCACCGACCGTACCGACGCGCTGGTCGACGGCGCGCAGGGCGACCGGAAGGAGCCGCTGACCAACGGCTTCTCCGGTGACGTCAGGCTGTCCGCCGCACTGGCCCGCAGCGAGGGCGCCGCACTGTCCTCGCTGGAGACACGCAAGGACCGTCTCGCCGCACTCGGCGAGAAGTACAGCAAGGCCGACACCGCCGTCACCCTGGACAGCACCCGCCTCCAGGGCGGCAAGGCCGAGGTCGAGGTCACCGAGACCACGACCCTGACCTACGAGAAGGTCCGCGGCGACGAACCGGCGACCACCGGCTTCCAGGCCCACCACCGGCTGACGTTCACCGCCGACGCGGGCGGCGACTGGCAGTTGACGGGAATCCGGAACACCGATGCGGCCGCCGGTGTGGCGGTGAACCAGCCGTCGGTCGCAGCCACCGTCGCCACCGTGGCCGCCGCCGACGACACCATGCCCAACGCTCCCCGCGCGGCCACCACCCGCCCGGCCCCGGCCAACGCCAAGACCCTCACCGGTGGCGCCTTCGACTACAAGGCGATGGCGACCTACGCGGAGAAGTACTGGAGCACCTACAACCCTGACTACCCCAACTTCAACGGGCACGGCGCCGGCGGCGACTGCACCAACTTCGTCAGCCAGTCCCTGAAGGCCGGCGGCTGGAAGCACGCCCCCGGCTACGTCTACGACTACACCAAGTGGTTCGGCAACGCCGAGATCCAGTCGGACTCGTTCGTCGGCGTCAACGAGTGGTCCTGGTTCGCCCAGAACTCCAAGCGGACGACCAGCCTCGCGAACGTCTTCCAGATGGACGTCGGTGACGTCCTCCAGATGGACTTCGAGCGGGACGGCTCCAAGGACCACACGATGATCGTCACGTACCGCAACGCCCAGGGTGTGCCGTATCTGACCTACCACTCGGCCAACACCTACCGCAGGTCGCTGACGAGCATCATCGCGTCGGAACCGAACGCCTGGTACTACGCCTACCGCACCTGACCGACCCGGTCCCGCCGCTCCGGCCCTTCACCGGTCCGGGGCGGCGGGCCCCTGCCCTGCGTACGCGCTCAGTGGGCGGTGGTCCCGCGTTCCTCCCGGATCCGGGTCACCACACCGGCCACCGCCTGCCGCACGGCCTCCGTCTCCGTCAGGAAGTGCCAGTAGTCGGGGTGCCGGCCATCCAGCGAGGCGATCGCCCGCTCCAGCCGGGCCACCGACTCGTCCAGCGGGCGGGCGTCCCGGGGATCCGGTGTGTTGCGCCCCGACATGGCCAGCCGCTGCGCGTCCCGGATCGCGAAGCGCGTGCGGTCGATCTCGCCCTGCGGGTCCTTCTGTACGGTGTTCAGCCGCCGCAGCCGCTCCCCGGCCGCCGACACCGCCTCGTCGGTGGTGTTCAGCAGCGCCCGCACCGTCGACAGCAGCGCCGTCGCGTCCGGCCAGCGCTGGGCGTCCCGCGCCGTCTGCGCCTCCTTCAGCTTCGCCTCGGCCTGCCGTACGTGGTCCGTGGCCTGCTCCGGCACGAGCTGGAGGTCCTGCCAGCACGCCGCCGAGAACCGCCGACGCAGCTCGCTCAGCACCGGCTGCACCTGCCCCGACCGGGTGGTCAGCGCCTCGGCCCGGGTACGCAACGACACCAGCCGGTGGTCGATCTCGGCCGCCCGCTCCGGCAGCCGCTCCGCCTCCGCCCGCACCGCCTCCGCCTCGCGCGCGACCCGGTCGGCCCGCTCCAGCGTGTCCGGCACGCCGTGCTGTCCCGCGCCCTGGTTGAGCCGCGTCAGCTCGGGCCCGAGGGCGGCGAGCCGGGCGGCCAGATCGTCCGCCCGCAGCCCCGATCCCCGTACCGCGTCCAGCGCGTTCGACGCGGCCAGCAGGGACTGCCGGGCGCGCTCCACGGAGGGCGCGAGCCGGGCCAGCTGGGTCTCGGCCTTGCCGAGCAGCGGCCCGAGCCCGTCCGCGAAGCGGTCCAGGTCCTGCTTGACCCGCCCCAGCTCCTCCTTGGCGCGGGTCAGCTCGGCACGGGCGTGGGTGGCGGCCGAGGCCTCCAGGTCGTCGCGGTCGAGATCGTGTGCGTCGATGGCGGTGATGTACTGCCCGCTGGCCTCGTCGATCCGCCGCCCGAGCCCCTCGAAGTCGGCGACCGCACGCCGGGCGGCGGGGGTGTCGTCGACGGCCTTGATGGTCTCTATCGAGATGCGCAGATCCCGCTGGGCGGTGTCCAGTTCGTAGAAGGCAGCGGCAGCGGCGTCCTTCGCGGCCTGCGCCTCGGCCCGCTGGCTCTCGGCCCGACCGCCGAACCACCGCCGCGTACCGCCCCCGGCGAACGAGGCGGGCAGGGCGAGCAGCAGCGGCAACGGCAGCAGTACGAGCGTCAGCGCATCCCTGGCGGCGGCGCGCACGCCGGTGCAGCGGGCCTCGGGCGGGCGGTGCGGTGCGGTGTTCTCCGGGGGAGGGGGCGGCTGGTGCGCGCATGACGCAAGCGGCGCAATCGGCGTGTACGGCTCAGAAGTGGTCGCCGTCACATCCCTCTCCCGTGCTGTGATCTGCCCTGCCCGGTTCATTCTCCCACCGGTTGAGGACGAACACACGGCCCGGTCGGTTCGCGCTGCGCGTACCCGGTCGTACACCGGGGTGCGCACCGGTCGGGCCGCCGGAGAGCCACTCGTACTTGATCCCGCTGCCTGTCCTTGGGGCGCGGACGGTTTCGGACCGCCGACGTCCGCCTAGTAAGGGCGGCGCTCCACCGCTGAGCTATGCGCCCGGGACGGGTCGCGTATCGGGACGCGTACCCAGGACGACCCGGACCGCCGCAGGGCTCACTGCGCGGCCGCCCGCACCCGTATGCTCCCGTCCTGCGTCTTCGCCGACACCACGTGAGCGCTGTTCTCGGCACGCGGCACGGACACCTTTACGGAGCCGTCGTCGGAGTCCGCTGTCACGCGGTACGTCTCGTGGGGCAGCTCGATCGTGAGTGAGCCGTCGTCGCTGCTCGACTCGACCAGGTCCGGTACGGAGGCCAGTTCGAGCCGCACCGAGCCGTCCTCGGAGTGTGCCCGCACCTGGCGGGAGCGCACATCGACGGCGCGGATCGAACCGTCGTCGGTGTACAGCTTCAGCGGGCCGGTGGAGTCCTTGACGGTGACCGAGCCGTCCTCGGAGCGGATGTCGAGAGCCCGGTCGAAGCCGCGCGCGGTGACGCTCCCGTCCCCGGTCCGCACGACGACGGAGACACCGCGCGGGACCTCGATCCGGTGCTTGGCGGCGCAGTCGGCGACCACGCCCGAGCACTTCACCCGCAGCTTGAGCCGGTCGTCCTCCATGGACCAGGTCACCTTGGGATCCTTGCCGAGGGTCACGGAGCCCTGGAACCAGCGGGTGACCTCTATCCGGCCCGACTTGTTCGCGTCGGCGGCGACGATGTCGAGCGCGGAGTCGTTCGAGTCGACGGTGAGTGTGCGCCCCTGCAGGGTGAAGGAACGCTGCTCCGGATCCTTGTCGTCCCCCGCGGAGGCACAGGCCGACGCGGTGACGACGAGCGCGGCGACTACGCCGGTGACGGCGACGATCCGGGTGCTGGTGCGGGCACGGGTGCGCTGAACTGCTGATCGGGCCATGGTCCTTCTCCCCCTGAGGCGAACGCGGGACCGGTGATCGGTGATCGGTGGAGCCGGCCCTGCGACACTCTTCGACCGTACGGAGCGGTCGCCCACCGGGGCATCCGGGACGCTCCCCGATCCATGCGGGGGAAAACCCCCGAATCCGAGCCCGGGGATCCCAGGGCCGGTTACGGGTTTGCGAGGCAGTGCCCCGGGCAATGTAGGCTGACGACTCGTCCTGGGCGCGTAGCTCAGTGGTAGAGCGCCGCCCTTACAAGGCGGATGTCGGCGGTTCGAAACCGTCCGCGCCCACCAGGATCAAGCAAGAGACCCCCCGGCGGAACCGCCGGGGGGTCTCCTCGTGTGGCGGGTGTGGTGAACGCGACCTTCGGATCGGCCCCGCACGCCCGCCGGTTATCGTGAGCGGCAGTGCCGGTGGGATCAGAGGGGTTGCCGTGTCGCACGTGTCGGACGAGGGACGGCTCATCGCCGGGCGGTACCGGCTGACCGAGCAGATCGGCCGGGGCGGCATGGGCACGGTCTGGCTGGCCGCCGACGAGATGCTCAACCGCCGGGTCGCGCTCAAGCGGCTGCACGAGGACTCGCGGTTCGCCGACGACGAGCTGGCCCTGATGTACGAGCGCACCCGCCGCGAGGCGCAGAGCGCGGCCCGGATCGCGCACCCGAACGTGGTAGTCGTCCATGACGTCGTCGAGGACGACGGCTTGCCCTGCATCGTGATGGAGTACGTCCCGTCCACCACCCTGGGCGCCCTGCTCAAGAGCGGCGGAACCGTTTCGCCCGAGGAGGCCGCCCGCATCGGCCGGGGCATGGTCGGCGCGCTGCGGGCCGCTCACGAGGCCGGCGTACTGCACCGTGACGTCAAGCCGGGCAACGTCCTGCTCACCGAGGGCGGCCGGGTCGTCCTCACCGACTTCGGCATCGCCACCGCGACCGGGACCAGCACCCTCACCCGGACCGGCGAGATCGTCGGCTCCATCGACTACATGGCACCGGAGCGCGTCCAGGGCGACACCCCAGGCCCCGCCTCCGACCTCTGGGCGCTCGGCGCGACCCTCTACCAGGCGGTGGAGGGGCAGCCGCCGTTCCGCAGGCTGACGCCGGTCGAGACGGCGTACTCCATCGTCACCGCCCCCGTGGAGCCGATGAAGCAGGCCGGTCCGCTGGAGCCGCTGATCACGGCCCTGCTGGCCAAGGACCCGGCCGAGCGGCCATCGGCGGAGGAGACGGAACTTGCGCTGCGGGCGGTGACCGAGGACACGGAGCCGCGCGCGTGGACGGCGTCCGTCCCGATGTCGATACCGGCCGCCGATCCCGACCGCACCGGCGGCACCCGGAGGCGGACCGGCACCGGAAAGGCGGCACCCGTACCGCCCCGCAAGGGTCGCGGTCGCCGCACCGTCCTCTGGAGCGCGGTCGCGGTGATCCTGGTCGCCGGGGCCACGGCAGGCGGCCTCTACTACGCGAACTCGCCCGACGAGGACGGCACACAGAGCGCGGGCTCGGCGACGAGCCCCACCCCGACGTACACCCCCTCGCCCGTCCCCGACGGCTACCACCTGGTCACGGAGAAGGCGCTCGGCGTCGCCTTCCCGGTGCCGGACGGCTGGACGCTGAGCAAGCGGACGTCCGGCGATGTCGTCTACATCGACGGGACCCGGCTGGTCGGCCTCACCATCGGCATCGTCGACCCCGCGGGCGACGCCCTGGCGCACTTCAGGGACATCGAGGCGAACACCAAGCTCAACTATCCCGGGGGCAAGTACCGCAAGCTCTACATGCAGCGCACGACGTACCGGGGCCAGAAGGGCGCCATCTGGGAGTTCACCTTCCGGGGCCGCGAGCGCGTCTTCCACGCCATCAACCTCGGCTTCGGGCAGGAGGGCGGCCGGGAGTACGACATCTACGTCTCGGCGCCCGAGAAGCAGTGGGACACCTACCGGCCGGTCTTCGACCGGGTGCGGGAAGGGTTCCGCATCACGTCCACCTCCTGAGGGTCACTTACCGCTGCCCTCGTTCTCTTCTCTCTCCTCGTGCGCGTGCTTGAGCCGCGTGCGCGCGTCCACCCGGTCCGGTCCCGTGACCTCGGCCCAGAAGCGGTGGCCGCTCACGAACACCGCCAGCTCGTGCTCCCGGCGGCGCAGTTTCTCCACCTCGGCCTGTTCGTCGGCCGTCCAGCCCGGTGACGCGGGGCGCTCCACCTTGCGCCAGCCGCCGGTGTCACTGAACCCGTCCAGCGGCTCGACCGACCAGGGAAGCCGCTTCAGGAGGGTCGACAGCTCGGCCCGGACCTGATGCAGCTCCTCCTGACCGGCCAGGAGGTCACTCGGGAAGTCATAGGTCGTCGCCACGCGGCAATGGTACGCCTGTTCGATTTTGGGATGCGAGTTCCTTCGGGGACTTCCTCCCGGTCTTCACGCGAACGAGTGAGAGCGGTTCGCCCTCGTCTTGCTTGACGGGTATGCGTCATCTTCAAAATCTGGTAGGAAACTTTCCTAACAGAATGCGCGAACTACCGAACCCCACTCGGAGGCACCGTGCACACCCCCCATGTACACCACCCCTCACGCCGCGCCCTGCTCACTCTGATCGGCGCCTCGCTCGTGGCCGGCCCCCTCCTGGCGGCCCAGTCCGCCACCGCCACCTCCGCAGCCGTCGGTCTCGACGACCCGGCGAAGAAGGAGATCGCCATGCGGCTGGTGTCCAGCGCGGAGAACTCCTCGCTGGACTGGCAGGCGCAGTACCAGTACATCGAGGACATCGGCGACGGCCGCGGCTACACCGCCGGGATCATCGGCTTCTGCTCCGGCACCGGCGACATGCTCGACCTCGTGGAGCTCTACGCCCGGCGCCGGCCCGGCAACGCCCTGGCCGGATACCTGCCCGCGCTGCGCGATGTCAACGGCAGCGACTCGCACCAGGGCCTGGACCCGGGCTTCCCCGACGCCTGGCGGAGCGCGGCCCGGGACAGGGCGTTCCGGCAGGCGCAGAACGACGAACGCGACCGCGTCTACTTCAACCCGGCCGTCCGGCAGGGCAAGGCGGACGGCATCGGCGTCCTGGGCCAGTTCGCGTACTACGACGCCATCGTCATGCACGGCAACGGAGGCGACAGCACCAGCTTCGGCAGCATCCGCGGCCGGGCCCTGGCCAGGGCCAACCCGCCGGCGTGGGGCGGGGACGAGGTGAGGTATCTGAACGCGTTCCTCGACGCCCGGGTCTGGGCGATGAAACAGGAGGAGGCACACTCGGACACGAGCCGCGTCGACACCGCTCAGCGGGTCTTCCTCAGGGCGGGCAACCTGAACCTGGATCCGCCACTGGACTGGAAGGTCTACGGGGACAGCTACCACATCGGCTGACACCCGGGTCGGGCCACGGGTCACGCGAACCCCGACGGCACAGGGCAACCGTCCTGCGCCGTCGGGGGGACGAGGATCAGGGCGAGGGCGAGGAGGGTCAGCGGGTCCCGGCCGCCAGCTCCCGCACCACCCGCGTCGCCACCGGTACGTCGACGCCATGCCGTTCGGCCGCGCGCAACAACGCCCCGCCGATCGCGTCCAGTTCGAGCGGGCGGCCCGCCTCGGCGTCGCGCTGCATCGACGACCTGGTGGCCGGGGCGAAGTCGTCGTAGCGGGCCAGGGCCTGGGCGGGGTCCGAGGGCCCGCCGGAGGCCAGGCTGACCGCCGCCGTCTCCTCGACCAGGGCGGCCAGCTCGTCACGGTGGCGGGTGCGGATGTCGCCCAGGGGGAGCCCGTACCGGGTGGTGAGGAGGGCGAAGGGGGCCAGGAACGACATCTTCGCCCACAGCGCCGCCGTCTCGTCGGACAGGACGCGGGTGGCCGGGCCGGCGGCCGTGAAGATGGTGGCCAGCGTGTCGAGGCGCTCGCGCGGTACCGGGTCGCCGGCCAGGTCGATCTCGACGAAGGGGCTCGCGTGTTCGATCACGCCGGGTGCCGTACGCGTCGACTCGACGCGGATCACGGCCGGGGCGACACGGTCGGCGCCGTAGCGGGCGCGCAGTGCGGCCGGGTGTTCGACGCCGTTGAGGAACGGTACGACCAGGGCGTCGCCCAGCGCCTTCGCCGGGACGCGTTCCAGGGCGGCGTCGAGGTGGGTGTGCTTGACCGTGACGAGGACGGCGTCGACGGGGCCGGACGCCTCCGTCAGCCCGGTCGCCGCGTCCACCTTCGCCGTGAACTCGCCGTACCTGCCGCTGCGGACGCGGATTCCGTCCTCGCGGAGCGTGCGTGCGGTGTCCTCGCCGGACAGGCAGAGCACTCGGTGGCCGGCCCGGGAGAGCAGACCGGCGAGGAGGCCGCCGACGCCTCCGGGGCCCAGTACGGCAACGGTGAGAGGGGTGGCTGACGTGTGCTCGGTGGAGGTCATGTCCTGCACAATCCGGCTGGTGACCGGCGCTATTCCCGTCCCGGCCCGCGCTGTCCCCTCGTACGCGCGAGACTGGAGGCATGTGCCGCAGTATCAAGACCCTTCGCCCGCCCGTCATCCCCGAGGAAGCCACCGAGGACGAGATCAGGGCCGCCGCCCTCCAGTACGTCCGCAAGGTCTCCGGCTTCCGGGCCCCGGCCGCCCACAACCGCGATGTCTTCGAACACGCCGTCGACACGATCGCGGCGGCCACGGCCGAACTCCTGGCCGGGATCGAGGTCCGGGGCGGTGGTGCGAAGACAGCCCGGTGAGCGTCCTCAGGACGCTCACCGGGCTGTCTTTCAAGGGGCGCGGGGAACTGCGCGACAAGCCCCCACCGGCCGGCAGCCAAAAGACCGCCCAACCGGCGGAGCCGTCAGCTCAAGCTCCACTTCTGGTTGTCCCCAGTGCCACAGGCCCACAGCACCATCTGCGTGCCATTGGTCGTGCCCGCACCGTACGCATCCAGGCAGATCCCCGCGTTGACGTTCGTGATCGTGCCGTCGCTGTTGACGTTCCACTTCTGGTTGTTGCCGCCGTGGCAGTCCCAGATGACGACCTTCGTGCCGTTGGTCGTGCCGTTGTCGTAGGCGTCCAGGCACTTGTTGCCGTACACCACGAGTTCCTTGCGCGAGGTGTACGTCCACGCCTGGTTCCGGCCGCCGTTGCAGTCCCACAGCTCGGCCTGGGTGCCGTTGGTGATCGTGTTGTTGTAGATGTCCAGGCAGCGCCCGGACTGCTTGCCGACGACCAGGTTGCCGTTCGTACCGGCCACCGGCTGGACGGTCAGCGTGCCCAGGGTCGGGCCGTTCGTGACGGCGAGCGTGTTGGCGGCGCCCTTGGAGAGCGAGACCTGCACCGAGATCGTGCCCGGGGTCGAGCCGGTCGGCGGGAAGGACACCTTGGTCGAGGTCTGGCCGTTGACCTGGAGGGTCGCCGTACGGGCCGTGCTCGTGTTGTTCGTGTACGTGAAGTCGGCGACCGCGAGACCGGTGTTCGCCGCGTTCACGGCGGTGTAACTGCCGGCGGAGTTGGGCTCGTACGCGGTGGTCGCCGCCTCCGTGCCGCCGGTGATCGAGAGCATGACCGAGCCGCCGGCCGGGACGCTGGCCGTGTAACCGGTGGCGTACGAGCCGATGTTCGTACGGCTCCACAGGTCACGGACGGTCGCGGACGCGCTCGTCAGGCCCAGGTCGGCCCAGCGGACGGTGATGTTCTGGGTGGAGGAGGTGCGGTTGAGGAGCACGGCGGCACGCTTGCCGGTGCCGGACAGCACCTTCTCGTACACCTGTGCGCCCGAGACGTCCTCGGCGACCTTGACGCCCTGGAGGCCACGCGGGTCCTGGTCCACGGCGATGACCTCGGGGTTCTTGAGGATCGCGGCGGACTCGGCGGTCATCGTCGAGAGGTTGTTGCCGGCCAGCAGCGGGGCTCCGGAGATGGCCCACAGTGCCATGTGGGTGCGGTTCTGGGCGGCGGTGAGGCCCGTCATGCCGACCATCAGCATGTCCGGGTCGTTGTAGTAGCCGGTGTGCTGGGCGGTGGGGTGCAGGCCCTGGTCGTAGTTGGACAGCATGTTCGACATCGAGGGGCTGTTGCCCCAGAAGATGATGTCGGTGCTGGTCCGGTACATGGGGGCGAGGCCCGGGGCCCAGTTCCAGGTGTTCTGGTAGCCCCAGTTGCAGATGGAGAGGGTGAGCGGGCGGCCGGTGGTGGCGGACGCGGTGGCCACCGCGTCGCTGATCGCCTTGTACGTCGTCGCCGCGTCGAGGCCCTCGGCGTCACCGCCGCACCAGTCGACCTTCACGAAGTCGAAGCCCCACTGGGAGAACTGGAGCATGTCCTGGGCGTAGTGGCCCTCGCTGCCGCTGCCCGGGGCGGCGGGGCGGCCGGTCGGGTAGTAGTAGCCGCAGCCGTCCTTGCCGGCATCGGTGTAGATACCGGCCTTGAGGCCCTTGCTGTGGATGTAGTCGGCGATGGCGCTCATACCGCCGGGCCACTCGGACTCGTCGACGGTGATGTTGCCGGCACTGTCCCGAGTGCCCTGCCACCAGCCCTCGTCGATGTTGATGTACTTGTAGCCGGCCGCGGGGAGTCCGGCCGCGACGAACGCGTCGACCTGGCCCTTGATCACGTTGTAGTCGATGACCGCCGCGAAGCTGTTCCAGGATGCCCAGCCCATGGGGGCGGTGGGGACGGGGATCTGGCGGGTGGAGGCGGCGACGGGGGTGGTGTTGTCGAGTGTGGGGGCTTTCTCGGCCTGGGGTTGGGCGAAGACGAGGGCTGCGGCTGCGGCTGTTGCCAGGGCGAGGACGCGTATCGCTGTGCGTCTGAAGAGGGATGAGCGCGGCGGGGGGTACATGCGGCTCCCGGGGGGTTTGGTCGGTATTTCGAACTGCGATCGGCGAACCGAACGAGGGGGCGCGCTGAAATTAGAGCGAGGGGAGGTTGAAGTCAACGGTTGTGGCAGAAGTTGGTTGTCCAGCCGGGGGAATTGGGGCGGGGGTTGGGGCGCCGGAGGGGTGGGGGGTTCTGTGTGGTGGCGGGTGCGGGCACGTCGTGGCTTGTCGCGCAGTTCCCCGCGCCCCTGTCGGGCGCGTCTCCTCGGCGCCTGTTGAACAGGGGCCCCTTGCCCGCTAGACAGGAGCCCCTTGCCCGACTGTTGCCCTTGGGCGGCGCATCAGGAACGCCGCCCCCGCGCCCGCGCCGAACAGGGCCGCCACCGATACGCCCGTTGCCAGCCAGGTCGCGCCCAGCCACTGGCCGCCGAAGTAGCCGAGGGCGACGCTGTACGCGGCCCAGGCCAGGCCCGCCACGATGGACCAGGGGAGGAACTCGCCGACCCGGCGGTGGGCGGCGCCGGCGCCCAGGGAGACGACCGAGCGGCCGGCCGGGGCGAAGCGGGCGACGACGACCAGGATGCCGCCGCTGTGCGCGAGGGCCTGGCCGAGACGTTCCTGCGCGCTGGTCAGGCGTCGGGAGCGGGCGATCGCGCGGTCCAGTCGGGCCCCGCCGTGCCAGGCCAGCCGGTAGGCCACCAGGTCGCCGAGGACCGATGCCGTGGCCGCGCAGAGGGTGAGCGCGAGGATGTCGGGGACCTCCTGCGGGACCTGCCCGGTGGCCGCGCCCGAACCGGCGGCGGCAGCGGTGGCGGCCGTGATGACCAGGACACCGCTCGGCAGTACCGGTACGAGGACGTCGAACAGGACGGACGCGCCCACCAGGGCGTAGATCCACGGGGTCCCGGTCAGTGACCCCACACTCTCAAGCACCGCAGACTCCCCGTGACTCCCCCGTTCGCCCGATCCGTGCCGCTACCTCGCGGGGGAGCGGCGGGCGGCGTGTGACAGCCATACAGCGTACGCCTGGGGTCCGACAGGAGATCCACCGGGGGCTCATGTGTTCGCCACACCATGTTCACTCCGACGCACGCGATGCCCACCCCCTGGATGCGGGGATGGGCACCGGCGTGTGTGTCGGGGTCGGGTCAGGCGGCTATCGGCGTCTTGTCGCGGGACGTCTTTGTCGCCGCCGACGAGCGCTTCGCGAACAGCCGGTCCACGCCGAAGGCGCCGGAGCCGGTGAAGACCAGCAGGAAGAACGCCCAGCAGAAGGCGGCGGCCAGTTCGCCCTGGTTCTGGATCGGCATGAGGGCGTTGGGCTGGTGGACGTCGAAGTACGCGTACGCCATCGCGCCCGAGGCGATGAACGCGGCGACGCGGGTGCCGAGGCCCAGCAGGACCAGGGTGCCGCCGACCAGTTCGATCATGGCCGCGTACCAGCCGGGCCAGGTGCCGCCCGCGACGGTCTCCTCGCCGCCGAGGACGCCGAAGAGCGAACGGGCGCCGTGGCAGGCGAAGAGCAGGCCGACCACGATCCGGAAGAGGCCTATCGCGTAGGGCTGAGCGTTGTTGAGGCGAGCGGACATGTGGGGGATGTCTCCTTCGGTCTGAATCGCTCCGTCCGGGGGACGGGGCGTTCCTGGGGGATGAACCGAGCGGGTAGTCCACCGTAGGGGGGCCTAATCAATGCTTGCAAGTTCAACATTTGGCCACCGCTTTGCCTCCGGATGGGCCTCCTCCCGCCTTTCCGGTGTGCCTGTTTCCGCAGGTGGGAACGCCTGTGAGGTCATGCGCAGCACTGCCCGTGCCACCGCGTCCGCATCCGAAAGTGTGACCGAATCCACGCCTGGGCGGGCCCCGGCCGCGGTCACCCAGTGCACGCCCTCCGTGGGCACCCCGAACGCCAACCTCCGTGCCTGCGCCTGGCCTTGACGGTCCATCAGGAGATACGGGCGCGGTGTCACGTCCAGTCCGCCCGTTTCGTAGCCGTCTGTGACATGGGGCCTCGCCCTGCCCGTCCGCAGGAGTCCGGCGAGTAGGGGGTCGGCCGTACGGCGCAGGTCGGGCTCCGGCAGCCGTGCCTCTATGAGTGAGGTCAAGCGCACTGCCGAGCCCGGCACATCGGGGGAGTGCGCCACCCAGGCCCTGTCCTCGGCCCGAACTTCGAGGCGGGGTCCGAGGATCTCCACCACGCCTGCCGTCACCAGCGCCGTCAGCTCCTCGACGCGCCGCCGGGGCGGCCCGATGGACAGGAAGGCGTTGAGCGGGGTGTACCAGCGGTCCAGGTGGTCCCGGCGCGAGTCGCCCGGCAGTCCGCCGTGGTCGACGATCAGCCGCAACTCGTTGCGCAGGTCGCGCAGTACGTCCTGGGCGGCCTTCACGGGCCCGTCGACATTGCCCAGCGCGGCCTGGGCGGCGTCCTCGCGCAGGTGGGCCAGCAGCCAGCTCCGCCAGGCGGTGGCATCGGGGAAGACCTGTCCGGCGTACGGCCGTGAAATCCGGTCCCAGGACCAGCGGTCGGCCTCCGGAACGCCGAACTCGTCGAGTACGGCCGCCTCTTGGCCGGTGCCGTGCGGGGCGGCGAGGAAGCGGTCCCGGAAGTCGTCGAGCGGGCGGCTCGTGAACTCCCGGGCCCGCAGCAGGGTTTCGTAGTAGACCGTCTCGACCTCCTTCGCCACCAGCGGCCATATCTCGGTGCGGAAGTCGGGCGCCTCGCCGGAGTCGGCGCGTTTGCGGAAGCCCGCTGTCGCCTCGGGGGTGAGGACGAGCGGGGTGTGCCTGCCGTACGGGCCCTTCGCGTTGTCGCCGCGCGCCTGGTACGGGATGCCGCGCCGCGAGCCGGCGTAGAGGCGTGGCTCGCGTCCGGAGGGAACGTAGCGCAGTCCGCCCTCGGGACCCTCGGGGCCGTGCGTGAAACGGCCGCCTCGGCCCGTCGTCAGGAGGGTGAGGTGGTCGAAGAAGTTGAGGCCAAGGCCGCGCAGCAGGACGGGTTCGCCGGGGGCCAGCGGGGAGAGGTCGACGTCGGCCGGGTTGGCGGGCGGGATGTGGCAGAGGCCGTGCCCGGTGGCGTACGAGGTCAGGTGCCGCTGCTCCTCGTCCGGGAGGAGGGGGAGGTGGCCCTGGGCGAGGACGACGGCCGAAAGGGCGGACAGGGTACGGCCGTTGGCGAGGGTGAGGGTCTGGCTGCCGTCGGGGGCGTCGTCGAGGTGGATCGCACGGGTCGCGTGGGTCTCGACGTGGACGGAGAGAGGTGCCTCGCGCACGGTCTTCGCGAACACCCACTCCAGGTAACGGCCGTAGTGGGCGCGGGTGGGGTAGTCGTCCGGCCTCAACTCGCCTTCTTCGTCGGCCTGTTCGCGCGCCCACTCGTAGAGGCTGGGGCCCGGTCGGACGGGCCCCGAGCAGTCCACGCTGTCGTCGGTGAAGAGGGTCACCTGGCAGGCCACCGTGTTCATCAGCAGCCGGGGCGACTGCGAGGTGCGCCAGACCCGGCCCGCGCCCGGCGGTGCCGGGTCGACGACATGGACGGTCAACCGGGCCCCGGGCGCCAGGAGTTCCGGCGCGGAGGCGCAGAGACGCTCCAGCACGCTGGTGCCGCGCGGCCCGGCACCGACCAGGGCGACGGACACGGAGGGGGACCGGGGCGTGGCCTCCGGGGCGGTCCTGGACGGCGGCTCGGCGGGCGCTGGAGACAAGGGGGGTACTCCCGGGCGTGTGGGGCGCGATGGCAGCAGACCGTCCACCGGAAGCGGACGGTCCGCCTCATCATGCCGCCGGGAGCTGGGAGAGCCGAGCACCGGGGACGGGGATCGCCGCCGGTGTGGGATGCCTCACTAGGGCCTGTCCGGCGGATCGGGTCGGAGGACAGCCGCGGTGACGACAACGCCGGGACGGGCGTGCCAAGCCCCGCGTCTCCGGCATGATCCGCCGGACAGGCCCTGGAAGCCTCACCCGCTCAGCCGCTCAGCTGCGACTCCGTGACCGTCTCCAGCTGTGCGGCGCCGCCCTTCTGCTCGCGGACCCGGTCCAGCCGCAGCCGGGCCGAACGGCCGCTCAGGGTCAGGGTCATCAGCATGTTGCCGAACCAGGGGCCGCCCGTCCGGCGCCAGGTGACCGGTGGGTGCGGGACCCGGCCGTGCCGGGCGAAGCGGCGGCCCAGGGCGCGGCCCAGACCGCTCCAGCCGAGGCGGAAGCCGACCTTTATGTGGCGGGGGATGGCGTTGTGGACGGGGGAGCAGGTCAGCTGGAGGACCCGGGCGTCCGGGCGGTCGGCCTCGGGCCAGGTGGGCTCGGCCGCGTAGGCGTGGTGGACGTCTCCCGACAGGACCAGGACCGTCGCCGGGGCCTCGGGGCCCGAGCCGGCCTCCGCGATCAGCGCGGCCAGGTCGGTGAACGAGGTGGTGAACGCCGCCCAGTGTTCGAGGTCGGCCGCGCGGCGCAGCTTCTCCCCGAACCGGGCCCAGCGCGCGCCCCGTTCACCCCGGCACAGAGCCGCGTCCCAGGCCTCGGCGTCGTGCACGAGGTGGGGAAGCAGCCAGGGCAGCGAGGTGCCGATGAGGAGGTGGTCGTACGAGCCGGGGGCGTCCAGCGCCTGTTCCCGTACCCATTCCGCCTCGCCCGGGTCCAGCATCGCGCGGCTGTCCTCGTCGAGAACCCGGGCCGCCCTGCTGTCCACCATCAGCAGCCGTGCGCGGCCGAAGTCGCGCCGGTAGCTCCAGCGGACCGAGGCGGGATCGGCGTCCGCCTTCGAGGCGAAGGCGCGCAGGACGTCCGTACCGTCGGGGCTCTCGCGTACGGCCGCGTACAGCGGGTCGGCGGCGAGTTCGGCCGGGGCGAGGTTGCCGAGGTGCTGGTGCACCCAGTACGACATCAGGCCGCTCAGCAGCCGCTCGCGCCACCACGGGGTCTCCCGCATGTCGGCCAGCCAGGCCGCGCTGGTGTTCCAGTCGTCGATGACGTCGTGGTCGTCGAAGATCATGCAGGTGGGGACGGTGGACAGCAGCCAGCGGACCTCGGGGTCGAGCCAGGACTCGTAGTAGAGGTGGGTGTACTCCTCGTAGTCCGCGACCTCGGCGCCCGGCGGTTCGGACAGGTCGCGGCGGGCGGCCAGCCAGCGGCGGGTCGCGTCGGACACCTCGTCGGCGTACACCTGGTCGCCCAACAGGAGGAGCACGTCCGGGCGTTCGGCCGTGGGGTCGGCCGCGATGCGCGCGGCCAGGGTGTCCAGGGCGTCCGCGCCGACCGGGTCCTTGTCGTCGACGGCCGGTGCGGCCCAGCGGCAGGAACCGAAGGCGACCCGGAACCCGTCGCCCTCCGACTCGCTCTCCCCGTCCTCGGCGGTGCGGATGACGGAGGGCGGGAAGGGCGAGTCGGGCAGCGGCCACACGCGGACGCCGTCCAGGAACACCTCGTACGGTGTCGTCGTGCCCGGGGCGAGGCCGGTCACCGGGATCAGCGCGTAGTGGTGGCCCGCGACCTGGAAGGTGCGGGTCTCGCCGCCGGCACCGTCCGCGCAGCGCGCCTCGGCCGTGCACGGACGGCTCGCCTCGACCCAGACGGTCGCGGCCGACTCGTCGGCATACCTCAGCAGCGGACCCAGGCGAAGTGTCGCCACGTTGATCACCCTCCTCCGTCGCACCGTACGGTACGGACGACGGGGGAGGGCGGGGAGGTTCCGTGCATGGTGCATTTGATCAGTGGCTCAGCCAGTGGCCCATTTGGTGGCTGAACCACTGATCCATTCGGCGGTCGATCAGCAGCTGGCGAGGTAGCTCGTGAGCGCGCTCTTCTCGGCCGAGTCGACCGAGAGGTCGTAGTAGTACTTCACCTGGACCCAGGCGCGGACGTACGTGCAGGTGTACGCGGTGCGCGAGGGCATCCACTCGGCCGGGTCCTGGTCGCTCTTCTGCTGGTTCACGTTGTCCGTGACCGCGATGAGCTGGGGCCGGGTGAGGTCGTTGGCGAACGCCTGACGCTGGGCGGTGGTCCAGCTGTCGGCGCCCGAGTCCCAGGCCTCGGCGAGCGGTACGAGGTGGTCGATGTCGAGGTCGGAGGCGGCGGTCCAGGTGGCGCCGTCGTAGACGGAGTACCAGGAGCCGCTGGTGGCGGCACAGGCGGAGCTGGTGACGACGTTCGTACCGTCCCGCTTCAGGACCGTCTCACGGGTGTTGCAGGTGCCGGAGATGGTGATCCAGTGCGGGAACAGGTCGCGGTCGTAGCCGGTGCGGTCCTCGGTCGCCACGGTGAGCGAGGCGAGGTAGGTGCGGGCGGTGGCGGCGCTGACCGGGGTGGGGAGAGCGGCGGAGGCGGTCGGACCGTTGAAAAGTCCGACCGATGCTATGAGTCCGGTGAGAGCGGCGAGTATGCTGAGCCGTCGACGCGCGTAGAACTTCGGCATGCGAACTCCCTCGGGGGATGGGGGTGTTGAACGCGAGCGAGTGAATGATCGCGTCGCAGTGTTGCCGGGGAATGAGCGTTGGGTAAGAAGTTAGTGACGTGTGCATGTCAAGGCAAGGTGTCGGGGTGCTGATTTCCTCGGGCGCGGAACGGCCGGGGCAGATGATGTGGTTGGTTCCCCTGATTCCGTAACAGGCCTGAATAGTGCGGAAAGTGACGCCGTTTCGGATATCCGGCCCGGACGTGAGAGCTACCGTGAGATCCAGGACCCGCGGTCACGGGGGCGCGCGGGATCCGCTGGGGGCTGGCAATGGATCCGCTGGCGGTGGCGGTCGGGACGGCACTTGTCGGGGCGATGGCCACCGACTCCTGGGAGCAGGCGAAACGGGCGCTCGTCGCGCTGTGGCGCCGGGTGCGGCCGGAGGCGGAAGCCGACACTGTGGGCGCGGAGTTCGGGCAGGCGCGTACGCGGTTGCTGGCGGCGCTGGAGGGTGGGGCGCCCGGTGCGGCGGCGCCAGGTGTCACCTCGCCCGTGGTGTCCGCGCTGGAGACGGACTGGCAGTTCCGGCTGCATCTGCTGCTGCGTGAACACCCGGACCTCGCCGGGGAGTTGCGGCGCGTACTGGACGCCGAACTGACCCCGCTGCTGCCCGAGGGGGACGGCACCCGGGGCGGCACGGTGGTGATGAAGGCGCAGGCGTCCGGTTCCGGGCGGGTGTATCAGGCGGGCCGGGACCAGCACATCACGGAGCGGTGAGCGGGGCCCGGCCGGGCCGTACGCCGGATCTGCCGCTGCCGCTGCCGCCTCCCGGCTCCTGTGTCTGACCCGTCGCGTACGATGGACGGCGCAGAAGGGGAGTAGCTCTTCGCCGGACCGTCGACATACTGCTCAGCTCGTCTGAGCCGGCGCCCGGAGGCAGGCCACATGTGGCCTGCCAGCGAGACCTTCGGCCAGTAGTGCACTGACTGTGTGCTGCCGTGCCGAGGTGTCGTTCAGCGGTAACACTCTCGGTGGGGCGGCCCCTACCGATTGAGGAATCTTGATCAGCTTCACCGTGACGGCGCTGGTTTTCGGCGTCGTCTTCCTTGCTGAACTGCCGGACAAGACCGCCCTCGCCGGGCTCGTCCTCGGCACCCGTTATCGCGCCTCGTACGTCTTCGCCGGCGTCGCCGCCGCGTTCGCGCTGCATGTCGTGCTCGCCGTCGCGGCGGGCAGCGTGCTCACCCTGCTGCCGCAGCAGCTCGTCCACGCACTGACCGGCGTGCTCTTCCTGGGTGGGGCCGCGGTCCTGCTGATGAAGAAGGGGGAGGACGAGGCCGAGGTGCGGCGGCCCGAGGACCAGTCCTTCTGGAAGGTGTCCGGGGCCGGTTTCATGCTCATCCTCGTCGCCGAGTTCGGCGATCTCACGCAGATCATGACGGCCAACCTCGCCGCCCGCTACGACGACCCGCTCTCCGTCGGCCTCGGCGCGGTGCTCGCGCTCTGGGCCGTGGCCGGGCTCGGGATCGTGGGCGGGCGGGCGCTGATGAAGCGGGTGCCGCTGGAGCTGATCACCAAGATCGCGGCCGTGTTGATGCTCGGGCTCGGGGTGTGGAGTCTTTGGGAGGCGGTGGCTGGGTAGGGAGGGGGTGCGGGTGGTCAGTGGGGGCGCTTCGTAGATGGCCGGTCGGTGAACTGTTGCCGAAGGCGGTAGCGGGCGGGGTCGTTTCTTTTGTACCGTGTGGGAACAAAGTGGCTCCCGCCCGTTTTCCCTGACCGGCGGGCGGGGCCGCCTTGGTCCCGTATCTGTGCTGTCCTGTGCCGTGCCTTGGAGTCTGCCGATGACGGTCCCCACCGTGCTCACCGCCCGTGCCCTGCTCCTCGACATGGACGGGACCCTCGTCAACTCGGATGCCGTCGTCGAGCGCATCTGGCGGCGCTGGGCCGATCGGCACGGGCTGGACGGCGACGAGGTCATGAAGGTGGTGCATGGGCGGCAGGGGTACGCCTCCATGGCCGTGCTGCTGCCCGACCGGCCTGTGGAGCAGAACCACGCGGACAATGCGCGCATGCTCGCGGAGGAGACCGCGGATCTGGATGGCGTCGTCGCGATACCGGGCGCCGGTGCGTTCCTGGAGTCCTTGCGGGGGCTTCCGCATGCGTTGGTGACCTCGGCCGATGTTGCTCTGTCGACCGCGCGGATGGCTGCGGCGGGGTTGGCGTTGCCGGATGTGCGGGTGACTGCCGAGTCGGTCGGGGCGAGCAAGCCGGATCCCGAGGGGTTTTTGAAGGGGGCGGCTGAGCTGGGGGTCGACCCTGCGGATTGTTTGGTGTTCGAGGACTCGGGGGCGGGGATCTCGGCGGGGCGCTCCGCGGGGATGCGGGTGGTGGGGGTTGGGGCTCGGGCCCACTATCACCGGCCTGATGTGGTGGTGGCGGATCTTAGTGGGGTGCGGGTTGAGAGTGTGGGGGGCGGGGAGATGCGGGTGTACGTCGGCTGAGTGCTTTGCGGGGGAGGGGTGTGTTTCGGCTGTGGGCCCGGTGGGGGCTGGTCGCGCAGTTCCCCGCGCCCCTTTGGGGTGCGGGTTGAGGCGCGGGTGAACCTCAGGTGTCTGTCCCGTGTCTCTCCCGTGTCTACCTCGGCCGCGGGTCCGTCGTGGCTGGTCGCGCAGTTCCCCGCGCCCCTAAAAGACGGCCCGCGCCGCCACTGAAAGCGGGTCCGTCTACCGCTCTCGCGTGTTTGGTGCCCCGCGCCGCCTGCGCTGCCCGCGCCGTCTCACGGTTCTGTTGTTTCTGATTCCAGGCGTTCTCGGGTTGTTCTGTCGTATACGCCCGGTTCCTCTGCGTCGATGTTGCGGGTCGTCTGGTAGGCGGTCACCGCGTTTTCGACGTTGTCGTCGTAGACGCCGTCGAGGTCGTTGACGTAGAGCGCCAGCTGGCGGAGTCGCTGCTGGAGTTCGAGGACCTCGTCGCCGTGGTCGCCGGGGCGCAGGACCGGGGCGGTCTCCTTGTCGTCGTCGCCGCCGGGGGCCGGGGTGATCGTGCCGGTGGCCTGGGCGGTCGTCGGGGCCTGGCTCGGGGTGGCCGACCTGGTCGGGGTCGGGGCGGCGGACGTCGGGGTGGGTGTGGGGGTCGGGGTCTCGCTGAGGGTCGGGGTCGGGGAAGGGGGCGCCGACCTAGATGCTGTGGGGCTGCTCGACGGGGTCGGGGACGCCGCGCTGGTCGTCGCGGCCGGCACGCTCTCCCGTACGTCCTGGGCGGCCGTGTTGTTCCGGGACGGCTTGTCGTACGTGAACATTCCGCCCGCCAGTCCGCCCGCCGCCAGGATCAGGACGACCGCTCCGGCGGCGCCCAGGAGGAGGATCCGGGGGCGGTTGCCCGGGCCTTCGGTCTGCTCGTCGTCCTCTGTGGGGGTGTCCGGGGGCAGCGGTAGTGCCGGTACCGCCGGTATCGCCGCCGTCGCCGTCTCGTCCGCCCAGCCGGGATCCGCGGGCACCGCAGGCAGCGGCATCGTCACGTCGGCCGCCGGGTCGGGCGGTGCTGCGGGGGTCTCCGGGGTCAGTTCCACGTACGGGCGTATGCGCAGGGGATCGAAATCCTCCGCCGCCGCTGCCTCCGCCGTGCGGTTCTCTATGTGGGCGTCGGCCGCGCGTTCGGCGCAGGCGCAGGAGGGCGTGTTGTCGGCTCCCCGGGGCGCGCCGCACTCCGGACACACATGCCCCATCGGATCGTTCACTGCGCGTCTGTTCCTTCCCCGTACGAACCCCCGTACGAATCCCCGTACGAATCCCAGAGGTTATCCGGCGCTCCTTCACACCATCTCCCGTACGCCCCCGGAATCCGGGGTTCCGCCGAATCTCGTGGGGATTCGACAGGCCATAACCGGTCACACCACCCACGATGGGGGTGTAACGAGAGTCACTGGAGGACTTCATGGCCGGGGAAGCGCGCGGTAGGACGGGAGATGTGGCGGAAGAGAGGCCGAAGGCTCCCGGGCCCGAACACGTGCCTGGGAACGTTCTCGTCTCCATCGGTGCCCTGCTGCTCGGCATGCTGCTCGCCGCCCTCGACCAGACCATCGTGTCGACCGCGCTGCCCACCATCGTCAGCGACCTCGGCGGCATGGATCACCTGTCGTGGGTGGTCACCGCCTATCTGCTCGCGTCCACCGCCGCGACCCCCCTCTGGGGCAAGCTCGGCGACCAGTACGGCCGGAAACAGTTGTTCCAGGCCGCGATCGTGATCTTTCTCATCGGCTCCGCGCTCTGCGGCATGGCGCAGAACATGCCCCAGCTGATCGGTTTCCGCGCCTTGCAGGGGCTCGGCGGCGGTGGGCTGATGGTGCTGTCGATGGCGATCGTGGGGGATCTCGTCCCGCCGCGCGAACGTGGGCGCTATCAAGGGCTGTTCGGTGCCGTCTTCGGGGCCACCAGCGTGCTGGGGCCGCTGCTCGGCGGGCTCTTCACCGAACACCTCAGCTGGCGTTGGGTGTTCTACGTCAACCTGCCCGTCGGCGCCGTCGCCCTCGCCGTCATCGCGACCGTCCTGCGCATCCCGCGCCGGTCCGAACGGCATGTCATCGACTACCTCGGCACCCTCCTCATCGCCTCCGTCGCCACCTGTCTGATCCTCGTCACCTCGCTCGGTGCCTCCTGGGGGTGGGGCTCGGCGCGGATCGTCGGTCTGGCGGTGCTGGGGGTCGTTCTCGCCCTTTGCTTCGTTCTCGTCGAGCGGCGGGCCGCCGAGCCCGTCCTTCCGCTCAAGCTGTTCCGGTTGCGCACCTTCACCCTCACCGCCGTCATCAGCTTCATCGTCGGCTTCGCCATGTTCGGCGCGATGACCTATCTGCCGACCTTCCTCCAGGTCGTCCAGGGCGTCTCCCCGACCATGTCCGGCGTGCACATGCTCCCGATGGTGCTCGGGCTGCTCGTCGCCTCCACCGTCTCCGGGCAGATCGTCAGCCGTACGGGCCGCTGGAAGGTGTTCCCCATCGCGGGCACCGGCGTCACCGCCCTCGGCCTCCTGCTGCTCCACCGGCTCGACGAGCACAGCTCCACCGGCGAGATGAGCGCCTACTTCCTCGTCTTCGGCCTGGGTCTCGGCCTGGTCATGCAGGTCCTGGTGCTGATCGTGCAGAACGCGGTCTCGTACGAGGATCTGGGCGTCGCCACCTCCGGCGCCACCTTCTTCCGCTCGATCGGCGCCTCCTTCGGCGTGGCCGTCTTCGGTACGGTCTTCTCCAGTCGGCTCGGCGACAAGCTCACGGACGCCTTCCGGGGCGTACAACTGCCCACCGGGGTCTCGGTGGACGCCCTGGAGGCCGACCCGCGCGGCATCGCCGCCCTCCCCTCGGCGGTCCGCCCGGCCGCCCTGGAGGCGTACGCGTCCGCCATCACCGACGTCTTCCTGTACGCCGCCCCCGTCGCCGTTCTCGGCTTCGTCCTCGCCTGGTTCCTGCGCGAGGACAAGCTGCGCGGCTCGGTGACCGCCCCCGACGTCACCGAGACCCTCGCCAGCAACCCCGTCCAGCGGTCGTCGTACGACGAGGTGTGCCGTGCGCTGTCCGTGCTCGGCACCCGAGAGGGGCGCCGCGAGATCTACCGGACGATCACCGCACGGGCCGGCCTCGACCTGTACCCGGCGGCGAGCTGGCTGCTGCTGCGCATCCGGCGGTACGGCTGGGCCGAGCCCTCGGTACTGGCCGAGCGCAGCTCCGTACCGCTGACCGTGATCATCGAGGCCGCCCGGCAGGTCGAGGAACGGCGGCTCGGGGTGCGCGAGGGCCTCGACATGGTCCTCACCGACGAGGGCCGCGTGGTCGCCGAACGGCTCGCGCAGGCCCGTGAGGAGTCCCTGGCCGAGCTGCTGGGCGACTGGTGGGGGCCGGACCGGCCCACCGACCTGGTCCAGCTGGTGAAGCTCCTGAACGAGGAGCTGTGCGGTTCGGACGCGGAGCAGCCGCACAACGGCTCGGCGGACAGGCTCGGTTGACGCCCGGTCGGGGCCGTCCGGTTTGGGGAGGGCCTTCGGGGCAACCCGGATCCTGACGAGAAGTCGTCCGACGGGCAATCGGTCGAGACGAGCAATCGGTCGAGGAGATCCGGAAGGCATTCATGTCCACAGGAGTGATCATCGTTCTGATCGTGATCGTCGTCGCGGCCCTCGCCGTGGGCGCGGTCACCCTGAACCGGCGGGCCGCCGGTACCCACGGCCCACGCGATCTGAAACGGCGCTTCGGGCCCGAGTACGAGCGGGCCGTCTCCCGTCACGACGGGGACACCAAGGCGGCCGACCACGAACTCGCCGAGCGCGTCCAGCGCCACGGCGACCTGCGGGAACGGCCGCTGGAGCCCGCCGAGCGCGAACGGTTCGCGGCCCGCTGGGCAGCCGCGCAGGAGCACTTCGTCGAGTCGCCGCAGCAGGCGGTCGCCGACGCGGACGTGCTCCTCGCCGAGCTGGCCGGTGCCCGTGGCTTCCCCGACGGCGGCCAGTACGAGGACCAGCTCGACGCGCTCTCCGTGCACCACGCCCACCATGTGCACGGCTACCGGCGCGTGCACAGCGCCGCCCACGAGCACCAGCCCGACACGGAGGAGATGCGCACGGCCATGATCGAGGCCCGCGCCTTCTTCGACGACCTGGTCGGCCAGGGGGAGCACCCCCGGCCGAAGTCCAAGTCACGACTCAACAAGCTGCAGTTAAAGGGGAGTTGACCCACATGACGGACATCGAGAACCGGGACGGTAAGCGTCCGGACACCCAGACCTCGAGGCCGGACACGCAGACGGAGAAGCCGGACCTGCGTACGGGTACAGGTACAGGTACGGACAAGTCCGACCCGCGCGCGGAGAAGCCTGCCGGTGCCCCCGCCGTACCGCCGCCGTCCGCCCCGCCGGCCCCCGCCCGGCCCCACGAGGCCCGGCCGTCGTCGGACCGGTCCTCCCAGTCCTCCCACGGGACCGCGTTGCTCGCGCAGGACGAGCGGGACAAGCTCACGCTGCGGCTCCAGCACGCCGTCACCGGGTTCGTGGACGGCCCCCGGGACTCCGTCGAGGAGGCCGACCGCGTACTGGCGGAGGTCACCGAGCGGTTCACGGAGGCGGTGGAGCGCACCCGCCGGACCGTACGCGGGTCCTGGCAGTCGGGCAGCGGCAGCGACGCAGGCGACACCGAGAAGCTCCGCCTCGCCCTGCGCGACTACCGGGAACTGACGGAACGCCTGCTCCACAGCTGAGACAGCCGGGCCCGTGCCGGCTACCTCGCCCGAGCCTCCCGCCACTCCCGTACGACCTCGTCGACGTCGTACGGCTTGAGGCCCAGCGGGGGGCCGGGCGGCGGCTTGAACATCATGTCGCGGATCTTGGCGTTGATCTCCGTCAGGATCCGGCGGACCGCCCCCTCGGAGGGGGCCTTGTGCGCCGCCGCCAGCGCGTCCTCCGCCTCCTTGCGCAGGGCCAGCGTCGGCGGCAGGACCGACAGCCCCTCGCGGGCCATCTTCTGCTTGACCCACCACAGTTCGTCGTACGACGTGTCAGGACCGTCGGACAAGGGCTTGCCCACGCCCGGAAGCTGGGCGAACTCCCCGCGCGCCTCCGCCTCGCGGATCTGTTTGTCGACCCAGGACTCGAAACTCACACCAGGTGGTTTGCGTTCGGTCATGTGTCCATTGTGCCGGACCTCGCACAAGCCGACGATGGGGCGATTTATCATGCGGCGGCGGTACGGCAACATGGCTGCCGTACAGGTATTGCTCATCTGAAGGAGCGCACGTGCTCGAACTCACCATGGCGACCGTCTCCGGGACGGAAGCCGGCGCCACGGCCGGCATGCTCATGGCCGAGGCGCCCAGCGAACCGGGGGCCATCATGCGGGTGGGCCGGGACAAGGCGGTGTGCCGTCTCGTCACCCCCGACGACTGGCTGTTCGTCTCACGGGTCCACCTGGAGTTCCTGTGCGGCCCCGACAACACCTGGCACCTGTCGTGGCTCCAGGGCTCCCAGCCCGACCCGTCCTCCGAAGTCCGGCTGGTGGTCGGCGAGTACGCCCAGACCGTGCCGTACGGCGGGAGCGTGCCGCTGCCCCGGGGCGGTGCCGGAGAGATCATCGTCCAGGACCGCACCGGGCCGCGCAGCGTCAACGTGGGCTTCTACCACGAGGGTTGAGGCCGGGCGGGGCTCCCGGCTAGGCCACGACCCGCGCCAGCGCGAAGCCGTCGTACCCCTTGCTGCCCACCGTCTGGATCGCCGTGCCGCTCAACCTCGGGTGCTCGGCGATGAGTTGGAGGGCGGCGCGGGTGCCGCGCACGCTCGGGTCGGTGGAGTCCGGGTCGGTCACCGCGCCTCCGCGCACCACGTTGTCCACGATGATCAGGCTGCCCGCGGTGGTGAGCCGGAGCGCCCACTCCACGTAGTGCGGGTTGTTGACCTTGTCGGCGTCGATGAAGACCAGGTCGAAGGGCTCCGGGTTCTCGTCGGCCAGCTTGGGCAGCGACTCCAGGGCGGGGCCCGTCCGGACCTCGGCGATGGAGTCGAGGCCGGCCCGGGCGAGGTTGCGGCGGGCGACCTCGGCGTGCTTCCCGTCGTACTCCAGGGTGACCAGCCGGCCGTCGGCCGGGAGCGCGCGGCCCAGCCAGATGGTGCTGTAGCCGCCGAGCGTGCCGATCTCCAGGATGTTGCGGGCCCCCTGGATCTGGGCGAGCAGCTGGAGCAGCTTGCCCTGGTTCGGCGCGACGTTGATGTGCGGCAGCCCCTCCGCGTCGCTGTCGCGCAGTGCCGCCTCCAAGGCGTCGTCGGCCGGGGCCAGGAGGGCGGTGAAGTAGTCGTCGACGTCATCCCAGCGCTGGGACTCGCTCATGAGAGCCGTACCTTCCGTTCGGGACCGAGGTGCGAAGTACGTACGAAGTATGTGCCGGGTCATTTGTAGCCCTCACGGGCGATCACGTCGGTGATCTGCGCCTCGTCGAGTTCGCTGATCGTCTCGCCCGCGCGCGGGTCGCGGGCGTGCAGTGTGTGCAGCAGCGGGGCGCCCGGCGAGCCCAGGTCGACGAGCGTGGCCGAGGCCCCGCGCACCGCCCGTCCGGTGTTCGGCGGGCCGGTCAGGTCGATCCGGTTGTACACCCCCGGTGTCACCCACACCGGCACCGACTCCAGGAACCCCATGAGCTGGACGTGGAAGTGCCCGGCCAGGATCAGCCGTACGTCGCTGCCGCGCACGGCGTCGGCCAGGTCCGCCGGATTGCCCAGGCCCAGCGCCTTCTGGAGCGCGTCGTCGAGGGCGACCGGCGGATGGTGCAGCACGACCGTCGTGCCGTGCGGTGCCGGGGTGCGCAACAGCTCGCGCAGCCAGGCCAGTTGGGCGGCGCCGAGATATCCGTACACCTTGCCCGGTACGAGTGAGTCGAGCGTGACGATCCGATGGCCGTCGACCGTGCTGGCCGCCGCCAACTCGCCTTCGGGGGAGGCGAACCGAACGTCGGCCCGCTCCCGTCCCGCCGCATCCAGGTGGCCGCTGCCCAGCGCCTTCGCGAAGGCGGTGCGCTCGTCGTGGTTGCCGGTGGTGCAGAACACCGGGATGCCCCGCTCGCGGGCGAAGGCGCCCACGAGGTCCCGTACGACCGCGTACTCCTCGGGAGCCCCGCTGTCCGCGAGATCCCCGCTGACGACGACGGCCCCGAGACCCGTGAGATGCCGGGCGTCGGTCAGCATCCGGTCCAGCGACTCGGTGGTGTCGACGCCGTGCCGGTTGGGCGCGCCGACGTGGTTGATGTGCGTGTCGGAGAGATGCAGGATCCGCATCCCGGCGACGCTACTCCCGCGCGCGTGCGGGGAACCGGGAATTTCCGGCGGGGCCGGGCGGGGAGCGGTCGGACGGCCATGGTCGTCTTCGGGCGGACGCTGTCCGATCCGGCCTGAAACCGGACGGTTTTCCGTCTCTGTGTGATCTGGGGTGTGACCGGGGGAGGGAACCCGGCCCCGGGCCGACTATCGTCGTCCGGACAAAAGCCAGGGGTCTCTCAGGTAAAGAGGGGGTTGCCCGCGTCTCACATCGGAGGCGGTGCGATTCTCTTGGGATTCGTACAGGATGAGACGCGTGGGACGCAAGGTGCCCATGGGGCGTACGGGACGAATGGGCGGGAGGCCTACGGCGCGTGGCAAACGCAGAGCACGGTGGTGGAGCGGGAGGTGCCTTCGGAGTGGGCGCCGCCGGGACGGCGCAGGCACGGCTGAAGGCGGCCCGCGTGGCGCTCTGGCTCTTCGTCGCCGTCCTCGCGGTACGACAGGTGGCCGCCGTCCTCAGTACCCCGAAGGCGGACCGGCTGACGGATCTGGAGACGTGGGTCGGGCCCGACGGCGTCCTGCATGTGAACGGCTCGCTCTACGACTCGACGCAGTTCACCGGCACGCCCTTCGGCGGACTCGTCCTCAAGCCGCTCACCCGGGCCGCCGAGCAGGCCCTCGGCTGGGGCTGGACCTTCGGCTCACTGCTCCTGGTCGTCGCGCTCGGCGCGGTCGCCGCCCGTGCCCTGCCGAAGCCGGTGACCCGCCGCTCCTCGCTCCTCGCCGCGCCCATCGCGATCAGCCTGCTGATGCTGTCGCTGCCCGTGCGCAACGCCCTCCACCTCGGCCAGACCAGCATCATCCCCGTCCTGCTGGTCCTGCTCGGCTGCTTCGTCGCCCGTGAGGAACGCGCCGCCGGCGCCCTGATCGGCCTCGCGGCGGCCCTCCAGCCGACCGTCCTGCTGTTCGCGCCGCTGCTGTGGTTCACCGGCCGCCGCCGGGCCGCCGCCTCCGCCGGGATCACCTTCGCCGCCTGCACCGCGCTCGCGTGGGTCACGATGGCGGACGACTCGTACACGTACTGGGTCCATCACATGGGCGGGGTGGGCCTCGGCGGGGCCGCCGACGACCTCGCCAACCAGTCCCTGCACGGCGCGCTGCTGCGGCTGGGCGTCGAGGGCCCGCTCGAAATCACGCTGTTCCTGGTGCTGGGTGCCGGAGTCGCCGTCCTCGGTCTGCGGCGGGCGGTGCGGTACGCCCAGGACGGGCAGCTGCTGCTGGCGGTCGCGATCACCGGCTGCGCCGCCATCGCGGTATCGCCGACCACCTGGCAGCACCAGCTGCTGTGGGTGCTGCTCGCGGTCGTCGGGCGGGTCGGCAAGCGGGCCTCCGACCGCTACATGTGGCCGGTCGCCGTCGTCATCGTGATGACGCTGCCCGCCAAGATGGTCATCCCGAACATGGGCGCGCTGTATCCGGTCCGCGACAACATCGTGCTGCTGGCCGCGATCGCCGCCGCGACCGTCGTACCGTTCCTGTCCCGGACCTCGGAGTACTACCGCTCACCGATCCCGACGGACTACGCGGCGCCGGTCCCGGCCCGCTTCAAGAACGTCCCGCTGCTGCCGTTCATGCGCCGCGTGCTCACCCGCCCGAACCTGCTCCTCGAACTGCTGCTGATCCGGGTCACGTACGCCGCCTACCAGAAGGTCCGGCTCGCCGCGACCGGCGGGACCACCACCGGCGGGCGGTCCACCGCCGAGGCCCACGGCCACCAGATCCACGACATCGAGAAGTTCCTGCACATCGACATCGAGCACTGGGTCAACCACGCGGTCGTGAAGGTCGACTGGCTGCGGAACTTCTTCGACTTCTACTACACGTCGTTCCACTTCGTGGTGCCGCTGAGCGTGCTCGGCATCCTGTACTGGCGCCGGCCCGTCGACTACCGGTGGGCCCGCGCGTCCCTCGGCTTCGCCACGCTGCTCGCCCTGGTCGGCTTCTGGCTCTACCCGCTGGCGCCGCCGCGTCTGATGCCGGGCCTCGGCATCATCGACACGGTGCACGGCGTGCAGGACTTCTCCAAGCCGGACTACGGCACGCTCACCGCGCTGACCAACCAGTACGCCGCGATGCCCTCGCTGCACTTCGGGTGGTCGCTGTGGTGCGGGCTCGTCATCGCGATCGTCGCGCCCAAGTGGTGGATGAAGGCGCTGGGCCTGCTGCATCCGTTCTTCACCGTCTCCGCGATCGTCGCCACCGGCAACCACTGGGTGCTGGACGCGGTGGGCGGCGCGGCGGTGGTGCTCGCCGGGTTCGGGCTGTCGTACGTGTTCATGGGGCCGCGCGCCCGTACGGTCGTGGCGGCGGCGGAGAAGGACGACGAGCCGCGGCTGACGTCGGCGGCGACCAGCCGGAACTGAAGGGCATCGGGCGTACGGGGGTGTCCTCGGCGGCGGGACCTTGGTTCACGGTGCCGGGTGGTGCGGTCGGAGTCGTCGCCTGGAGCCGGTACTCGGTGGGCGGCAGTCCATAGGCGGTGCGGAAGGCCCGGCTGAAGTGGGCGGGGCGGGGCAGGCCCCAGCGGGCGGCGATGGTGTGCACGGGCACGGCGCGCAGGGCGGGGTCCGCCAGGTCGCGGCGGGCGCCCTCCAGTCGCCGGGCGCGGATCCAGGCGGCGACGGTCTCGCCCTGCGTCTGGTCCTGGAAGAGGCGGTGCAGGTAGCTGAGGGAGATGTGATGGGCGGCGGCGATCACGGGCGGGGTGAGTTCCGGGTCGTGGAGGTTCTGCCGGATGAACGCCCGTATGCGTGCGGTCAGGGTTCTGTCGCGGGTCTCCGGGGTCAGGTCCGCCTCGGTGTCGAGCACATGGGCGAACCAGGCCAGCAGGAGGTCGAGCAGGGCGGTGCCCAGGCGTGGGGCGTCGGAGGGCTGGAGGGAGTCGGCCTGCTGGTTCAGACCGGTGAGGAAGCCGGTCAGTACGGCGCCCACGCCCTCCCGCCCCGACAGCCGTCTGCCCAGGAGTTCCTGGACCCGGTCCGGTGAGGTGGGCAGCAGCACCTTGGGGAACTCGACGCCCACCCCGGTGACCAGCCGCCGGTCCTGGTCCGCCGGGGGTCGGACGTCGTACGGCCGCGAGGTGTCGATCACGTACAGGTCCTGGGGGCCGTGGGTGTCGGTCCTTCCGGCGTGGTCGACTCCCAGGCCGCCGCCGAGCACCAGTGAGAGGTGGTACAGCTCGGGGTCGGACCGTCGCACCATCCGTGCGTCACGGTGGAACCGGGTCGGCCGGAACGAGGCCGGCCACACTGTCACCGGGCCCAGTTCCAGGAGGCGTTGCTCTGCCCAGAAGTCGGTGGTGTAGTCGCTGCTCATGTCGCTGGGGGCGTGGGTCTGGCCGACCAGCTCCCGCCAGTAGTCGAAGCGGTGCTCCGCCGGTACGTCCTCGCTGCGGAACACCGTCCCGATCATCGTGCGTCACCTCGGTCCCGGTTTGCCCTTGCTGGCTTGAACTGGTCTGTCCGAGAGCGTAGTTGTTCGTTGGGTGCGGGCCCGGTGGGGGCTGGTCGCGCAGTTCCCCGCGCCCCTTACATGTGAGCCCGGGTCAATAGGCGCAGGCATGTCAGCGGGTCGTCTCTTACCGGGCGGCGGGTTACCGCCGCCCCCATCGCCTTCGCCCGGCGTAGACGGTGGTCGTGCAGGAGGATTACGAAGCGGGTCAACGGGCGTTGTTCCTCCGGGAGTTCGGCGATGATCCTGGTCGCCTCGCGGAGTGTCGCGTGGGCCGTTGACGCTGTGGCCGAGAGCAGGGAGCGGACGCCTGGGAGGTCTCGGCCCTGCTCCAGGTCGGACCGTATGACGCCGTGTTTTTCCAGGTCGTCCGTCGGGAGGTAGAGGCGGCCGTCGCGCAGGTCCTCGGCCAGGTCTGTGAGGAAGTCGGTGCGCTGGCAGGCGTCTGCCAGGAGGCGGCAGCTGTCCGCGTACGCCTGGCTGCCGCCGCCCGGCATCGACAGGCCCGAGGTGATCATCAGGAACGGCCAGGTGAGCGTCTCGATGTACGCCTGGTAGTCGTCCTCGGTCGTGAACCCGGAGAAGTCCAGGTCGATTTGGGCGCCGACGAGGTACGAGTCCACCCAGGAGCGGGGGAGTTCGCGTTTCTCGGCGGTGTGGAGGAAGGCCCGGAGGAGAGGGTGGCTGGCCCTGCCCGTGTCCAGGGCCGTGCGGACCTGCTCGGCCCAGCCCTCGTAGCGGTGCGTGCGCTCCGGCACCGTGCCCTTGTCGCACAGGTCGTCGGTGAACGACGCGAACGCGTATCCGGCGAGGATGTGGGGCTGGAGGCGGGGCGGTATCAGCAGCCGTACCGCCAGGTGGCCGGCGGGTTCCCGGCTCAGCATGAACTGCTTGGCCTTCAGGTAGGCGGCGCGGTCGGAGCCGCTGGTCACTCCCGCCGCGTCCAGACAACGTTGCCAGGATCGCACCGGCACGCCTCACCGTTGTAGTTGCAATTCAGATGAAGTGTACGGGCGGTGCTGGGCGGAGGCAGGGGCGGGGCGTAGGGGTCAGCCCCTGCCTCACGTGGGGACGGGCCGGCGGCGCCGGGAGGCCGCCGGCCCGAGTCTGGTGGGGCGGGGGTCAGCCGGCGCTCACCTGGAGTTCCTTGATTCCGTTGATCCAGGCCGAGCGCAGGCGGCGTGGGTCTCCCACCAGGGTGAGGCCCGGCATCGCGTCGGCGAGCGCGTTGAAGATCAGGTCGATCTCCAGGGCGGCCAGGGACTTGCCGAGGCAGAAGTGCGGGCCTCCGCCGCCGAAGCCGAGGTGCGGATTGGGGTCGCGGGTGATGTCGAAGACGTCCGGGGAGTCGAAGACCTCGGGGTCGCGGTTGGCGGAGGAGTAGAACAGGCCGACCCGGTCGCCTTCTTTGATCTTCTGGCCGCCCAACTCCGTGTCCTGGGTGGCCGTTCGCTGGAAGGAGACGATGGGGCTCGCCCAGCGGACGATCTCCTCGGCGGTGGTGGACGGGCGTTCGCGCTTGTACAGGTCCCACTGGTCGGGGTGGGTGAGGAAGGCGTGCATGCCGTGGGTGATCGCGTTGCGGGTTGTTTCGTTGCCCGCCACCGCCAGCATCAGGACGAAGAAGCCGAACTCGTCCGAGGCGAGGTTGCCCTCGTTCTCGGCGGCCACCAGCGTGGTCACGATGTCCTTCGCCGGGCACTGCTTGCGATCGGCGGACATGTTCATGGCGTACGCGATGAGTTCCATGGCCGACTCCTGGCCGACCTCCTCGGTGATCGCGTACTCCGGATCGTCGTACGAGATCATCTTGTTGGACCACTCGAAGATCCTGAGCCGGTCCTCCTGCGGGATGCCGATCAGCTCGGCGATGGCCTGGAGGGGCAGTTCGCAGGCCACCTCGGTGACGAAGTCGAAGGGGCCGGTACGGGCGGCGGCGTTCGCGGCGATGGCGAGCGCTCGGTTGCGGAGGTTGTCCTCCAACGCGCGGATCGCGCGCGGGGTGAAGCCGCGCTGCACTATCTGGCGGACGCGGGTGTGCTCGGGCGGGTCCATGTTGAGCAGGATCAGCCGCTGGGCGTCGATCGCGTCCCGCTCGATGTGCTCGTTGAAGCGGATGATCGCCGTGTTGGTGGTGGACGAGAACAACTCCGGGTGCGTGGAAACGTACTTGACGTCCGCGTGCCGGGTCACCGCCCAGTAGCCCTCGTCGGCGAAGCCCGCGACACCGGGGTGCTGGGGCACCCAGTGGACCGGTTCGGTGGCGCGCAGCTCGGCGAACTCCGGGAGGGGCACGCGGTGTTGGAGCACATCGGGGTCGGTGAAGTCGAACCCTTCGGGCAACGCGGGGCAGTGCGCCATCGGAAAACTCCCGTCATCCGAACGGTATCTGACGGCATCTGACGGTCCATCAGGAATGTGGTGTCGTGAAGGTAGTAACGGGTTCTAGAAGAGGCAAGGGGCGCGACGACCCCAATTCCGGGCACCGCTTGTGGTATCGGGCGCTGCAAGGGGGTTGCGGTGTCGGACGGCCCGTCAGCAGACTGCAAGCAGAACTAGAACGCGTACTAGTTCTGCGTGGCGGGTGGCCGGGACGCCCGCGCCGCGCGGGTGACCTGAGGAGAGGAACTCCCCACCATGGCCGCGGAACCCGTGATCGTCGAAGCCGTACGCACCCCCATCGGCAGGCGCGGCGGCGCGCTCGCCAATCTGCACCCCGCCTATCTGCTGGGCGAGACCTACCGCGAGATCCTGGGCCGCACCGGCATCCCCGCCGACTGCGTCGAGCAGATCGTCGGCGGCGCGGTCACCCAGGCCGGCGAACAGTCCGCCAACCCCACCCGCACGGCCTGGCTGACCATGGGCCTGCCGTACGAGACGGCCGCGACGACGGTCAACGCCCAGTGCGGCTCCTCCCAGCAGGCCTCGCACATGGTCGCCAACATGATCGCGGCGGGCGTCATCGACGTCGGCATCAGCTGCGGGGTGGAGTCGATGTCGCGGGTACCGCTGGGATCGGCGTCCAAGCACGGGCCCGGGAAGCCGTTCCCGGAGGAGTGGAACGTGGATCTGCCCAACCAGTTCGAGGCGGCCGAGCGGATCGCCCGGCGGCGGGGGCTGACCCGGGAGAACGTGGACGGGCTGGGTCTTCTCTCGCAGGAGCGGGCGGCCGTCGCATGGGCGGAGGAGCGGTTCAAGCGGGAGACGTTCGCCGTCCAGGTGCCCACCACGGAGGAGGAGCAGGGCGCCGGGCAGGGCATGTGGCGGCTCGTCGACCGGGACGAGGGGCTGCGGGACACCACGGCCGAGGGGCTGGCCCGGCTCAAGCCGATCATGCCGACCGCCGTGCACACGGCCGGCAACTCCTCCCAGATCAGCGACGGTTCGGCCGCGCTGCTGTGGGCGTCGAAGCGGATGGCGCGGGCGCTGAAGCTGCGGCCGAGGGCGCGGATCGTGGCCCAGGCGCTGGTGGGTGCCGACCCGCACTTCCATCTGGACGGTCCCATCGACGCCACGCGCGCGGTGCTCGGCAAGGCGGGCATGACCCTCAAGGACATCGACCTGATCGAGATCAACGAGGCGTTCGCCTCCGTCGTACTGAGCTGGTCGCAGGTC
The DNA here is from genome assembly GCF_042889145.1 of Streptomyces sp. NPDC002680. NCBI lineage: Bacteria > Bacillati > Actinomycetota > Actinomycetes > Kitasatosporales > Streptomycetaceae > Streptomyces > Streptomyces sp. NPDC002680. Next base: position 334,810 of record NZ_JBIAQP010000007.1, read on the forward strand.
TTCGGACAGGACCTGGACAAGGTGAACGTGAACGGCGGGGCCATCGCCCTGGGGCATCCGGTCGGGGCGACCGGCGCCCGGCTGATCGCCACGGCGCTCCATGAACTGGAGCGCGCGGACAAGGAGTTCGCCCTGATCACCATGTGTGCGGGCGGGGCGCTCGCCACGGGAACGATCATCCAGCGGCTCTGACAGCGGCTCTGAGATTCTGAGAGAAGGTCACCCTAAGAAGTAGGGGTCACCCGCAGAGGGGGGTGTCCCGACGTTTTCCTGTGCCCTGCGCATCCATTGGATTACCGTGCGTGAGACTCCATGGGTGCCGCAGGGAAGGGCGCGATGTCACAGCGACCACAGCGACGTACGGTGACCAGTCGCAGTCAGGAGCCACGGGCGCGGTTCGCCGAGGAGCTGAAGGCGCTGCGGGAGAAGAGCGGCGACAGCCTGCGGCAGCTGGGCGACAAGGTGGGCTGGGACTTCTCGCTCTTCGGGAAGATGGAGCACGGCCACACGCTGGGCAGCGCGGACGTCGTACTGGCGCTGGACCAGTACTTCGGCGCCGACGGGTTCCTGGTGGCGCTGTGGGAGCTGGCGCTCGGCGACAAGTCCGAGTTCAAGGAGCAGTACCGCGAGTACATGCAGCTGGAGTCCGAGGCGGTGAGCCTGTGGCACTTCGGCGTCACCAGGATTCCGGGCGTGCTCCAGACCCGTGGCTACGCGACCGAGGTGCTCGCGGCGGGCGACATCCGGGGCGCGGAACTCGTCCAGCAGGTCGAGGCGCGGCTCGGCCGGGCCGAGCTGCTGACCGGAGAGGGCGGGGGACCGCACTTCCGGACCATCCTGTACGAGGCCGTGCTGCGTGTGGCGCTGCGTGAACGGGGCGCGTGGCGTGAGCAGTTGGAGCATCTGCTGGAGGTCTCCGAGCTGCCGTACGTCACGATCCAGGTGCTCCCGTTCAGCGCGGGGCCGTGCAGTCTGGACAGCACCGATGTGATGTTCCTGAAGCTTCGGGACGGCCGTACGGTCGCCTACGTGGAGACCGCCCACTGGGGCGAACTCGTCCAGGAACACGCCCCGGTCGACCGGCTGCAGCACGCATACGATGCGCTGCGCGACCGAGCGCTGTCCCCCGCCGGGTCGCGCACGTACATCGGGCAGCTGCTGGAGGAAGTGCCGTGCGTCCTATCGACCTGAAGGCCGCGAGATGGCGCAGGAGCAGCTACAGCAACTCCGAGGGCGGCCAGTGTCTCGAAGTCGCCGACGACCTGCCCGTCGTACCGGTCCGTGACTCCAAGAAGCCGGACATTCCCGCCCTGATATTCCCCGTCCCGGCCTGGGCGTCCTTCGTGGCCGCCGTCCGGACCTGATCGAAACCCTGTGCGTACGCACGGGCTGGGTTAGCCTCGTTCTGCCGGCTGGGCGAACTGGCGTACACAGCACATCACTTCGGGGGTTCCGTGACGGACGAAGCTGCCGCACTGCGGCAGACCGGAGCCGCGCCGCTGCGTCCCGCCGACCCCGAACGCGTCGGCCCCTACGTCCCGTTGGCGCTGCTCGGCAGCGGTGGCATGGGACGGGTCTATCTCGCCCGCCCGTTGGACGACGGCCCCGGCCTCTTCGCGGTCAAGGTGATCCGCCCCGAGTACGCCGAGGACCCGATGTTCCGGCGCCGATTCGAGCACGAGGCCCTGGTGCACGGCCGGGTCCGTACTCCGCGTGCGCCGAGGCTGTGCGGTACGGGGTTCCAGGACGAGCTGCTGTGGATGGCCACGGAGTATCTCCCCGCCCTCGATCTGGCGGACGCCGTCCGGGAGGGCGGTGCCCTGGAGCCGGGCGCCGTCTGGCGGCTGGTCGCGGAGCTGGGGCAGGCGCTCGCCGACCTCTCGGCCACGGGGATCGTGCACCGGGACCTGAAGCCGTCCAACGTGCTGCTGTCCGTCAGCGGCGCCCATGTCATCGACTTCGGCATCTCCAAGGCCGCCGACGCGAGTTCGATCACCGGCACCGGCAACCGGGTCGGCACGCCCGCCTACATGTCCCCGGAATATCTGCGCACCGGCCACTGCGACGCGGCCTCCGACGTGTTCTCGCTCGCCGGGACCCTGGTCTACGCGGCGGCAGGCCGGGCCCCGTTCGGCGACGGCACCGGCGTCGACGTGATGCACCGGGTCGCCTTCGAGGAGCCCGCCGCCGAGGTGATCGGCGGAATCACGGCAGCGGACCCGGCACTCGGCACACTCCTGGCGGCCTGCCTCGCCAAGGAACCCGGGCGCCGCCCGACCCCTGCGGCGCTGATCGAGGCGGCGGCGTCTGCCCGGGGGGCGGCCCCTGGACCTTCGACGGCTGAGCAGGCCGACGGGGACGGCCGGCGTGGACATCGCGAGGCTGGCCTGGGCGGGGGTGCTGGTGGGTCGGTGGACCTGAGCGGGGGTGCCGGTGGGTTGGCGGGGGCGGGCGGGCTGGCTGGTGCGTCGCCGGGCCCGAATGAGCGTGCTGGTGGGCCGGCAGACCCTAGCGGGCGTGCTGGTGGGTTGGCAGACCTCGGCGGGCGTGCTGGTGCGTCGGCGGGCCCGAGCGGGCGTGCCGGTGGGTGGGTGGACCCTAGCGGGCGTGCTGGTGCGTCGCCGGGCCCGAATGAGCGGGCCGGTGGGTTGGCGGACCCGAGCGGGCGCCCCGGCGGATTGGCGGACCCGAGCGGGCGCCCCGGCGGATTGGCGGGCCCGAGCGGGGGTGCCGGTGGGTCGGTGGACCCGGGTGGGCGTGCTGGTGCGTCGGCGGGGCCGAGTGAGCGGGCTGGTGGGCCGGCAGACCCGGGCGGGCGGGACGGTGGGTTGGCGGCCCCGGGCGGGCGTGCTGGTGGGTCGGCAGGCCCTAGCGGGTGGGACGGTGTGTCGGCGGGCCCGGGTGGGCGGGACGGTGTGTCGGGTGGAGTGAGTGGGCGTGCCGGGGGCTCCGGGGTGGGGTCCATCTGGCCGGAGCCTCTCCACGCCAGGGTGTTGGAGCGGCAGCGGGCGTACGACGTGCTGTATCGCGTCCCCGTCGCACGGGCGGCGGAGCTGCGGTCGCCGGGTCACCGGCCGAGCCCCAATCCGGCGCTGCCCGTTCCGGCTCCCGCTGGCCCGGTGGAACCGGTCGGAGTGTCGTCCGACGAGACGTCCCCGGGTCGGCGGCGGCCGACGGGAGTGGTCGCGTGGGTTCGCGGAAGGCCCGTACAGGCAGGGGCGGTTGCTCTCGCGCTGTGCGCCCTCGCCGCGCTGGCCGTCGTACTCGCCCGCCCTGAGGACCGTACGACCGCCGCGCCCCCGGGGACCGTCGCGACCTCCTCCGCCGGTACCGCGGTCGAAGCCGGGGTCTCCTCGCCGACGCGGGAGAGCCCGGACGGGAAGTCGGTCCCGACCACGTCCGGCAGTGGCACCGAGACCGCCGGCGGGTCGGCCGTACCCTCACAGATCTCCGGCTCCGCCGACGACGGCGAGGGCGCTCCCACGGAGCCCGGCGCCCCCACGGACACGGCCACGGCCACCGACCCTGCCACCGGCGGCGGAACGGACAGCGGCACCGGTGCCACTCCCACTCCCACCGCCGCTCCGTCTCCGGTCAACTCCTCGACCGAACCCGCCGCGACGGCGCCGTGGGTCACCGAGTGCACGTACTACGCGGGCAAGGCCCGCACGGCCCTCGGAGCCACGGGGAAGCGCGTCAAGCAGGTCCAGTGCATCCTGCTGAAGCGCGGGTACGACATCGGCGGCACCGGTGTGGACGGGGTGTTCGGGGAGGGGCTGGAGGCCGCCGTGAGCAGCTTCCAGAGCGACAAGGGACTCGCCGCCGACGGCATCGTGAGGCGGGCGACATGGCCGGTGCTGCGGGCGACGGTGTGACGAAGTAACGCCCTCCGCGCCGGTGTTGCTTCCCTGGTGCGCGTCAACTCGCTCGCCTGCCCGAGCCGAGGCGTTCCACCGTGTCGGCGATCTCGTCGGGTGAGGTGTCCGAGTCGAGGACCAGCGTCCAGCGAGGGGCCGGTCGCCCGGCGCCCGCCGTGGCCGGGGCGTTGCCGCGGGTGCCGGACGGCGGGAGCAGGACGACGACGCCGTCGAGCCGCCGGGACCGGGTGCCGCCCGGAACGTGCCCGGGGGCGTGGACGCTCGTCAGGGCTCCGAGGGCGGCGAGCCTGGTCGCGACGGCCACGGACCGCCTCGCCGGGCCGACGACGGCTATGCGCTGCCCGGTGAGCGGCCCCGGCTGCCGGACGCCGAGCGGTTTCGGCGGGCACGGCAGTGCGGGCAAGGGGGCCGGGACCGGTACCGCCGGAACAACCGGAACCGGGATGTGGACGTTCCACACAGAGCTACCTCCGATGCAGCCGAACGTCGGTCAAGGCCGGCTCCAAGGCTGGCCGGGCCCTCTCGTCGTTCGTTGGGCTCCCGTTCGTGGCAGCACGGGGGCAGCCAAGGGAGCGGCAAGGGGTGGTCCGCGGCAAGGGGGCGGCGCACGCCCGTGCGTCCAGCCCCCGCCCAGTCGGCTCCCAACGGGTGTTCAGCCGCTCACCTCCGGCCCCTTCTAGCGTCGGCCTTCCGGGTCCGGCACATGGGCCCGCGAGCGAGGGGAGGCACTGTGAGGCTTGCCGGAAAGGTGGCCGTCGTCACCGGCGGGACCCGAGGACTCGGGCGGGTCGTCGCGGAGGCGTTCGCCAAGGAGGGCTGCCGGGTCGTGTGCGCGGGCCGGAATCCCGGCGCCGCGCCGGACAGGGACCTGGCGCCGCTCGGCGCGAGCGTGTCCGGCGGGCTCGGATTCCTCCCGGTCGACGTACGCGACGCGGAGTCCCTGCGGGAGCTGATGCGCGGGGCGTACGAGACACAGGGACGGCTGGACGTGGTCGTCGCCAACGCCGGTGCCAGCCGGCCCGGACCGGCCGCCGGGCTGGACCCGGCCCACTGGACCGAGGTCGTCGAGACCAATCTGACCGGCACGTTCCTGACCGTGCGGGCGGCGGTCCCGTATCTGGAACGGGACGGCGGGGGACGGGTGATCACCCTCTCCTCGGCGCTGGCGACCAGGGTCGCAGCGGGCTCGTCCGCGTACGCCGCGTCCAAGGCCGGCATCGAGGCGTTCACGCGGGTGACGGCCGTCGAACTGGCGCCGAGCGGTATCACCGTCAACTGCCTCAGCCCCGGGTTCATCGACGAGGGCATGGGCCGGGAACTCGCCCGCAACGAGCGGGTGTGGAACCACTACCGGGACAAGATCGCGGCCGGCCGGGCCGGCGAGGGCGCCGAAGTGGCCGACGCCGCGCTGTTCCTCGCCGGGGACGACTCGCGCTACGTCAACGGCCATGTCCTCGAGGTCAACGGCGGACTCCGCTGGTGACGCCCGAGCCACGTGCGCTCCCCTCACCACCGGTGCACCAGGACGCGAATGGATGGTCGACCGTATGACACGAGAGACACAGGCTGGGCGCCGGGTGGTCATCACCGGCATCGGTGTGATCGCGCCCGGAGGAACAGGCACCAAGGCATTCTGGGAACTGATCACTTCCGGTCGTACGGCCACCCGGGGAATCACCTTCTTCGACGCCTCCCCCTTCCGGTCACGGGTGGCCGGAGAGGCCGACTTCGACCCGGTGGCCGAGGGACTCTCCCCGCAGGAGATCCGACGGCTGGACCGGGCCGCGCAGTTCGCGCTGGCCGCGGCACGGGAGGCGATGGCGGACAGCGGCACGGAACCCGGCGGGCTCGACCCGCTCCGTACGGGGGTCACCGTGGGCAGCGCCGTCGGCGCGACCATGAGCCTGGACCAGGAGTACCGGGTGGTGAGCGACGGCGGAAAGAGCTGGACGGTCGACCACAGGTACGGGATGCCGCATCTCTACGACTGGTTCGTGCCCAGCTCCTTCGCGATGGAGGTCGCACACGCGGTCGGTGCCGAGGGCCCGGCCGCCGTGGTCTCGGCGGGCTGCACCTCGGGCCTGGACGCGGTGGGACACGCCGCCGAGCTGATCCGGGAGGGGACGACGGACGTCATGATCGCGGGCGCCACCGACGCGCCGATCTCCCCGATCACCGTCGCCTGCTTCGACGCCATCAAGGCCACCACACCGCGCTACGACGACCCCGGGAGCGCCTCACGCCCCTTCGACCGGTCGCGCAACGGCTTCGTCCTGGGCGAGGGCTGCGCCATGTTCGTACTGGAGGAATGGGAGCGGGCCCGGCAGCGCGGCGCGCATGTGTACGCGGAGATCGCCGGGTTCGCCACCCGGTGCAACGCCTACCACATGACCGGACTGCGCCCCGACGGCCGTGAGATGGCCGAGGCCATCCGGGTCGCGCTGGACGAGGCCAGGTGCGATCCCACCGCCATCGACTACATCAACGCCCATGGCTCCGGCACCAAGCAGAACGACCGGCACGAGACCGCGGCGTTCAAGCGGAGCCTGGGCCACCACGCGTACGACACACCGGTCAGCTCCATCAAGTCGATGATCGGCCACTCGCTGGGCGCCGTCGGTTCCATCGAGATCGCCGCGTCGGCCCTGGCCATGGAACACGGCGTCATCCCGCCCACCGCGAACCTCACGGACCCGGACCCGGAGTGCGACCTGGACTACGTTCCGCTGGTCGCGCGGGAGAAGCGGACCGACGCGGTGCTCACCGTGGGCAGCGGGTTCGGCGGCTTCCAGAGCGCGATGGTGCTCGCCAGGCCCGATCGGCGGGCGTCATGACGGACACGGCGACCCCGACGGCACCCGCGGCCACGGCAACGGCGAAGGCGACCGCGGTGGTCACCGGGCTGTCGGTGGCCGCGCCCAACGGCCTGGGCACCGAGGAGTACTGGCGGGCCACACTGCGCGGGGAGTCCGGCATCGACCGGATCACCCGCTTCGACCCCGGCCAGTACCCGGCCCGACTCGCCGGTGAGATACGCGACTTCACCGCCGCGGACCACATCCCGAAGCGGCTGATCCCGCAGACCGACCACATGACCCGGCTCGCGCTGGCCACCGCCGCCTGGGCGCTGGAGGACGCCTCCGCGAACCCGGCGGAGCTGCCGGAGTACGGCATGAGCGTGGTGACGGCCAATGCCTACGGCGGCTTCGAGTTCGGGCACCGGGAGCTGGAGAAGCTGTGGAGCCTGGGCGTCAACCACGTCAGCGCGTACCAGTCCTTCGCCTGGTTCTACGCCGTCAACACCGGCCAGATCTCCATCCGGCACGGGATGCGCGGCCCCAGCGGAGTGCTGGTCTCCGAGCAGGCCGGTGGACTCGACGCCCTCGGGCACGCCCGGCGCCACATCCGCAAGGGCACGCCCTTCGTGGTCACCGGCGGAGTGGACGGCGCGCTCTGCCCATGGGGCTGGGTCGCCTACCTCGCCGGCGGCGGGATCAGCGAACGCGCGGACCCGGGCCGCGCCTTCGTGCCCTTCGACACCGACGCCGCCGGCTGGGTGCCAGGTGAGGGCGGCGCCATCCTGGTCCTTGAGGACGCGGAGGCAGCCCGGGCACGGGGCGTGACCCGCACGTACGGCGAGGTGGCGGGCTACGCCGCCGGGATCGACCCGGCCCCCGGTACCGGCCGCCCGCCGGCGCTGCGCCGGGTGATCGAGCAGGCGCTCACCGACGCCCGCGTACGGCCGGACGAGGTGGACGCCGTCTTCGCGGACGCCTCAGGGCTGCCCGAGTCCGACCGGGCGGAGGCCGAGGCGGTCACCGCGGTCTTCGGCCCGGGCGGGGTCCCGGTGACCGCGCCCAAGACCATGGTCGGCCGGCTCGCCTCCGGCGGCAGCGCGCTGGACACCGCCACCGCGCTGCTGGCTCTGCGCGACGGGGTGATCCCGCCCACCGTCCATGTCGCGGAACTCGCCCCCTGGTGCGCCGGCCTGGACCTCGTACGCGACGAACCGCGCGAGGCACCCCTGCGCACGGCGCTGGTCCTGGCGCGCGGCACCGGGGGGTTCACGGCCGCCCTGGTGGTCCGGAAGCAGGACGGCTGAACGACCCCAGGACATGCACACAGGCACGTACGAACAAAGGGAAGAGGAGACACCGACCATGGCCGAGATGACCCTGGAGAGCCTGAAGGACATGCTGCACAGGGCGGCGGGGGAGAGCGACGAGGCCCCCGACGTCACGAACGACCTGCTGGACACGGAGTTCACGGATCTCGGCTACGACTCGCTGGCGGTACTGGAGGTCAGCGGCATGATCGAGCGCGAGTACCGGATCAGCCTGGACGACGACCACGCCTCGTCGGCCAACACCCCCAGGCTGTTCCTGGAACTCGTCAACGGCATGCTGGACAAGGCCGAGGCCGCGTGACCGCGCCGGTCACCGCGTCCGGCACCACCGCGCCGCCCCGGTTGCAGGAGGTCGCGGAGAACATCTACGCCTACCTCCAGCCGGACGGCGGCTGGTGCCTGAGCAACTCGGGGATCTTCCTGGGCCGGGACTCGGTGGCGATCGTGGACACCGCCGCCACCGAGTCCCGCGGTCGCGGGCTGCGGGAGGCGGTGCGCGATCTGACCCCGGTCGCGCCGCGTACCGTGATCAACACCCACCACCACGGCGACCACACCTTCGGCAACTGGCTGTTCGCCCCCGAGGCGACGGTCGTCGCGCACGAGCTGGCGCGCACCGAAATGGCGGAGAAGGGCACCGGACTGCTCCAGGTCTGGCCGGACACCGACTGGGGCCGGGTGGAACTCGCCCTGCCCACAGTGACGTTCGAGGAGCGGTTGACCCTGTACGTGGACGGGACCCGGGTCGAACTGATCCATGTGGGTCCGGCGCACACCACCAACGACATCGTCGTCTGGGTGCCCGAACACCGGCTGCTCTTCGCCGGGGACGTGCTGATGCCCGGCTGCACGCCGTTCGTGCTCATGGGCTCCGTACGGGGTTCGCTCGACGCCCTGGAGCGGCTGCGCGCGCTCGGCCCACGGACGGTCGTCGGCGGCCACGGCGAGGTGAGCGGCCCCGAGGCGATCGACCAGGCGGAGGCGTATCTCCGCTGGATCCGCACCACCGCCCGGGCGGCTGTCGAGGCCGGCCTGGAACCGCTGGAGGCCGCCCTGGAGAGCGACCTCGGGGAGCACGCCGGACTGCGCGACCCGGAGCGGGTGGTGGCCAATCTGCACCGCGCCTGCTCCGAGGAGCGGGGGCACCCGATCGACACCCAGATCCGCTCGGGGCCGGTGTTCGCGGAGATGGTCCGCTACAACGGCGGCCGGCCGCTGACCTGTCTGGCCTGAGCACACAACGCGGGAGGCGCCCGGGGCCAGGAAGAGATTCCTGGCCCCGGGCGCCTCCCGCGTTGCCGGTCAGCCCACCGAGACGCCGCCGCGCTCCTCGGCGAACTCCTTCGCGTGCCGCATCGTGGCGAGGCTGTTGTTGCCCAGGGCCTTGCGGAGGAAGGCACGGGCGTCGGCCACCGTGGCCTCCGGGCCGAGCACCTTCGGCGCCGCCTCCGGCTTGACGACGACCGTGTGCTTCGAGGCGATCACCAGCCCCGCGTCCGTCTCCGTCAGCAGCCACTCGCCGACGTGCGCGGTGAGCAGCGCGGGCACGAGGAGCTGCTTGTAGACGATGCGGTGCGGCTCGAAACCCACCCGGACGGACCGGGTGGTGTGCTGCGAGCCGTCGGTGGCCACCGTGTCCATCTCCAGCGTCTGGATCCCGGGCGCCTCCTCGGTCAGCGCCACCCGGGCGACATGCGGCAGCCGCTCCTGCCACTTCTCCGCGCGCCAGATGAACTCGTACACGTCCGCCGCCGAACCCTGGGCCGTCACGGTGTCGGTGAAGGTGAGCAGCAACTCGCCGAGCCGCCCGGCCTGTTCGGCGCTCGCCTTGAGGCGGGCCAGTTCGGTGCCGCTGTTGCGGTCCACGGCCTGTCCGATCCAGGCCAGGTTCTCGGGGGCGTCGTCGACCGCCGTGAAGTCGTGGTCGAGGACGACCGTGCAACTGGCGTCGGTCAGCGGCTCGATCCGCCAGTCGCCGCCCATGGAGGCGACCGGCGGCTGCGAGACCCGCTGCCGGAAGCCGACGGTGAGCGCCTCGGGATCCAGCTCGCGGCGCGAGGTCCACTTCTTGACCTCGTCGTTGGCCGTCGCCCAGATGGTGATGAGCTCGGCGGAGGCACCGGAGTCCGGGGAGTCCCCGTCGTCGGTCCGCTCCACATGAACGGTCGGGGGGAAGACCCGGGGCCAGTCGGTGGCGTGGGCGATGAGGTCGTAGACGGTCCGCGCCGGAGCGTCCACGGTGATCGTGTGCCGAGTGCGGTGGATGTCGGTCATGACGGTGTTGTGCCTCCCTGCTCAGGATGTCTGCCGGTTCCCGTGCGTGTCCGTGGGCGCGGGGTCAGTAGTTGCCCAGGCCGCCGCAGACGTTGATGGCCTGCGCGGTGATCGACGCGGCCACGTCGCTGACGAGGTAGCCGACCATGCCCGCCACCTCCTCCGGGGCGGAGTAACGCCCCAGCGGGATCTTCGCGTTGAACCGGGTGAGCACGTCGTCGGTGGTGGTGTCCCAGGCGGCGGCGTACCCCTCGCGGACCCGCTGCGCCATCGGCGTCTCCACATAGCCGGGGCAGACCGCGTTGACCGTGATGCCCGTCTTCGCGAGTTCGAGGCCGAGGGCCTTGGTGAAGCCCACGACGCCGTGCTTGGACGCGGAGTACGGCGCGCCGAGCACCACGCCCTGTTTGCCGCCGGTCGACGCGATGCTGATGATCCGGCCGGTGGCCCGCTCGCGCAGTCCGCCGGTGGTGAGCACCGCGCGGGTCACCCGGAAGACGCTGTGCAGGTTGGTCTCGATGACGTCGTCCCACAGTTCGTCCGGGATCTCGGCGGTCACTCCGCCGCCGCTGCGCCCGGCGTTGTTGACCAGGACGTCGATCGGCCCGAACCGCTCCACCGCGGCCGAGACGGCCCGTTCGATGTCCGTGGTGTCCCGCACGTCGGCCGCCACCCCGTCCGCCACGATGCCGTCCGCGGTCAGCTCCTTGACGGTCTTCTCGACGTTCTCGGCGGTACGGGCCGTGATGAAGACCCGGTGGCCGGCCGCGCCCAGGGTCCGGGCGACGGCGAGGCCGATGCCGCTGGTGGCCCCGGTGATCAGTACCGTACGAGTGTCCTGCTCGCTTGCCATGGTTCTCCCTCTGTCTGTGGTGGCCTGTGCGTGGGGTGCTCGCTCGTTCCGTGCGGCGGGCCCTAGAGCCCGACCGTGCGCAGCGCGCCGCGGTGGAAGACCATCGGCGGTACGGCGTCGCCCATCCCCAGACCGACCACCTCCCCGACCGCGAAGTAGTGGTCGCCCAGCCGCTGGATCTGCTGCACCACGCAGTCCAGCCAGGCGGTGGTCCCCGGCAGCACCGGGTTGCCGTGCGGCGACTCCCACCAGGACAGCCCCGCGAACTTCGCCCCGCCGCTGTGGGCGAACCGCGCGCACAGTTCCCGCTGGTCGTGCGCCAGCACGTTGACGGTGAACGAGCCCGCGCCGCTCATCGACGGCCAGCTGGTGGACCTCTCGTCGACGAAGATCCCGACGAGCGGCGGTGTCAGCGACACCGAGACGAAGGAGCCGACCACCAGTCCGGCGGGGCCGGATTCCGTGGCGGCGGTGACCACGGTGACCGCGGTCGGGACATGGCCGAGCACCTGGCGCAGCACCAATGGCTCGACATGGGTCCCGACGGGCGGAGCCATGCTCATGAATGACCTCCTGGAGGGCGGATCACCGGCCGGATCGCTGACCTTCTCCAGGCTGGCAACCGCTCTTGGTGAGCCGGTCGGCGCTCGGTGAAGGGGTGAGCGCACCACCAGCGCGGCACCATCGCGCCGGGTGAGGATCGACGGCATCGAGCGCCCGTCCACGTCCTGGGGAGCAAACCGTGCCGGTCCCGCAGCAGCGCGATCCCGAACTGACCCGCAAGCGCCTCACGGACTGGCTCTCCCGCAGGCTGCCGGAGAACGCGGGAGCGGAACTGTCGGTCACGGTGCCCGAGCGGGCCGGGTTCTCCCACGAGACCCTGCTGGTGCGGCTCACCGGACCCGGTCCCGGTGGCGCGGGCGGCCGGCGGCTCGTCGTACGGGTCGCGCCGGACCGGCACCGGGTGATGCCCCTGGAGCGGCTGGGCGAGGAGTACCGCGTCCTGGAGGCGCTCGTCGGGACGGACGTACCGGTACCCCGGCCCTGCGGCCACGAGCCCGACCCGGCAGTGCTGGGCGCGCCGTTCTACGTCATGGAGTACGTGGACGGTTGGACCCCGCCGGACCTCCCGTCGTACCACCGCGCGGGCCCCGTGGCGGAGCTCGACGAGCCGTCGCGGCAGCGGCTGTGGTGGCACGGAGTGGACGTACTGCACCGCGTCCACCGGCTGAGCCCGGCCGCCCACGGGCTCGGCTTCCTGGCCCGTTCGCGGACCGCCCCGAGCGGACTCACCGGACAACTGGACTTCTACGAGGGGCACTTGGACCACTTCGGCTGCGCCGGCTCCCCCCTCGCCGCGGACACCCTGCGCGAACTGCGGGACACCCGGCCCCCGGAGCCGGAGAACCCCGGCCTGGTCTGGGGCGACGCCAGGCTCGGCAACCTGCTCTTCCGCGGGGTGCGGCCCGCCGCCGTGGTCGACTGGGAGATGGCGTTCCTCGGCCCCGGCGAGGCCGACCTCGGCTGGTTCCTGTATCTGGACCGGCACCTGAGCGAGGGCGTCGGCGCCGAGCGGCTGCCCGGCCTGCCGGACAGGTCCCGCACCATCGAGCGGTACGAGGCGCTGACCGGACGGTCCGTGGCCGGGCACATGGGCTGGTACGAACTCTTCGCCGGCCTCCGCTTCGCCCTGATCGCCTCCCGGGTGGGGCGGCTGCTGGTGGAACACGGCCTGGCCGCCTCGGAGAAGGACATCCCGCTCGCCGCCAACGCGGCCCGGCTGCTGGAGCGCACACTGCGGGCCCGGTGAAACGACGAAACGACGAAACGGCGAAAAGGGGTACGGCGTACAAGGGACAGTTCCTTGTACGCCGTACCCCTTCACCGGTGTTCGTCTCAGTCCTCCGCCAGACGCGGCATCACCTGTTCCGCGAAGAGCCGCATCGTGCGGACCGACTCCGCGTGGGTGGGGTTGCCGGAGATGACCTGGAGGCTGATGGTCACGTCGCCGTACCACTCGCGGATCGTGCGCAGCCGCTCGGTGACCTCGTGGGGGGTGCCGACCAGGACCTTGTTCTCGGCGAGTGCCTTGTCGAAGTCGGCCTTGCCGATACGGTCCACGATCTGCTCGTAGCCCGCGTATCCGGAGCTGCGCCGCTCGCCCCAGGCCGCGACGGCGTCGCGCATCACGGCGTTCGTGCGCTGCGAGTACTGCTTGCCCTTGGCCCTGGCCTCGGCCGGGTCCTCGCTGACGTAGCAGTTGTAGCTCATGTGCACCTCGTCGGCGCCCGGCTCATGGGCCGCGTCCGCGTAGGTCTTGCGGTACAGACCGAGCATCTCCTGGACCTTCTCGCGCTTGGAGATGGACGGCACCAGCATCAGCCCGTGACCGTCCCGGCCGGCCTGTTCGCACGAGGACGGTGTGATCGCCGCGGCGACCAGGACCGGCGGAGCGGGCCGCTGATACGGCCGGGGGAGCAGCGTGACCGGGCCGAACCGGTAGAACTCCCCCTCGAAGACCACGTCCTCCTCCCGCCACAGCCGCGTGCAGGCGAGCACCCCCTCCGCGAAGCGGGCGCGGCTCTCGTCCATGGAGAGCTCGAAGGCGTCGAACTCGTCCGGCAGGAAGGCGCGGCCGAAGCCCACGTGCAGCCGGCCCTTGGAGATGTTGTCCAGCATCGCCAGCTTGCCCGCCAGTTTGACCGGGTGGGTGAAGGCCGGGATGACCGCGCCGGTGACCAGGTTGATCCGGCTGGTGCGGGCTGCCGCGGCGGCCAGGAAGGTGACCGGATCGGGGCTGTAGCCGCCGTACTCGAAGAAGTAGTGCTCGACGGTCTTCACATGGTCGTAGCCGAGTTCCTCGGCCAGCTCGACGAGGCTCAGGGCCTCCTCGAAGTACTCACCGGCGGGTTTCTCGCCGGGGCCCACGGTGGGAAAGAAGTTGATCCCGAACTTCATGCGTTCTCCGTTCTCGGAAGAGGGCGGGTGCTCAGAAGACGACGCCCGCGCCGCCGTCCACCGGCAGTACGAGCCCGGTCGCGAACGAGGCCTCCGGACGGGCGAGATTCACCATCCACCAGGCGATCTCCTCCGGCCGCCCCACCCGGCCCAGCGGCACCCGTCGGCGCTGGCGCTCCCGCAGCCGCGCGATGCCCTCCGTGTCCAGCCCGGCGTGCTCGCCGATCGGGGTGTCCACCGGGCCCGGTGAGACCGCGACCACCCGGATGCCCCGGGGAGCGAGTTCCAGGGCCCAGGTGCGGGTGAGGAAGTCCAGCGCGGTCTTCGTCGCGCCGTACACGGAATGCCCGGGCCAGCCGCGCTGGTTGCCCGCGGTGGTGACGTTGATGATCGTCCCCCTGGACGCCTCCAGGGCGGGCAGCGCCTCCTGGGCGAGGAGGAGCGGAGCCTGGAGGTTCGTGGCGAGCTGCCGTGCCATGTCCGCGGGGTCGATCCGGCCGAGCGGGGCGGACGTCATGGTGACCGCGTTGTTCACCAGCACGTCGATGCCGCCGAGCAGGCGGCCCGCCTCCGCCACGATCCGCTCGGGTGCCTCGGACAGGGAGATGTCGGCGCCCAGCACCTGGATCCCGGGGCGGCCCGCCGCGGTCTCGGCGAGCCGCGCCGCGGTCCGGCCGACCGCCAGCACCCGCGCCCCCTCGTCCGCGAAGGCGTGCGCCGTCGCCCGGCCGATGCCGGTGCCCGCGCCGGTCACCACGATCGCGCGGTCCTTCAGCGCGCCCATGTCCGTCGTCATACGGCCCGTCACAGCTCGGTACGTTCGCCGCGGCTGTTCATCGGCGACCACCACATGTTGGCGAGGGTGCCGCCGTCGGCGAACAGCGCGCTGCGGCCCTCGACGATCCGGCCGTTCTCCCAGCGCAGTACATGGATGTTCTCGATCTGCAGCCGCTCGTAGGGCGAGGTGGCGTCCTCCGGGGCGTCCGCGCGGTAGCCGTCGAGGCGGGTGATGTCGACGGACAGCCCGTCGTCCGGGTTGACCAGGATGCTGAGGGTCGTGGCGGTGAACCGTCCGCCGCACGCCTCGTTCAGCTTGGCCATCTTCTCCAGATAGTCGTCCAGCCCGTTGAACCAGCCGGCGAACTGGTGGTTGCCCGGCATCTCGAACCGCAGGTCCTCGTGCCAGTACTCCAGGATCTTCTGCTTGTCCCCGGTCAACAGGGCCTCGTATGCCGCTTCCACATGGGCCCGGGTCAGATCAGCCACGTTGGGTCTCCTTGTTGTCATGAGAGTTGATCCGGTGCCGTACCTGCCAGGCGTCCCGTTCCCGCACGAGCAGATCGCGTCCGGTGGTGCTGAGGTGGACGACGGGCGGTTCTCCCCGGCCGGTCTGGATCAGCACGGCGCAGTACTCCGTCCGCACCGAACCGTCGTCCTGCGGGGCGACGTCGAGCATGCCGATCAGGTAGCGCCGTACGGTCTTCTGCTCACGGCGCTGCTGGACGGCGCCCCGCGCCGCCGCCGCGATGGCGGCCCGGCCCCGGCGGTGCGACGGGGCGCCGCGGGCGAAGGTCCGGCCGGGCTCGGTCTCCTGCTCGAAGACCGCGTCCTCGGCGAAGGTCCGGGACCAGCTGTCGATGTCCTCGGTACCGAGCAGCTGGACCTGGCGGGCGTAGAACTGCTGTATCTCGGCGTACAGTCCGGGATCCGCCGGCGGTACCGGTCCGGTGTGCTCAGACACCGTCGTGCGCGATGTCACGGCGCTGGATCCGCCAGCCGCCGTCCTGCCGTACGAGGAGATCCTCACCGGTGGTGCTCAGATACACGGAGGCCTTGCCGCCCCGGGGCGTCTCGAAGACCACGGCGTAGTAGCGGGAGCGCACGGTGTCCGGGTCCACGGCGGTGGCGGCGACCATGCCGAACCAGTGCCGCCGCTGCACCTGCCGGCCGGCGAGCCGGTCGACGCCGCGTCGCATGGAGGTGGCGATCGTGCTCCGGCCGCTCCAGGGTTCGGGCTTCACGTTCTGGGCGAACACCCCGTCCTCGGTGAAGCCGTCCGCCCATTCCTCCGCCGCGCCCGCGTCGAGCAACTGCATGTGGTGGGCGTAGAACTGGAGGATCTCCGCGTACACCTGACCGTCCACCGGAGGCCCGGCCAGCACGGTCTCGGCCGTGGTCTGGGTCATCGGGAACTCCCCTCGGCGGCGACGACACCGTGGTCGACGACGTCCGCGACATGCGGGTCGCCCTTGATGAGCCCTTCCAGCTTCTTCAGCCTGGCGCGGAACTCGGGGTCCGCCATCGCCGCGTCGAAGAGCTCCTTCGTCTCCCACTCGGCGACGTTGAAGTAGGTGAGGGGGTCCTTCTGCGAACGGAGCAGCTGGTAGCGGAGAAGGCCGGGCCGGGTGCGCAGATGGTCCGCGATGTGGCCGTAGACGCGCTCGAAGTCCCCGGCGTTGCCGATGACGCTCACTTTATTGACGAAGACAACCATGGCTCACACCCTGCGCCCCTGCGGTATCGGGCCGTTGGGGAGCCGCTGGAGCCCGGGCGAAGACCCTCGCGCGCGGTGGCGGGTGTCCCGACCGGCGCTCGCACGGGGCGTCACCGGGCCCCGACCGGCTCACTATCCGGGGGCACCAGGCTGGCCGCAGACCCGCGCGTTCCCCACTTCAAGGAGGCCCCGTGTCCGACGAGCACGTTCCCGTTCTCATCGCAGGCGGCGGGCTGTCCGGCCTGAGTACGGCTCTCTTCCTCGGACTGCACGGCGTCCGAGCACATCTCGTCGAGAAGCACCCCGGTACGTCCGTGGTGATGAAGGCACGGGGCCAGTATCCGCACACCATGGAGGCGTTGCGGATCGGCGGCGTGGCCGACCGGATCACCGAGGCCTCGCCGGGCGGTGACGGCCGGTTCTACATGGCCATCGCCGAGACCCTCGCCGGCCCTGTGCTGCGCGGCATCATGACCCAGGGCGAGATGAGCATGAACCATGTCTCGCCCGAGGAGTGGGCCATGGCCAGCCAGGAGCGCACCGAGGAGATCCTGGCCGACCGGGCCGCGGAACTCGGCGCCCACCTGCACTTCAACACCCGCCTGGTCTCCTTCGAGCAGGACCGGGACGCCGGCGGGGTCACCGCCGTACTGCGCGACACGGTCACCGGCGCGGAACGCACCGTGCGGGCCGACCATCTGGTGGCGGCCGACGGGCGCCGCAGTCCGGTGCGCGAGGCCCTGGGTGTGGGAACGCACGGCCGGGGCTTCCTCGGCGGGATCTTCCGGGTGTTCTTCGACGCCGACATGAGCGGACCGCTGTCGACGCTGGAGGGCGGGCTGGCGGAGGGCGGCAGGTTCGCCCTGTTCCATCTGCTGAAGCCGCTGCCCGGCGTCTTCTACACCACCGACATCCCCGGACGGTACGGCTATATCCGCGGCATGACCGAGGAACAGCCCGACTTCTCCGGCTACTCGCCCGAGCAGTGCGCCGAACTGGTCAGGGCCGGGCTCCGGTTGCCGGACCTGGAGCTGACCGTCGTGGGCAGCGGTGAGACCGAGATCGAGTGCGAGGTGGCGGACACCTTCACCGTCGGCCGGGTCCATCTCATCGGTGACGCGGCCAAGGTGGTGCCCGCGCCCGGCGGCCTCGGCGGCAACACCGCGGTCATGGACGGCTTCTATCTGGCGTGGAAGCTGGCCATGGTGGTCAAGGGCGAGGCCGGCCCCGGCCTGCTGGACAGCCATGACACGGAGCGCAGGCCGGTCGCCGACATGATCGCGGAGCAGCAGTTCACCAACACCGTCGAGCGCCTCGGCCCGCATCTTGCGGACGGCACGGCCGCCGCCCCGATCCACCCGGTCACCCAGGTCTTCGGCTACCGCTGTGCGCACGGCGCCGTCGTACGGGAGCCGGACGACGCGGGCGAGCTGCTGGAGGACCCGGTCAGCCCGACCGGGCGGCCCGGCTCGCGGGCGCCGTACGTACGGCTGGAGCCGTCCGACGAGGGGACGGCGGCACCCGCCGCCTCGACCACGGCCCTGTTCGGCCGCTCGTTCGTGCTGCTGACCGGCGCCGAAGCGGAGGACTGGGAGACCGCCGCGGCCACCGCCTCCGCCCGGCTCGGCGTACCGCTCGCGGTGCACCGTACGGGCGGCTGGGAGAAGACATACGGCGTCACACCCCGAGGAGCGGTTCTGGTGCGCCCGGACCGCTTCGTCGCCTGGCGTTCGCCCGGCGACGGCAGGGCGGACGAACTGGAACAGGCCCTGCGCCAGGTGCTGGACCGCCCCGCCGGCTGACCGCGGATCGACCGACCGTCCGTCCAACCGTCCGTCCGACCGACCGTCCAAGAAGGGGAGTTGCCATGATCCTGGTGACCGGTGCCACCGGCAATGTGGGGGGCAAGGTACTGGCCCGGCTACGGCAGTCCGGCCACAAGGTGCGCGCGTTGACCCGTGATCCGGCGCGGGCGGGATTCGCCCCGGACCTCGATGTGGTCGCCGCCGACCTGGGCCGTCCCGAGACGCTGCAGGGGGTGCTGGACGGCGTCGACAAGGTCTTCCTGATGGCGCTCGGCCACAACAAGAGCACCCACGACGCGAATCTCGTGGCCGCGGCCACGAAGGCGGGGGTGCGGCACATCGTGCAGCTCTCCACGCTGGGCGTGCAGGAGGCCGACGAGGCGAACGAGACGCCGCTGGGCCGCTGGCACCGGCTGGCCGAGGAAGCCCTCCAGCGGTCCGGTCTCGGCTGGACGATTCTGCGGCCCAACGGCTTCATGACCCATGCGCTGGGCTGGGCCGGGTCCGTCCGGGCCGAGGGGGTCGTCCGCGGCCCGGCGGCCAACCTGGCGGAGGCCAATATCGACCCGCAGGACATCGCGGACGTCGCCGTGCGCGCACTGACGACGGACGGCCATGAGGGCGCCGTCCACGCGCTGACCGGAGGCGAGGCGCTGACGACTCCGCAGCAGGTGGAGATACTCGGCTCGGTGCTCGGCCGGGAGCTGCGCTTCGAGCAGATCTCGCTCGAGGAACACCGTGAGATCCTCGCCGCGCGATTCTCCCCGGAGACCGCGGACGGTGTGGTCAAGGCGCTGAAAGAAGCGATCGAGTCGGGCGACGAATTCCGTGGCCGGACCTTCGACGGGGTACGGCAGGTACTGGGCCGTCCGCCCCGGACATTCCGCCAGTGGGCCGAGGACAATCGCGGCTTCTTCGTCTGATCAGAAATCCTGGTGCGGCGTGCGGGTGCCGGACGGAATCATCTCCGTCCGGCACCCGCACGCCATTCCGCTTTTCCCGTGTCTCTTTTTCCTGGATCACTTCCCGGTCATCGGAAGAGAGCCTGAGCAAAAGAGGATTCCGTGACCGGATTGGGGAAATCGATCAGCGGGTCGCAGGCCAGAACCGCCTGGTGCAGCTGATGGATCTGGGGGGACGGTTCGATGCCCAGCTCGTTGCGCAGGGTTTTCCGCAGCCGCTGTACGACTTCCAGTGACTGTGTACGCCGGCCCGAACGGTACAGGGCGAGCATGAGCTGGCCGTGCAGTTGTTCGTGCATGGGATATTTCGTGGTGAGCGAACTGAGTTCACCCAGTAGCTCCTGGTGCCGGCCCAGCCGCAGATCGGCATCGATGCGCTGTTCCTGCACGCTGGCCCGTTCCTCTTCCAGACCCACCAGGTGGGACTGCATGACCGGGCCGGTCTGGACGTCCGACAGCGCCGAACCCCGCCAGATCCGCAGGGACTTGGCCAGCAGCGACGAGGCGGTGGCATCGTCCTGGTTGAGCAGGTCACGTCCCTTGCGGGCGAGGGACGTGAAGGCGGCGGCATCCAGACTCTCGCCCTCGACGACCATCAGATAGCCGTTGTCGCGGGTCTCCAGAACGCTGTGTGCCGCGCGTAAGCTGCCGATGCGTGGAATCTGTCGCAGTTTTCTGCGTAATTGAAGGATGTAGGACTGGAGGGTGGACAGTGATGTGTTCGGCGGGGAGTTCTCCCACAGCTCCTCGATACAGGTGTCCGTCGAGACGACCTGGTTGGAGTTGAGCAGGAGGAGCGCCAGCAGCTGACGCTGCTTGGGGGCCGTCGGGGTGTACGAGCACCCTTGCTCGTACACACCCAGTGGCCCCAATACAGAAAACTCGATCACGTTCTCGCCTACCTCCCCCGGAGAGGCCCGAAGCGGAACGGAGGGAGGGCAGCCCTCGGTTTGGTATTCCGGCTCCCCCGTTACCTCGAGCGACTGGAGATCTCGAGCATGATTACTGGCCTGTTACTGCCTAAACAGAGGAAATCCTAAAGCATGGCGCGGGGGCGGCTCAAGCGATGATTTGTTAATCTTGGATGTCTTCCACGCAGATGCGGTCTGCGGGGTTGACATTTTTGGAGAATTTTTGCTCAGCTTTTTCGGAATGCATTGTTCCGATCGGTCTGTTCACCGACAAACTCCGTGGCTCGTTTCCATGGCCGGGCGGGGGCGGCGTGCGGCGGACACGCCCGCGATCAGCGCGGCTACGACGGCCACACCGAGGCCGATGCGCATGCCCGAGGTCCGGTAGTCGTTGAGCGCCCACGTCAGGGTGGCGAGAGCCGGGCCCAGGGAGAGGCCGAGCTGCCGGATCAGGCTGCTGCCCGCGCCCACGGTCGCCATCATCTGTTTCGGGGCGTTGGACATCAGGGTGGTCTGGTTCGGCGCGGTGAACAGGCCGACGCCCGCACCGATGACCGCGAGCCGCCAGGCGACGTCCGCCGGCTGCCAGCCCTCGTCGAGCGGCAGGAGGAGGAGCAGGCCCACGGTGGCGACGGTCGCGCCGGTGATCATGGTGAGACGCGGGTTCCACCGGTCGGTCAGCACGCCGGAGATCGGACCGCACACCCCCATGGCGAGAGGGAAGGCCAGCACCGTCGCGGCCACCGTCCCGGCGGACCGGTCCAGCACCTGGTCGAGGAAGAACGGCGCCAGATACTGCACGAAGGCGAGCGCGGTCATCATCGTCAGCAGGCTGACCAGCGGGCCGGTCACGCCGGGGGTGCGGAGCAGGGAGAGCGGCGCCGCGCTGCTCGGTCGGCGGGCCCAGATCCAGACGAACGGGACGGCCAGCGCGCTCAGCGCCAGCCAGCCGAGGCCCTCGCTCGCGGTGAAGGACAGCCCGAGCATCAGCGCGGCCGTGCCCGCCCCGAGCAGTGCGGCCTCCGCGAACCAGTCGCGGCCCGGAATCCGCAGCGGCCCGTCCGGGGCGATCTGGCTCATGCCCAGAGCCACGACCGCGGCACACACCGGAACGTTCACGTAGAAGATCCACTGCCAGCCGAGTCCGCTGATCAGCAGGCCGCCCACCGCGGGGCCGCTCACCGCGCCCAGCGGGCCCAGTGTCGCGAACACGCTCAGCGCCCTGCCGCGCACCTCGGGACGTACCGCGAGGGTGGCGAGCACGGGCGTCATCGCGAACAGCACGGAGCCGAACAGCCCTTGGGCCACCCTGGCGCCGATCAGCACCTCGATGGTGGGGGACAGCCCGCACGCGACACTGGCGACCCCGAACCCGGTGGCCGCGAAGCCCAGTGCCGCGCGCTTGCCCACCCGGTCCAGCCAGCGGCCGCTCGGCAGCGCGAGCGCGATCAGCGGCAGGAAGTAGCCGATGGCGACCCATTCGGTGACGGTCGGCTCGGTGTCGAGGTCCTTCTGGATGGCGGGCATCGCCACGTTCACGATGCTCATGTCGATGGTGGCCATGAACACCGCCAGCCCGGCGGCTGCCACCAGCAGCCAGCGGTCGCGCTGTGGGGTGTCGGTCATGTCGAACGCTCCAGTGGTGGCAGGGGGAGGCGCTGCTATATTTACTTAGCCAGCTAAAGATTAGCTGGCTAAGCAAAAAGGTTAGACGGCTAAGTAAGTTGTTTCAAGCCCAGGAGGTGCCGGGTGCGTGCGGAGCAGGCCGATGCGTTGAACCAGCTGATCAGGCGGATCAGCATCAAGCACCGCACCCATACGGCGGCACTGCTCGCCGACCTGAAGATGCACCCCGGCCAGGACGTCATCCTGCTCGAACTGGCCGAACGCGGCCCCTGCACCCAGGTTCAGCTCGCCACCGCCGCGGGCTGCGAGCCGCCCACGGTGACCAACATGGTGCGCAAGCTCAGCGCGGCCGGCCTGGTCAGCCGCGCGGCCTCGGCCACCGACGGCCGGGCCGTGGTGGTGACGCTCACCGACCAGGGCCGGGCCGTCGTGCCCGAGATCCGCAGGCTCGGCAAGTCCCTCGCGGAGCACATCGTGTCCGGGCTGTCCGCTGCCTCCGGCGAAGAACTCCTGGAGCTCCTGGAGGACTTGGAGCGTGTTCTCCGGGAGCCCCTGCCGGGAGCCGCGGGAAGCCGCCCGGAGCG
Source organism: Streptomyces sp. NPDC002680 (assembly GCF_042889145.1). Taxonomy (NCBI): domain Bacteria; kingdom Bacillati; phylum Actinomycetota; class Actinomycetes; order Kitasatosporales; family Streptomycetaceae; genus Streptomyces; species Streptomyces sp. NPDC002680. The sequence goes on from NZ_JBIAQP010000007.1 coordinate 357,281, forward strand.
ACCGGGCCCGACGGGCGGACGCAAGGGCTGACCTTCGTGGGCTCACCGACTCCGAACTCCGACCACCTGAGAGTGGAGGATCCCTCATGACACAGCAGCTCGCCGAGTTCCAGGGTTACCGTGCCGGAACCTGGAACATCGACCCCGTCCACTCGGACGTCTCGTTCACCGTCCGGCATCTCGGCGTCAGCAAGGTGCGCGGCACCTTCGGGGCCTTCGAGGGGGTGATCGTCACCGCCGAGGACCCGTTGAAGTGCTCGGTCACCGCCACGATCCGGACGGCGTCCATCGACACCCGCAACAACGACCGCGACGAGCATGTACGCGGTGACGATTTCCTGTCCGTGACGGATCACCCGACCATGACCTTCGTCTCCACCGGTGTGCGTCCCGACGGTGACGGTGGGGCCCTGCTCGACGGCGAACTGACCCTGCGCGGGGTCACCAGGCCGGTGACCCTCGAACTGGAGGTGGGCGGCTTCGGCGAGAGCTACGACGGTACGAGGGTCGTCGGTTTCTCCGCACGTACGGAGATCAACCGCCGGGACTTCGGCGTCACCGGGGGCGCCGCGGGCGGCGCCGTCGGCAACAAGATCACGATCGCCCTGGAGGTCGAGGCCGCGCTCGAAGCGTGAGCCTCACCCCCCAGGGGGCCTGAGCATCGAAGTGGCTCCGCCCCAGGCAGAAGTGGCTCCGCCCCAGGCAACAGGGCGGAGCCACAAGGCGGTTGCCGCAGATTGACGCTGACGAGTCGTCAGCAGGTCGACCGGTACACGTACTTGCTCACGTTCGCGTCGCCCAGGTTGGCCGCCGTGATCGACACGAACGACGTCCCGATCGTCTTCGTCACCTTCTTGCCCTGGACCGCGTTCACCGCCTCGCGCACCGCCTGGGCGCCGATCTCCTCCGCCTTCTGGGCGATCAGTGCCTGGACCGTGCCCTTCTTCAGCTGCTCGACCTGTGCGGGGCCCGCGTCGAAGCCGACGACCTTGACCTTGCCGACCTTTCCGGCGTCCTTGATGGCGTTGTTGGCGCCGTCGCTGGCCGGGGTGCTGATGGAGAAGATGCCCGCCAGGTCGGGGTCCTTGGAGAGGGACGCGGCGGTCAGACGGGCGGCCTCGACCACGCCACCGCTGGGTGTCGAGGGCTGGACGCCGACGAAGGTGATGTCCGGGTACTTCTTGATCTCGGTCTCGAAGCCCTTGATCCGCTGGTCGGCCGTGGTGACACCCGGGGTGCCGCCGATGATGACGACCTTGCCCTTCTCGCCGACGAGCTTGGCCAGGGTGCGGGCCGCCTCGGCGCCGCCCTCCTCGTTGTTGGAGGACACGGCGGAGGAGACGAAGCTCGTGTCGTCGAGCCCGGTGTCGGCCGTCACGATCTTGATGCCGGCCTCGTTGGCCTGCTTCAGCGGCGTACCCAGCGCCTTGGAGTCGGTCGGCGCGATGACGATCGCGTTCGGCTTCTTGGCGACCGTGCTGGTGAGGATCGGGGTCTGCGTCGCCGGGTCGAAGGTCGTCGCGCCCTGGACGTCCACCGTCGCGCCGAGCTTCTTGCCCTCGGCCTTCGCGCCGCAACCCAGGGTGTTGTAGAAGGAGTCGGACGCGGTACCGAGGATGACGGTCACCTTCGGGTTGGCGGTCGAGGACGAATCGCCGGACCCGCAGGCGGTGACGCCGAGGAGGAGGACGCTCGCGAGGGCGGCGCCTCTGAGGGTGAGGTGGGCGGTCTTCATGGTGCAACTCCATTGGTGCGACGGGGCGTTGAGCGGGGACCAGCGAATGGAGGGGGCTTAGGGGGCTTAACGGAGCGTGCGGCGGCGCCGGTTGACGTGGTCGACGTACACGACCCCCGCCAGGACCGCGCCGACCGCCACCTGCTGCCAGAACGGCTGGAGGCCGATGATGACCAGGCCGTTGCTCAGCACGGCCGGGATGAGGGACCCGAAGGCGGTGCCCAGGACGCTGCCCACCCCGCCGAAGAGGCTGGTGCCGCCGAGCACGGTGGCGACGATCGCCTGGAGGTTGTCGCCGGTGTGGCCGCCGACGGTGGTGGTGGAGAAGCGGGCCAGGTTGACGTACGCGGCGATTCCGGCGAGGAGTCCACAGAGCGCGTACACCTTGATGAGGTGGCGGTCGACGGCGACTCCCGCGCGACGGGCGGCCTCGACGTTGGAGCCGATCGTGCGGGTGTAGGTGCCGAAGCGGGTCAGGCCGAGGACGATCGCGCCGGCGATGGTGAGGCCGATGGCCAGCCAGACCGTGTACGGGATGCCCAGGAAGCGGCCGAAGCCGAGGCCGCTGACCAGGGAGTCGGGGACGCCGCGCAGATCCAGGCCGTTGGTGAGGACGAGCGCGCCGCCGCCCGCCGCCGAGAGGGTCGCCAACGTGGCGATCAGCGGCGGGAGTTTGGCCTTCGTGACCAGGAGGCCGTTGAGAACGCCCCAGGCAAGGCCCGTTGCCATCGTTGTCAGCAGGCCCGCGAGGAGGGTCAGCGGGCCGCCGCCGCCCAGTGCCGACATCACCTTCACGCCCACGACCCCGGAGAAGATCAGCACCGAGCCGACCGACAGGTCGATGCCCCCGGTGGTCATCACGAACGTCATCCCGATGGCCAGGACGCAGTAGGAGGCGGCCTCGATGGCGACGCTGCGCAGGTTGTACGCGGTGAGGAAGTTGTCGGGGTAGGCCGCGCCGAACACCGCGAGCAGCACCAGCAGGACGACCAGGGCCAGGCTCCGGGTGCCCTTCATGTTGCGCCAGGCGGCGGCGAGGGCGACCGAGCGCAGCGGACGGGCGGAGTTCTCGTCCGGTCGGGCGGACTTCACCTCGGTGGTGGGGGTCGTCATGACTGGTCCTCGCTGTCTGCCGGATCGAGGGCGGGATCGGACGCGTCCTCGAAGGTGAGGGCGCCCGTCATGGCGCCGAGCACGTTCTCGCTGGTCGCCGTCGCGCCCGACAGCCGGGCCACCCGCTGCCCGAGCCGCAGCACCTCGATACGGTCCGCGTACTCGAAGACGAACGGCAGGTTGTGGCTGATCAGGACCACCGCGACACCCGAGGCCCGGACCCGCTGGATCAACTGCCCGACCCGTTCGGTCTGTACGACGCCCAGCGCGGCCGTCGGTTCGTCCATCAGCAGCACCCGGTCCGCCCAGTTGACGGCCCGGCCGACCGCGATGCCCTGGCGCTGGCCGCCGGACATCGTGACGACCTGCGCGGCGGTGTCCTGGATGCCGACACCGAGCGAACCGAACGCCTCGTCGGCCTTGGCCCGCATGGCCTTCCGGTCCAGGAACCCGAGCTTCCCGAGCAGACCGGGGCGCATGATCTCGCGGCCGAGGAAGAGGTTCTCGGCGGGATCCAGGTCGGGGGCGAGCGCGAGATCCTGGTAGACGGTCTCGATGCCCAGGCGCCGGGCGGCGATCGGGTCCGGGATGGTGACGGGCCGGCCGTCGACCCGTATCTCGCCCGCGTCGGGCTGGATCACCCCGGAGATGACCTTGACGGTGGTGCTCTTGCCGGCGCCGTTGTCACCGACCAGCGCGACCACCTCGCCCGGATAGACGGTGAGCGCGGCCCCGCGCAGCGCCTGCACCTGGCCGTAGCTCTTGACGATGCCGGACAGTTCGAGGACCGGGGTGGCGAGGGCGGTGGCCCCGTGCGGGGTCGGGCCGACCGGAACCGGACCGGCGGGAGTGGGCGTGCTCATGGTTTCTGCTCTCCGCTTCCACGGGGGATCAGTACGGTGCCGAGCTGGACCCGGCGGGGTGGTCCGATCTGGCCCGCGATCCGGGTCAGCAGCAGTCGGGTGGCCTCGCGGCCCATCTCGTCGGCGTCCCCGGACACGACCGTCACCGGGGTGGGCAGCAGATCGGCGAACGGGAAGTCGTCGAAGCCGACCAGGGCCGTGTCCTGCCCCGGGCCCATGGCGCGCAGGGCGCCGTGGGTCAGGAAGTTGGTGGTGGTGAACAGGGCCGTGGGGCGCCGGTCCGGGGGGAGTGCGAGGAGTTCGGCGGCGGCCTGCTCGGCCTCCTCCCGGGTGCCGTGCTCCAGGCGGGCGACCAGGGCCTCGTCGACCTCGCCGAACGCGGCGCGCATCGCGTCGAGATAGCCGTCGAGCCGGCGCCCGGTGGTGTAGTGGCTGGCGGCCACGACGACCCCGATCCGCCGGTGACCGGCGGCGATCAGATGCTCGGTGGCCTTACGGGCGCCCCCGTGGTTGTCCAGCAGCACGGTGTCCGCGTCCAGGCCCAGCGCGGGCCGGTCCACGAAGACGACCGGGGTGCCCTGGGCGACCTCGCGGCCGAGATAGCCGTAGTCCATGGCGCCGGGCACGATCAGCAGCCCGGCGACGCGCTGTCCGAGCAGGTCGTCGATGCCTCGGCGCTCGGCCTCGGGGTCCTCGTCGGAGCTGGCCAGCACGACATTGTGGCCGTGGGCGCGGGCCACGCCCATGACACCGTTGGCGATCGAACCGTAGAACGGGTTGGTCAGATCGCCGACCAGCAGCGCGAGCGTGGTGCTGCGCTGGCCGGGGCGCAGACTCCGGGCGAGGTCGTTGCGGCGGTAACCCGTCTCGTCTATGGCAGCGCGCACCCGCTCCGCGATCGCGGGGGAGACCGTCTCGTCACCGTTGACGAACCGGGAGACGGTCTTGATCGACACCCCGGCGAGGGCGGCGACCTCCCGCATGGTGGGCGTTCGCATGTCCGGCATCACTCCGAAAAGGCTCGCTTCGCGACAAAGGTCGCTACGCGTCGTTGCGTGCCGCACAGCAAACTCCCGTGAAACAACGTTGTCAATGGATCGGAACGCGGATTTTGCACGCCTTGCGCGGTGCGGGGGTCGGTACGTACGCTCCGACAACGTTGTTCCGAAACAACGTTGTCTCAGCGCACCGGAGGATGAAGATGAGGCCTGTCGACGAGCTGCCGGAAGGCCTCCGCGCCCTGAGCGCCGACGTGCACCGCGAGCTGCGCTCCCTCGACCCGCGCGCCGCCGACCGCTTCACGGCCCTGCTCACCGGCACCTGGGGCCGGGCCATGCGCCCCCAGCCCGACGGCGAGGTCTTCGTCCTCACCGGTGACATCCCCGCGATGTGGCTGCGCGACAGCACCGCCCAGGTCCGCCCCTACCTGCTCGCCGCCGACGACCCGGCCGTCGCCGCCGCGCTCACCGGCGTCCTGCGCCGCCAGCTGCGGTACGTCCTCGCCGACCCGTACGCCAACGCCTTCAACGCCGAACCCGACGGCTCCGGCGCCGGCTACGTCGACGATCCGGTCCCCGCCCCGCTGGTCTGGGAGCAGAAGTACGAGATCGACTCGCTGTGCGCCCCGCTCCAACTGGCGTACGGCATCTGGCGGGCCACCGGCAGCCTCGGCCACCTCACCGCCGACGACCGCTTCGCCCGCGCCGCCCGCCGGATCATCGCCCTGTGGCGGGTCGAGCAGGACCACGAGAACAGCTCACCGTACGAGTTCCGGCGCGAGGGCGACTGGGAGTACGACATCCTGGCCCGCGACGGCCGGGGCGTGCCGACCGCGCCCACCGGGATGACCTGGTCCGGCTTCCGCCCCAGCGACGACCGCTGCCAGTACGGCTATCTGGTCCCGTCCAACGCCATGGCGGCCGTCGCGCTGAGCGGCCTCGCCGAACTGGCGACCGCGATCGGGGACCCCGATCTCGCCGCCGACGCCACGGCCCTCTCCGGCGAGATCGCCACCGGGGTACGTACGCACGGGGTGACCGCAGGGGCAGACCCCACGGTGTACGCGTACGAAGTCGACGGTCTCGGCGGGCAGTTGCTGATGGACGACGCCAATATCCCGAGCCTGCTCTCACTGCCCTACCTCGGCTGGTGCGACCCGGGCGACCAGCTCTACCTGCGCACCCGCGAGTTCGTCCTCAGCGACGCCAACCCCTTCCACTACACGGGCAGTTCGGCCGCCGGCATCGGCAGCCCGCACACCCCGCCCGGCCACGTCTGGCCGCTCTCCCTCACCATGCAGGCGCTGACCAGCGACGACGAGGCCGAGCGGGTCCGCCTCGCCGAGCTGCTGCTGCGCACCGACGCGGGCACCGGTGCCATGCACGAGAGCTTCCACGTCGACGACCCCGCGACCTTCACACGGCCCTGGTTCGGCTGGGGCGACGCCCTCTTCGCCGAGCTGCTGCTCGACCTCACCGGACGGTCCACCGCACGTCTGCACCCCCGGCTGTCCGTGACCGAACGGCCCTCACGGTAAAGCCACTTACGCCCTGCCCGCGCCCGCGCTCGCTTACGATCGCGGGCGTGTGCGCAAACATTGTGGTCGCCGAAGACGACGCGAAACAGGCCGAACTGGTGCGCCGCTATCTGGAGCACGAGGGTCACACCGTCACGGTCGTCGAGGACGGCCGGACCGCTCTCGACACGGTCCGGCACCAGGAACCCGACCTGGTCGTCCTCGACGTGATGATGCCCAGAGCCGACGGCCTGGACGTCGTACGGATCCTGCGCGCCGAACGCCGCGAGGTGCCGGTGCTGATGCTGACGGCCCGCAGCACCGAGGACGATCTGCTGCTCGGCCTCGACCTCGGCGCCGACGACTACATGACCAAGCCGTTCAGCCCGCGCGAACTGACGGCCCGTGTACGGACGTTGCTGCGCCGCAACCGGCGCGGCAGCGACCCCGAGCCCGTACCCGAGCCCGAAACGGCCCCGGACGAGAAGGTGTTGGCGGTCGGCGCGCTCAAGGTCGATCCGGCCCGGCACGAGGTCTCGGTCGGCGGTACCGCAGTTGAGTGCACGCCCGGTGAGTTCCGTATCCTCGCGGCGATGGCGGCCGAGCCAGGCCGGGTCTTCAGCAGGGCGCGGCTCCTGGAGGAACTGCACGGCTTCGACAAGTACATCAGCGGCCGGACCGTCGACGTGCACATCATGAACCTGCGCAAGAAGATCGAGCGCGCCCCGCGCCGGCCGTCCCGGATCATCACCGTCTTCGGCGTCGGCTACAAGCTGACGGACCCCGCGAAGAGCGTGCGCCATGCGTCGTCCTGAGAAAGAGGGGGGTGCGAAGGGCCGGCTGCCGCTCCGGAAGAGCCTCGCCGGGCGGCTGTTGACCGTGACCGCGCTGGTCGCCTCGTGCTCGGTCGCCGCCACCGCCTGGCTCGCCGTGCAGACGACCTCCGTCGCGATCCGGCAGGAGCAGGGGCAGAACCTCAAGTCCGACGCGAAGATCTACGACACCCTGCTCGGCTACGCGGCCACCCACCCCGGCTGGGAGGGCGTCGACGCGACCGTGCGTGAACTGGCCCGGCAGTCCGGGCGCCGGATCGTGCTCACCGCCGAGGACCGGCGCCCGTTCGCCGACTCCGCGAACTCGGGCTCCAGGGAGGGCGGATCGTCGTCGGCCGCGCTCGCCTCGCAGCCCTCGGCGGTCGTCGACCCGCTGTCCGTCGACACCGTGCTGGTGCCCGACGCCGCCGAGACCGGCGCGGACCGTGTCGACCCACGCGCCGTGGGGCCCTTCCGGCTGCCCGCGAAGGAACGTTCCGCTCTGCGGAAGGCCTCCCAGGGGAGGGTGCGGTGCCTCAGCCAGATCGGGATCGCCGCGGACATCGTCGAGAGCCCCGGCGGACGGCCCCGCGTCCAGTTCGTCAGCAACGAGACGGACAACGCGGCCGAGGACGAGATCGCCCGCTCCATGGAAGCGAAGTGTCTGGACTCCTACCCGGTGTCCCCCACCCCGACCGAGCGGAAGGCCCTGCGCGCCCTCAACCAGCTCGCCGACTCCTGCCTGGAACGCCAGGGCCGTACGGGCGTGACCCTGAACCTGGACCTGTCCTGGGACCGGAGCTGGGGATACGGCCAGGACGGCGTGAGCCGCGTCGCCGAGGACGGCACCGACAAGCTGACGGCGGAGGAAGCGGCGGAGGCCGAGATGCTGGCGGCCAAGATCGCGGGGGACGCCAGGGCCGCGAAGGCCTCCGCGGCCGCCGAGGCGGCGGAGGCCGCTGATGCCGCCAAGCGGAAGCTAACTGGCGGCGACGAGATCTACGACATCCCCGCCGGGGTCCGGGGGAGCGGCTACGACCGGGCCATCGCCGCCTGTGTCGTCAGCGCCCGCCGCGAGCAGCTCACCGCCTATGTCGCCGCGCCCGCACTGCTGTTCATCGACGGCCCCGGCGCCGCCGGAGTGCCCGGCCTCGACCTCTCCCCGGCCAACACCGCCCGTATCGCCGGGGTCACCGCCCTGGTCCTCGCCCTCACCGTCGGCGCCTCGGTGCTCGCGGGCGGCAGGCTCGTACGCCCGTTGCACGCGCTCACCGGTGCCGCCCAGCGGATGCGGGACGGTCTCGACTCGACGCCGGTGCCCGTGCCGGTCGGCTCCGACAACGAGATCGGACGGCTGGCGACGGCCTTCAACGACATGGCCGCGCACCGGGCCCGCCTTGAGGAGCAGCGCAAGGTGATGGTCAGCGATGTCGCCCATGAGCTGCGTACGCCGCTGAGCAACATCCGGGGCTGGCTTGAGGCCGCCCATGACGGACTGGCCGACCCCGACCCGGCGTTCGTCTCCTCGCTCCTGGAGGAGGCGGTGCAGCTCCAGCACCTCATCAACGACCTCCAGGACCTGGGCGCGGCCGACGCGGGCGCCCTGCGGCTGCACCGCAAGCCGGTACGGATCGACGAGCTGCTCGGCCAGGTCGCCTCCGCACACCAGGGGTTGGCCGAGACGGCGGGCGTCGCCCTCACCGTCGTCGCCTCGCCGCCCGGCCTCCCGCTCCTCGACGCCGACCCCGTACGGCTGCGTCAGGCCGTCAGCAACCTGCTCTCCAACGCGGTACGCCACACACCGTCCGGCGGCACGGTGACCCTGCGCCCGTACGTCACCGGTGCCGGGGACGAGGTCGCCGTGGAGGTGTCCGACACCGGCAGCGGCATCCCGGCGGCCGATCTCCCGTACGTGTTCGACCGGTTCTGGCGGGCGGAGAAGTCCCGCAACCGCAGCACCGGCGGCAGCGGTCTCGGCCTGGCGATCGTCCTCAAGCTGGCCGAGGCGCACGGCGGCACGGTGGACGTGGAGAGCGAGGAGGGGAAGGGGGCCACCTTCACCCTGCGGCTGCCCACGAGCCCCGCGGCCGACCCTGATGGGATGACCACGGCGATCTGACAGGTTCCTCACAACTGGCAGTCAGTGTGGGGCCATGCCCGGAACCTGGTGCGGATCGAGCACCCAGGTACGACCAAGGCCGGGCTGGAACTGGAGTCTTAAATGTCCCGCCGTCTCACCCTGCGCCCGCTGAGCACTCTTCGTATCGCCGTGCTGACCGGCGTCGCGGCCGGCGCGCTGCTCGTCCCGGCCTCCGCGGCCTTCGCCACCGACCCGACCCCGACGCCGAGCGCGTCCGACCTGACCCCGGCCGACAAGGAGGCCCTGGCGAAGAAGAAGGCCGAGGACGCGAGGGCGCTCAAGGAGGCCGAGGCCCTGAAGGCCCAGGAGGCCCAGAAGCTTGGCAAGGGCTACCCGCGGGGTGCTGTCGCCGCGGGCGAGGCCCCGGCCGGGGACAACACCGGCACGCTGATCGGGTCGGCCACGGGCGCGCTGCTTCTCGCGGGCGCGGGCACGTATGTGGTGCGCCGCCGCACCACCGCTCGCCGCTGAGCGCGCCGCTGCGCGGTGTGTCGGCGGTCGTCCGCGGCGCCGTCGTGGCTGGTCGCGCAGTTCCCCGCGCCCCTTTGGGGCGCTCGTACGAAACGGTGGCGCCGTCCTTCATCGGGCGGCGCCACGCGTGTTACCGCACCCAGCACCCTCGCTCTGGAGCCCGCGTTGTCCCCTGCACTCCGTCCGGCCCTCGTCCTGCTCATGTTTGTCACCCTGCTCTCCGGCTGTTCTTCCGCGCCCGACCCGGGACTGCGGGTCGCGCCCACCGCCTCGGCGCCCGAACAGGCCGAGGAGTCCCAGGAGTCCGTGACCTCCTCGGCACCCGAGGAGCGTGCCGCTCCGGCCGAGGTCGCTGTTCCCTCCCTCGGGATCGCCAGTTCGCTGATGGAGCTGGGGCTCAACACGGACGGGACGGTCGAGGTGCCGCCGGCCGAGAAGGGGATGACCGCCGGCTGGTACACGGGCGGTGTCGTGCCCGGTGAGGTCGGCGCGGCTGTCATCATCGGCCACAACGACACCCGCTTCGGCAAGGCCGTCTTCCACGACCTCAAGAAGATCACCAAGGGCGCGGACATCACCGTCACCGACGCGAGCGGCGACGCGGCCCACTTCACCGTCACGGACACGGAGAGCGTCGGCAAGAACGCCTTCCCCACGGAGCAGGTCTACGGCCCGACCCAGGACCGTGCTCTGCGGCTCATCACATGCGACGGCGACTTCGACGCGCAGGGCCATCCGGTGAACAACCTCATCGTGTACGCGACGCTGAGTTGAGGGCCGTATGCGGAATATCACATGCCGGATTCGTCCTGCCGTCACGAGTAACGTCCAAACGATCCCTGCCTTAACTCTCAAGTAATGGCCATGACTTGTTCCGATGCGTACTCCAACTGTCCCTTCAGCACCTACTCTCCCCACAAGTCCATGTACGGAGAACAGGGCAACAGGGCAACAGGCGGGCTGAGGACAATGGAGCCACTTCGTCCCACGGATCCGGAGCGGTTGGGGCCGTACCGTACTGTCGCGCGACTCGGCGCCGGGGGGATGGGGGAGGTCTTCCTCGCCAAGGACGACCGGCAACAGACCGTCGCCGTCAAGGTCATCCGCCCGGAACTTGCCTCCGGCAAGGCCTTCCGCAACCGGTTCCGCCGCGAGGTCGACGCGGCGCGCGCGGTGAGCGGTACCTATACGGCGTCCGTCGTGGACGCCGACCCGGACGGGCCCGTCCCCTGGCTGGCCACCACGCACATCCTCGGCCCGACGCTCGCCGAGGCGGTCGAGGCGTACGGGCCGTTGCCGCAGCGATCCGTCCTGGCCCTCGGGGCCGGGCTCGCCGAGGCGCTGATCGCCGTGCACTCCGCGGGACTTGTGCACCGCGACCTCAAACCGTCCAACGTGCTGCTCTCCGCCGAGGGCCCGCGCGTCATCGACTTCGGTATCGTCCGGGCCACCGACGGTTACGAACTCACCCTGTCCGGCGTCCTGTTGGGCTCCCCGAGGTACATGTGCCCCGAGCACGCCACCGGCGACCCGATGGGCCCTGCGGGGGACGTGTTCTGTCTCGGCTCGGTCCTGGCCTATGCGGCGACCGGGAAGTCGCCCTTCGACGGCTCGTCGGCGGCCACCCTGCTCTACCAGGTGGTGCACGGCACGCCCGACCTGACGAGGGTCCAGGAGCCGCTGGACACGATCATCGGGCTCTGCCTGGAGAAGTCCCCGGGGGCCAGGCCCAGCCCGGACCGGGTGTCGGCGGCGTGCGCGCCCGGCGGCGCCGACGCGCTGGACTGGGACGACTGGCTCCCGGAGGCCGTTCTCGACTCGATCGGACGGCAGGCCGCCGCCCTGATGGACCTGGACCTGGGGGGCGACGGCAAGACGGACGTCCGTGAGCGGGAGGCGGCCCGCGTCGGCGCCACAGCCGCGCCCGGCCCCGGCCCTGGTTCCGGCCCCGGGGGCGTCCGGGTGGACCCGCGCCTGGCGGCCGTCCAGCGGCTGATCACGGAGCGGCGCCCGAGCGGCCCCCAGCCCGTGGTCTTCCCCGAGCACCCGGAACACCCCGAGCACCCCGGACACCCCGAACACGCGGGACATCCCGAATCCCCGGCACGGCCGAAGCCCGGCCCGACACGCGAGCAGACCCCCACCGCACCGCCCGCCCAGTCGCCCGAGCGGGGCAGCCATCGCGCCCGCCGCTCGCTGCGGCCGGGACCCTCGCGCCGCAGAATCCTCACGGCCGGCGCGCTCGCCGTGGGCACGGGCTTCGCCGCACTGCTCCACGGCTCGGACGACCGGTCCGGGGGCGGTGTGGCGGCACCGTCGGGTGCGGCGCCGGAACCGCTGTGGATGTACCGGAGCGACCCGCTCGTCCAGGCGCCGGCGGTCTTCTACAACGAGACGGCCCTGCTGAAGACGCAGTCGGGCACGTTGTTCAGCCTCGGCCTCGCCGACGGCACCAGTCCCCGCTGGACCTACCGGGGCATCAGCCAGTCGCCCACCCCGCCCCTGCTCGTCTCGGACGTCGTCGTCGCCCTCGGCACCGGCGCGACCGTGATCGGCGTCGACCCGGTCACGGGCGCCGAGCGGTACGCGCTGGACTTCGGGACGGACTTCCGGTTCGACACCCTGCTCGGCGGGGTCGGCGACACTGTCACCATCGTCGGCCTGCGGTTCGACCGCGAGGACACTCCGGACGGGGCGCAGGGGTCGGCCACGTCGACGAACGTCGTCCTCGGTACGAACCTGGGGGCGCGGCTGGCCAGTGTCATCCCGATCAGCGCGCAGGACATCGGCCTCGACCTGAAGCCGCTCATCGACGCCGGTCACTTCGTCTACATCGACGGCCTGCACCGTCTCACGTCCCGGGGCACCGACGGGCGCGGCAGCGTGCTGTGGAGCCAGCCCATGGCGTCCGAGTCGGAGACCCGGTCGGTCCCGGTGGTGCTCGGCAAGACCGTCTTCGCCGCCGACAACGAGCTGATCGCCGTGGACCTGGACTCCGGTGCGCTGCGCTGGCGGGTGCGGGCGGAGAACGGCGGCTTCGCGTCCGTCGCCGTCGCGGAGGACACGGTGTACTGCACGACGAGGAACCCGCACGGCGTCGAGGCGTTCGACGCCGTGACCGGTGCCCGCCGCTGGTTCCGCGAGACGCCCCGGCTCGACCTGGAGAACCCCCTCGTCGCGGGCGGCAGCGCGGTCTTCGTCACGGCCGCGGCCAACAAGAACGGGTTCTACGCGATCGACGCCCGACGGGGCGAGCTGCTCTGGAACTTCACCGACGGCCGGGACACCGGCATCAACGACTGGCAGCTCTCCTGCGATCCGGGCGTCGGCAGTGACCACCCGCTGATCGCCCAGCACTTCGACAGGGTGTACGCGCTGCCGATGCCTCACAGCTGAAAGGCATCGTCAGCGGCTACTCTCCGGCGCCCGGGTCCTCCGCCCAGGCGGCGGAGGGCTCAGGGGTGCCCTCCGCGAAGGCCGGGGCCTGGAAGGGGTTGATCACCGGGGTGGGGGTGTCGGTCTTCTCGTGAACCGGGAGCTGTTCCGGTGCGGAGAAGAGTGAGGTCGTTCCTACGGCCGAGTTCACAGAACGGTCAGCTTGGCGTAGGGGCTGGTGATCCGCTGCTGCATTCCGCCGAAGTCGACGAGCACCGCGATGCCGTCCTCGACGGTGGTCACTCGGCCGAGGCCGAACACATCGTGAGTGACCCGGTCTCCTACCGCGAACCGCTTGGCAGGTGGTGCCACAGGGGCTTTGAAGGGGCTGGTGGGCAGATGGGCCTTTGTCGCCGCTGTTTTAGTCATTGTGACGCCAGTATGCTCCGCTCCGGACCGCCGTGGGCCGCGCGCGCACTACCTGCTCTCGCGGCCCGCACCTCCGCCCGGCCCTCGAACGAGGCTGCGAACGGCGCGAGATCCCGCCCGGTGGCGAGGGTTACGCAGGTCAGACGGGGTGCGGCGGGCCGGGACGAGTCCCCGCGCAGGCCGGTCGGGCGGGACGAGCCCACGTAGGGCAATCGTGAAGAGTTATCGTTCGTTGACTTGCTCCTCGGGCTGAGGCCCGGGAATTGTGGCCTTCTCATCCGCTGCTGTGCCGCTGTCCCGGCGCTCAGAGGTACTTGGCGAAGAACGGCGTCAGGTGGGCCGTCACCTGGTCGACGTACTCGGGGACGTCGTAGAGGGAGACGTGTCCGGCGCCCTCGATCAGGGCCAGCTCCTTGGGCCCGTTCACCCGGGGCAGCAGCCGCTCGGCCTGCCACAGGGAGCCCGCCTCGCTGCCGGCGACCATGAGCAGCGGCTGGGTGAGCAGGGTCTCGACCTGGTGGAAGGCGTCGAAGGCGTAGATGTTCGCGACGCTGGTGAACAGCATGCGGTTGTCGGAGTTCGGGTGCTGGGCGCGGGGCGTGCGGTAGTAGTCGTGGGCCTCGGCCATGTCGGGAACGGTGCTCTCGTCCACGACCTCGGGCACGTACGGCACGACGGCGGCGTCGGCGCCCCGGGCCTCGGCGGCGCGCTGCTGCGCCACCGTGTCGAGGGTCGCGAGCTGCGCGGCGACGGGCTCGGAACCGTCCCAGCCCAGACGGTAGGCGGCGCCGATGTCGATCGGGCTGATGGTGCCGACGGCCTTGATCCGGCGGTCGGTCATCGTCGCGTTGACGGCATAACCGGCGCCGGCGCAGATGCCCAGCACGCCGATGCGGTCGGCGTCGACGAAGCCGAGCGTGGACAGGTGGTCCACGGCGGCCCGTACGTCCTCGACCCGGGCGGCGGGGTCTTCGAGGTGACGGGGCGTGCCGCCGCTAGCGCCCTGGTGGGAGGCGTCGAAGGCGAGGGTGACGAAGCCCTCGCGGGCGAGCTTGGCGGCGTACAGTCCGGCGGTCTGCTCCTTGACGCCGCTGCCGGGATGGACGGAGACAAGCGCCGGGTAGGACCCGTCCTCGGAGAAGCCGTCGGGGAGGTGGAGGTTCCCGGCCATGGTGATGCCGGCGTTGTCGAAGGTGATGCTCCGCATGGTGAGTCCTTTGCTGATCGGTCGGGTCCGGTCGGGTCCGGGGCCGCAGCCGCCCTCCCCGACCGGGAGATGGATGGCGCGCGGAGCCGGTCGGAACCATGCCCTGCGCGGGGGCCGAGAACGGCCGACAGCTATGCAACCGCCGTAGGGCAGCCCGAGGGAGTCACCGCTGAAAGGCGTAATGGCAGGGCACCCCACGGGGGCTTGCGGCTGCCTAGCCTGGAAGACATGGACCACCGCAGCGAGATCCGCGAGTTCCTGACCTCCCGGCGGGCCAGGATCACTCCCGACCAGGCCGGGCTGCCCAGCTACGGCGCCCGCCGGGTGCCCGGCCTGCGCCGCGCGGAGGCGGCCCAGCTCGCCGGGGTCAGCGTCGAGTACTACGCCCGCCTGGAACGCGGAAACCTCTCGGGGGTGTCGGACGCCGTCCTGGACGCACTGACCCGCGCCCTGCGCCTGGACGACACCGAGCGGACCCACCTGTACGACCTGGCCCGCGCCGCCGGGACGAGCCCGCGCCGACGCAGACCGGCCAGGGCCCCGCAGGGTGTACGCCCCAACGTCCAGCGGCTCCTCGACGCGATGACCGACACGCCGGCGACCGTCACCAACGGCCGTACGGACGTCCTGGCGGCCAACGCGCTGGGCAGGGCCCTGTTCGCACCACTCCACGAGAGTGCGTGGCAGCCTCCCAACTACGCCCGGTTCATCTTCCTCGACCCCCGCTCCCACGACTTCTGGGACAACTGGGACCACGCGGCGGACGACACCGTGGCCCTCCTGCACGCCGAGGCCGGCCGTAACCCCCACGACCCGGATCTGACCGCCCTGATCGGCGAACTGTCCACCCGCAGCACGGACTTCCGCACCCGCTGGGCCCGCCACGACGTACGCCGCCACACGACGGGCGTCAAACACTTCCACCACCCCGCGGTCGGCACCCTCGACCTGACCTTCGAGGCGATGGAACTGGTCGCGGACGAGGGCCTGACGCTCCTGGCCTACGGCGCCGAACCCGGCACCGCCTCCGAGGACGGCCTGCGGCTGCTGGCGACGTGGGCGGCGAGCCACGACCAGCGAGGGGCGGTGCCTACGGGCGACGGGGCGTGAGCGGGGTGGGATCCGGACGGTGCCGCCCGAGCAGCGTGGTCCGGACGATCCGCCCGTTCACTCCCGCCCCGACGCGCACACCGCCAGCACCCCCACCACCACGGCCGCTACCAGCAGCGGAATCCCCAGGCCGTGATGGAGGAACAGCCACGCGCCGAGCAGCGCGCCCAGGGCCATCGCCGCCACCGATGCCGAGCGGCGCGGTGAGTGTCTGCCCGTGCCACCGGCCGCGCGGGAGTCGGCGGCGAGGCCCGTGAGGGTCATCGTCAGGACGGTGGTCGTCAGATCGGGGACGCCCAGTCTGCGTACCGTCGCGTTGCGCAGGCCCATCGCGAAGGCCGTGACCGCGATCAGGGCGTAGACGGTGGCGGTCGCGTCCGGCGCCGCGAAGGCGACCGCCGAGGACGTGCCCAGGAACACCGCCTCGACGGCGAGGGTGACCCGGGCCCACCGTCGGCGCGATCCGCCGCCCATCCGCCCCGCGACCCGCCCGCCGGCCACCGCGCCCACCACGAACGACGCCAGCGACACCAGCGTGTGCGGTACGGAGAAGCCGGGCGCCCCGGCGGCGGCGAAGCCCAGCACGACGACGTTGCCGGTCATGTTCGCCGTGAAGACATGCCCGAGCCCGAGATAACTCACGGCATCGATCAGCCCACTGACCACCGTCAGCACGAGGAGTACGGCGACGAGCCGCAGCCCGCGCGACTCGGGGTCGTACGGCGACGTCGGCGGCGGCTGGGACGGCCCGGCGGCCTCGGCACTCATCGGGCCAGTCCACCACGGGGGGCTCTCGACGGGCGGCTGCGGTGGGCTTTTAGGGGCGCGGGGAACTGCGCGACCAGCCACGACGCACCCGCAGGCAACGGATGCCCGGATACGACGACGGGGCGACGGCCCCCGACTCAGGAGAGTCGGGGGCCGTCGCCCCAAGCAGGTCAGGCCGGGCCGGCTCAGTACCAGCCGTTGGCCTGCCAGAAGTTCCAGGCCCCGACGGGGCTGCCGTACCGGTCGTTCATGTAGTTCAGACCCCACTTGATCTGCGTGGCCGCGTTGGTCTTCCAGTCGGAACCGGCCGAGGCCATCTTCGAGGCGGGAAGGGCCTGGACCAGGCCGTACGCACCGGAGGAGGAGTTGGTCGCGTCGACGTCCCAACCGCTCTCGTGCTCGACGATCTTGCTGAACGCGTTGAACTGGGCGTTGTTCGGGATCATCTTGTGCGCGATCGCCTTGGCATCGGAGGCGGAGGCGGAGGTCGCCGCCTCGGCGGGGGCCGCGGCCAGGACCATACCGGCGGTGGCGGCGGCCACGGCGGCGGTGGTGAGGGCCTTCTTCGGCGAGGCGATGGTGCGGGCGATGCGGGAGACGAACACGGAGAACCTTTTTCTTCGGGGTCAGGGCCGTCGCGGCAAGTCGGTGCCACGTGGTGCGTACTGCGTGTGTGGCGGTGACATGCGGCGGCGCCGCGACCCGTGGGGGTTCGTCGGCGCCGTGCGACTGCTCCAGAGAAACAGGCTCGACGGCCCGTCCGCAATCACCCCTTTTGCTAGTTGTGGTCGTATGTGGGTTTAAGGAGGCATTTGTGACGTGGCTCTCAATGGCCAGGTCAGAGCCGGTTTCTGTGTGGTCATGACACGAACATCGATCTACTACTCCGCTTCGTAAGTGACCTGCGTCCTGTGGGCCGCTTCACGCGCCGGGCGCGTCGAAAGTGACCTGGGTCTCGAAGGCGGCCCGCCGTGTGGCCCTCCGCAGCGCCTTGAGGACGGTCGTGCCGAGGGTGATCGTCAGTACGACGGTCAGCACCGCACGCCCCAGGTCCCAGCCGAGGGAGGTCGCCAGGCAGTACGTGACGAAGCGGGCCAGGTTCGTCGGCACCGGCGCGTCCGGAGCGAAGGCGATGTTCGAGGCCAACTCGCCCATGAAGGGCCAGCCCGCCAGGTTCATGACCGTGCCGTAGGCGAAGGCGGCGAGGAAGCCGTAGGCGGCGAGGAGGAGCAGCTCCGCCCGGCCGCGCAGCCGCTCCGCGCCCGGCAGCAGCCCCGCGCCCATCGTGAACCAGCCCATCGCGAGCATCTGGAAGGGCATCCAGGGGCCGACCCCGCCCGTGAGCAGCGCGGACGCGAACATGGTCACCGCCCCGAGAACGAACCCGAAACCGGGTCCGAGGACCCGCCCGCTGAGCACCATCAGAAAGAACATCGGCTCCAGCCCGGCCGTACCGGCGCCCAACGGACGCAGCGCCGCCCCCGCCGCCGCCAGCACACCGAGCATCGCCACGGCCTTCGGACCGAGCCCCGACTCGGAGATCGCCGCCACGACGACCGCGACGAGAAGCACGAGCAGCCCGGCGAACAGCCAGGGCGCGTCCTGCGCGTGCGCACTCACGGCGGAGGCGGGCGGCGCCAGAAACGGCCACCCGAACCCCACCACCCCCACGGCACCGACGAGAACGAGAACGGCGGCGGACCGCGCCCCGAGCCGAACGGGACGGGACTTGCCGGGTCGGTTCACTGGAGGTCCTCCCGGGCGCGGGCGCCGGGCCCGTCCTGGACGGGCCCGACGCTGGAGCGTGGCGCGGGCCGGATGGTGGGGGTGGTGCGGACGGGGTGTCGGTTCCCGGCTGCCCCGCTCACCGGAGGGCCTCCCGTACCTGCGTGACCGTGAGCCATCGTTGTGGGGCCAGGATCTTGGTCACCTGTGGTGCGAAGGACGGTGACGCCACGACCACCTCCGCCGTCGGGCCGTCGGCGACCACCTCGCCGTCGGCCAGGATCACGACCCGGTGGGCCAGGTCGGCGGCGAGTTCCACGTCGTGCGTGGCCAGGATGATCGCGTGGCCCTCGGCGGCCAGTCCGCGCAGGATGCCGACCAGGCGGGCCTTCGCCGCGTAGTCGAGACCCCGGGTCGGCTCGTCGAGGAGCAGCAGGGGTGGCCGGGCGGTCAGTATCACCGCCAGTGCGAGCGCCAGCCGCTGGCCCTCGGACAGGTCGCGCGGGTGTGTGTCGTCCGTGATGCCGGGCAGCAGCTCGGAGACCAGCGCCCGGCAGCTCCCCGCCCCGGCGCCCGCGTCGGCGTCGGCCGCCGCGCACTCGGCGGCGACCGTGTCGGCGTACAGCAGATCGCGCGGCTCCTGCGGTACGAGACCCACGCGGCGTACGAGATCCCGGGGCGCCGTCCGATGCGGCACGGCGCCCCCGACCCGCACCGAACCGGCGGCCGGTTCGACGAGCCCGACCAGTGCCCCGAGCAGCGTGGACTTCCCGGCGCCGTTGCGGCCCATCAGGGCGACGGTCTCGCCGGGGGAGACGGTGAGGGTGACGCGCCGCAGGGCCTCGACGCGGGCCCGGCGGACGGTCAGCGCGTCGACTTCGGCCGGGCGAAGGGTCGTTGGGAGTGACGGGGTCTTGCGGAAGAGGCGGCGGGGCGTGGTCGGGGTCGGGTCAAGCGTCGGCGCCGGTGATGGTGGGGTTCTGCGGAAGAGGCGGCGAGGTGTGGCCGGGGGTGTCTCGACTGCCGCCACCGGTACGGGAGTTGACGTCCGCGTCGGGTACGGGCGGTTCGCCAGCCGGTCCCGCAGCTCCCCGGCGCTGCGGCGGGCGTCGCGGACGGTCAGGGGCAGCGGGGACCAGCCCGCCAGGCGGCCGAGGGCGACCACGGGCGGGTACACCGGGGAGTACGCCATCACCTCGGCCGGGGTGCCGACGACGGGCGCGGCGCCGGGGGAGGGGATGAGCGCGATGCGGTCGGCGTACTGGACGACCCGTTCCAGCCGGTGCTCGGCCATCAGGACCGTCGTCCCGAGGTCGTGGACGAGGCGTTGCAGGACCGCCAGGACCTCCTCCGCCGCCGCAGGATCGAGCGCCGACGTCGGCTCGTCGAGGACCAGGACCCTCGGGTGCGGAGTGAGGACCGAGCCGATCGCCACCCGCTGCCGCTGTCCCCCGGAGAGCGTGCCGATCGGGCGGTCGCGCAGCTCGGCCAGGCCCAGCAGATCCAGGGTCTCCTCGACCCGGCGGCGCATCACGTCCGGGGCGAGGCCCAACGACTCCATGCCGTACGCGAGTTCGTCCTCGACGGTGTCCGTCACGAAGTGGGCGAGCGGATCCTGCCCCACGGTGCCGACCACGTCGGCGAGTTCACGCGGCTTGTGGGTACGGGTGTCCCGGCCGGCCACGGTCACCCGGCCGCGCAGGGTGCCCCCGGAGAAGTGCGGCACGAGACCGCTGACGGCACCCAGAACCGTCGACTTGCCGACCCCCGACGGGCCGACGAGCAGGACGAGTTCGCCCTCCGGCACCTCGAAGTCGACGTGCTGGACGGCGGGTTGGGGTGCCTCGTCGTAGGTGACGGAGACGTCCTCGAAGCGGATCACGACGGCTCCTTCACGGCGATGGGCCCGACTGGCTTACCGGCAGGGGGACTTGGTGGATTTGGGGCGACGAAGGCAGGGAGCAGACCCAGCAGCACCGCCGCCGCAGGCCACAGCGGCAGGGTCGGGGACACCAGCGGCACGACACCGGGATGCAGCGCCGCCGAGCCGCCGGAGCCGACGGACGCGAGGACGAGAAGCGTCGCCACCGACACCCCCGACCCCGCGACCAACCACGCCCGTACGCCCCACACGTCGGGCCGGTACCGCGTACGCAACGAACGCCGGCCCCCGAGCCACAGCCCGCCCAGCGCCGCCGCCAGCCCACCCAGCAGCACCGGCAGCCCGTACGTACCGCCAGCCGCCGTCAACAGCCCGTACGTGCCAGCGCAGACGCCGAGCAGACCGCCCAGGGTGAGCGCGGCGGTCGTACGGCGGACGCCGACCGGCACCTCGGCAGTACGGCCGTATCCGCGCGCCTCCATCGCCGCCGCCAGCGCGACCGACCGTTCCAACGCGCCCTCCAGGACCGGGAGTCCGACCTGCAGCAGCCCCCGTACACCACGGTCCGGACGGCCACGCAGCCGACGGGCGGCGCGCAGCCGCTGGACGTCCGCGATGAGGTTCGGCGCGAAGGTGAGCGCGACGACGACCGCGACCCCGATCTCGTACAGCGCTCCGGGCAGGGACTTGAGGAGCCGGGCCGGGTTCGCGAGGGCGTTCGCGGCGCCGACGCAGATGAGGAGCGCGGCCAGCCGCAGACCGTCGTACAGCGCGAAGACCAGCCCCTCGGCGGTCACCCGCCCCCCGACGCGCACCCCCTGCGCCCAGTCGGGGAGCGGGAGTTCGGGGAGTGCGACGAGGACGTGCGAGCCCGGGATCGGAGAGCCGAGAACGACGGCGAAGACGAGCCGGATGACAAGCACGGCCAGCCCGAGCTTGACGAAGGCACTGTAGGAACGGGCCCAGGGAGCGTCGGTACGGTGCGTGGCGACGACATACCCGGCCACGACGATGAGCAGACCGAGGAGAAGCGGGTTGGTGGTACGGGTGGCGGCGGTACCCAGGCCGAGCGACCAGACCCACCACGCGCCAGGGTGCATGGACACCGACGCTCGCTGGGTCGCGCCCCGATAGGGGCGCGGGGAACTGCGCGACCAGCCCCCACCGGCCCGCAGGTTCAAAACAGCCCTTCCCACGGAGCGTTCAGGCATGCCGACGCCGGCGAGCCTGCCAGACGGCCGCCGCCCCGAGCACCACCACGACCGCGATCCCCGCGAGCAGCCCCACGGACGGGCCACTGCCCGAATCCGTGTCCCCGGCGGACTTGTCCGTGCCCACCGCCTCGCCGCAACCGGTGCGCGGATACCCGCCGACCGCACACAGCAACGCACCGGAGTTGTAACGCAGCGGCTTGGCCACGGACGCAAGGGCGTCCGCAGTGGTCGCGTCGAGGCCCACGCGGGCGCACACCGAACGCGTCGCGGGCGGACTCTCACCGGCCGGCGCGTCGGCGGACGTACCGAAGTCGATGACGAGAGCGACCCGCTTACGCCCGTCCTGAGCGGGCGTCCGCGCGCAGACGACCCCGAACACGGCACCGCCGCGAGGCTGGGCGGCGTCCTTGGAGTCCTGGCTGACGGCGAACCGGAACCCCTGGACGTCACCGTCGGAGGGGACGGCGGTGGACGGCCCGACCGTGGCGTACGTCCACGCATCGCCGCCGCGCTCCCAGAAGGACCAGTAGCGGTACCCGGCGGCCTGGGCGGGCCCGGCGCCGGCCCAGAGGCAGAGAAACAGCGAGGCAAGAAGAAGGGGCAGCACCCGGCGCCGCATCACGGCTGCTGCCTCTTCCGGCGCCCACTGAGCAGAAACCCGATCCCGATACCGGCGACGAGGAACACACCCACGGTCCACCACACCCCGAACCCGCTGTCGCCGTCCTTGGCGGAGGCCGCTGAGGAGGGAGCCGGGGACGCGGAGGCCGGGACGGACACGGGCGCCGGCCCGGTCGAGTTGAGGAGACTCACCAGATCCTGCCCGCCGAAGTCACGCGGATCGGCGGCCCCGGCGTCGGCGGCGAGGATCAGCTGCGCGTACGCGGCAGGCCCCGCCTGCTTCGCCCACTGCGCGGAGTTGCCCTCCAGCCAGTCCAGCGCGCCGGCGGCTTGCCGACCCTGGCCGACGGTCGCCAGGGCGACGACGGCATCGGCGGTGTTCCCGTAGTCGGGCTGGTCCTCGGCACCGGCCAGGGCGGAGGTGAGGTGCTTGTCCTTGGCGAGGGCCTGTACGAGGTAGGCGGCACCGTTGCGAGCGACCTGCGCGGGCTCGGCGGAGGCGGACTGCGAACAGGTCAGAGAGGTGTCGGCCGATTTCCCGGCCGCCGCCCCACCGAATCCCTTCCCCAGCACGCCGACCACGGCCGCAGCGGTCGCGTCGGCGTTGGCGACGAGCTTGCCCTTCTTGTCGGGCTGATAGGCGAAGGCACCCCCGCCGCTCCCACCGCACGGCAGAGCGAACTTCACGAGCAGGTCGTACGGAGACTTGCCACCCTTGGTCACCCCGCCAGGCTTCTCACCGGCGGCGGCGAGGGCCCCGACGACCACGGAGGTGGAGTTCGCGTCGCTGGCCCCGCCGACCGCGTACCCCCAACCACCGTCGGCGTTCTGCACCGACTTCAGCCAGGTGACAGCCTTGCCGACCACGGCCTCCTGCCCGCCGAGGGCGGCGAGCGCCTGGACGGCGGCGCCGGTGCTGTTGGTGTCGACGAGGGTCTTGGCACCGCAGGCCGAACCGGCATCGCTCCGGAAGGCGGCGAACCCGCCGTCGGCACACTGCTGCCCGGCCAGCCAGTCCACGGCCGAGGCGGCGGGCCGCACGCCCACGGTGTCCTGGGCGAGCAGGGCGAGCGACTGCCGCCAGACGCCGTCGTAGGTGGGATCGGAGGTGCCGTACAGCCCGGCGGGAAGGGCGGCGGAGGAGGGCGACGGAGAGGCGGCGGACGCCGGCCCGCCCCCCGAGACGACGGAGACGACGGAGACGACGACGGCTATGACGGCCAGAGCCGCGGCGCTGCGGCGGACATTCATGATCGGCGGATGCCTCTCCCTGCGGGGAGACGGGCAGCACGGGACACCCCGGGCGGCTCGGCTCCGTATGCCTCGACGGTGCCGTACACCGGCGGACCGCCGGTGACGCGAGCCGGTCACGGTCCCCACGGGGCAATCCGGCTCACGGCCCCGGCAGATGCCCGGGCCGCTCACGGTTGCGGGTCAGCGCCGGAATTGCACCGGCTTCCCCCCGTACGGGTGTGATGACGACCTGGCCACTGTACCGGCCGGTGAAAACGGCACCGAGGTCACACCGCCACGTACGTGACCGGCTCGCTCCCCGTCACCGCCTCCGCCTGGCCGAGTTTGACCAGGCGGCGGACGTGGGCCTCGGCCTCCGAGACCGCGATGTTCCTTGATCCCGGGGGGATTTCGGGCCAGGGGCGGTTCCACTCCATGCGTTCCGCCAGTTGCCAGGCGGTGAGGGGAGTGGTGAGGAGGGCGCGGAGGCCGGCGAGGCGTTCGTCGTGGTGGTCGAGGAGTTCCCGTACGCGGGTCGTCGCGTCGGGGAAGGCGTGGCGGTGGGCCGGGAGCACCTCCGCCGGGGCGAGGCGGCCGACGCGTTCCAGGGAGTCGAGGTAGTCGCCGAGGGGGTCGGCGACCGTCGTGTCGTCCGGGTCCTCGTACAGGCCGATGTGCGGGGTGATGCCGGGGAGCAGGTGGTCGCCGGAGAACAGGCGGCCGTTGCCCGGGAGTTGGGCCGGGTGGGTCTCCTCCAGGTGGAGGCAGACATGGCCCGGGGTGTGGCCGGGCGTCCAGATCGCGCGCAGTCGGCGGCCGGGGAGGTCGAGGAGTTCGCCGGGGACGATCTCACGGTCGGGGAGGGCGGGGGAGAAGCCGGGCAGGATGCCGACGGGGGTCCTGGTCAGGGTCGCCACGTGCTCGGCGGGGGCTCCGGCCGCCGCCAGCTTCGCCGTCATGTACGAGTACCAGCGCTCGGCCCGGTTCTCCCGCGTCCGCCGGACCAGGGAGATGTCGGCCTCGTGCATCGCGATCCACGCCCCGGACACCTCACGGACCCGGCCCGACAGACCGTGGTGGTCCGGGTGGTGGTGGGTGATCACCATGCCGTGGATCTCGGCGGCCGAGGTGCCGCACGCCGACAGGCCCTCGGCGAGGGTGTCCCAGGACAGCGGGTCGTCCCAGCCCGTGTCGACGAGCACCGGACCGCTGTCGGTGTCCACGACGTACACCAGCGTGTATCCGAGGGGATTGTCCGGGATCGGGACCCGGATGGACCGTACGCCCCCGCCGTGATCGGTCACCTGCGTCGACACCTGTGTCATGGGTTCCCCCGGTTTCCCCGGCTGCATTGCGGTCGGCTGCGGTCGACTGCCTGGCAACTATAACTAGAACCAGTTTCAATGGGAGCCCAAGTCACTTACCTCGTGGTGGTGTGTAGTGGTGTGAGGGCTGTGGACTCCTCGGGAGGGAACTGGTAACTGTCTCCGTATCTATCTGACGAACCGTCAGAGACGGTCCCCGGGGAGGCAGTCGGCCATGACCGAACTCGTGGAACACGGACAGCTGTTCATCGGCGGGGAGTTGACCGATCCCCTCGGCAAGGACGTCATCGAGGTCATCTCCCCGCACACCGAAGAGGTCATCGGCCGTGTGCCGCACGCCTCGACGGCCGACGTCGACCGGGCGGTCGCCGCCGCGCGCACCGCCTTCGACGAGGGACCCTGGCCGCGCATGACCCTCGACGAGCGGCTCGCCGTCGTCACCCGCATCAAGGACGCGATCCTGGTACGGCACGAGGAGATCGCCCGCGTCATCTCCTCCGAGAACGGCTCCCCGTACTCCTGGAGCGTCCTCGCCCAGGCCCTCGGCGCGATGATGGTGTGGGACTCCGCGATCACCGTCGCCCGCGACTTCACGTACGAGGAGTCGCGCGACGGGGTGCTGGGGAAGATCCTCGTCCGCCGCGAGCCGGTCGGGGTCGTCGCGGCCGTAGTCCCTTGGAACGTCCCGCAGTTCGTCGCGGCGGCCAAGCTCGCGCCCGCGCTGCTCACCGGCTGCACGGTGGTCCTGAAGCCGTCGCCCGAGTCGCCCCTGGACGCGTACATCCTCGCGGAGATAACGAAGGAGGCAGGTCTCCCCGAGGGCGTCCTGTCCATCCTCCCGGCCGACCGGGAGGTGAGCGAGTACCTCGTCGGACACCCCGGCATCGACAAGGTGGCCTTCACCGGCTCGGTCGCGGCGGGCAAGCGCGTGATGGAGGTGGCGGCACGTCAACTCACGCGCGTCACGCTTGAGTTGGGCGGCAAATCGGCGGCGATCGTGCTCCCCGATGCCGACCTCGACACCACCGTCCCCGGCATCGTCTCCGCCGCCTGGATGAACAACGGCCAGGCGTGCGTGGCCCAGACCCGCATCCTCCTCCCGCGCTCCCGCTACGACGAGTTCGCGGACGCCTTCACCCAGGCTGCGAGCGCGCTGGTGGTCGGCGACCCGCTCGACCCGGCGACCCAGGTCGGCCCGCTCGTCGCGCGACGCCAGCAGCAGCGCAACCTCGACTACATCCGCATCGGCCAGGAGGAGGGCGCGAAGATCCTCACCGGCGGTGGCCGCCCCGCCGGGCTCGACCGGGGCTGGTACGTCGAACCGACCCTCTTCGGCGACGTCGACAACTCGATGCGCATCGCCCGCGAGGAGATCTTCGGGCCGGTCATCTGCCTGCTCCCGTACGGGGACGAGACCGAGGCGGTGAAGATCGCGAACGACTCCGACTACGGGCTGAGCGGCAGTGTGTGGACGGCCGATGTCGCCCACGGCATCGAGGTGGCGCGGCAGGTCCGTACGGGAACGTACTCCGTCAACACCTTCAGCCTGGACATGCTCGGCCCGTTCGGCGGCTACAAGAACTCGGGGCTGGGGCGGGAGTTCGGCCCGGAAGGGTTCGGCGAGTACCTGGAGCACAAGATGATCCATCTTCCGGTCGGCTGGGAGGGATAGCGGCCATGGGCGACCGCTGGCACGTGGAGGTCGACCGCTCGCTCTGCATCGGCTCGGCCCAGTGCGTCCACCGGGCCCCGGCCGGGTTCCGCCTCGACACCGGGATGCAGTCCCATCCGGTGGAACCGGACACGGACGCGAACGAGAGCGTCTTGGCGGCGGCGGAGAACTGTCCGGTGGAGGCGATCGTGATCACGCTGCTGGGGGGTGGGGAGCCGGTGTTTCCACCGGAGGAGTGAGGGGGCGCCGGCCGGCGCGGTTTGTCTCGCCCCCGCCGCCCCTACCCGTCCCATCCTTCTGGGGGCTGCGCCCCCAGACCCCCCTTTGTCCTCAAACGCCGGACGGGCTAAAAGATCAAGCCCCGGCCGGCATCCCCAGCCCGTCCGGCGTTTGAGGACGAGGCCGTTCAGGCCGATAAGGGGGTCTGGGGGCGCAGCCCCCAGGGATGGGTATGGGTAGGGGCGGCGGGGGCGAAAGAAGCCTCAGGGGCCCTTCCCCGACGGGCCCGTCAGGTCGATCAGTCTGCATACCGTTTCGATGTCGATCTTCACCTGGGCGATCGACGCCCGCCCCGACAGCCACGTGATCAGCGCCGAGTGCCAGGTGTGCTCGATGACCCGGACCGCCGAGAGCTGCTCGGGGGTCGGATGACCGGCCCCCGGTTCGCCCAGCCCCATCGAGTCCAGGATGATCGCCGTCGTCTGACGCGAGACCTGGTCGACCTCCGGGGAGACACTGCGGTCCGCGAACGTCAGCGCCCGCACCATCGCGTCCGCCAGATGCGGCTCCCGCTGCAACGCCCGGAACGCACGCATCAACGTCTCCGCCACCCGCTCCGCCGCCGTCTCCCCCGTCGGCGGCTTCTTCCGCAACGTGCCGTGCATGTGCTCCAACTGGTCCTGCATCGTGGCGACCAGCAGATGGACCTTCGACGGGAAGTACCGGTACAGCGTGCCCAGCGCGACCTGCGACGACTCCGCGACCTCCCGCATCTGCACCGCGTCGAACCCACCCCGCGCGGCCAACTGCGCGCTCGCGTGCAGGATCCGGCGCCTGCGGGCCTCCTGCCGCTCGGTGAGCGGAGCGGAGGGCGGCGGCGAACTCGGTCGCGCCGTACGTGCTTCCACCTTCGCGTCGGCAGGCATGGGTCCCGTTCCGTGACAGTCGGTGATCGCGCGGCGATCGGGCAGTCATGTAGCAGCAAACAGTCAGCGGTCAGTCAGAGATCGGTCAGCGGTCAGTCAGCATGGCACGTCCGCGTCGTGCGTCCGCCGTGGCGCGAATCACCTGATCCACCGCTCACAGCGGAGGTACCTGCCGGTAGATTCGGAGCCTCCTGAACGATCAAGTCTGAAACTTGTTCTAGATTAGCGTCCCGACGTAGTCTCGCGGGAAAACGCGGGCAGAAGGGGGCCGGGAGTGACCGCTGAGGCCAGCGAGGCGGGCCCTCTGGGGGATCCCGCCGCGGACGGCGAGCGACCGCTCAACATCGCGCTTCTGACGTATAAGGGGAACCCGTTCTGCGGCGGCCAGGGCGTCTACGTACGCCATCTGTCGCGCGAACTGGCCCGGCTCGGCCACCGGGTCGAGGTCATCGGCTCCCAGCCGTACCCCGTGCTGGACGTACTCGACGGGTCCCGTCACGCCAGTACCGGCCCCGACCCCGTCCTCACCGAGCTGCCCAGCCTCGACCTTTACCGCCACCCGGACCCCTTCCGCACCCCGGGCCGTGACGAGTACCGCGACTGGATCGACGCCCTCGAAGTCGCCACGATGTGGACCGGCGGCTTCCCGGAGCCGCTCACCTTCTCGCTCCGCGCCCGCCGTCAACTCCGCGCCCGGCGTGGCGAGTTCGACGTCGTGCACGACAACCAGACGCTCGGGTACGGCCTGTTGGGCGACATCGGCGCCCCGCTCGTCACCACGATCCACCACCCCATCACCGTGGACCGCCAGTTGGAGCTGGACGCGGCCGACGGCATACGCCGCCGGATGTCCGTACGCCGCTGGTACGGCTTCACGCGCATGCAGAAGCGCGTCGCGCGCCGCCTGCCCTCCGTGCTCACCGTCTCGGGTACGTCGAGGCAGGAGATCGTCGACCATCTCGGCGTACGGGACGAGCGCATCCACGTCGTGCACATCGGCGCCGACACCGACCTCTTCTCACCCGACCCGGCAGTACGCCAGGTACCGGGCCGCATCGTGACCACGTCCAGCGCGGACGTCCCCCTCAAGGGGCTGGTGTTCCTCGTCGAGGCGCTCGCGAAGGTACGTACGGAACACCCCGCGGCCCACCTCGTGGTCGTCGGCAAGCGCGCCGAGGACGGACCCGTCGCCCAGGTCATCGAGCGGTACGGCCTCGAAGGCGCCGTCGAGTTCGTCAAGGGCATCTCGGACGCCGAACTCGTCGACCTGGTCCGCTCGGCGGAGATCGCCTGCGTACCGTCCCTGTACGAGGGTTTCTCGCTCCCGGCGGCGGAGGCGATGGCCACCGGTACGCCCCTGGTCGCCACGACGGGCGGAGCGATCCCGGAGGTCGCGGGCCCCGACGGCGAGACCTGCTTGGCGGTCCCCCCAGGTGACCCCGGAGCCCTCGCCACCGCCCTGGCCACGCTCCTCGCCGACCCCGAACTGCGCGCGCGCCTCGGCCGGGCGGGCCGTGAGCGCGTACTGACCCGCTTCACCTGGGCCCGAGCGGCACAGGGCACGGCAGCCCACTACCGCGAGGCAATGGCCCGCTCCGCGGCCCACCACCCCCCTTCCGCCCGCTCCGCGCCCAAGCCACCCCGCCGCTCCGCGGCCGCCCCCGCCCCCACCGTGACCCCCGACCGCGAAAGCAGGAGCTCGTGCTGACCGTCGACTTCACCCGGTTCCCGCTCGCCCCGGGCGACCGCGTCCTGGACCTCGGCTGCGGAGCCGGCCGGCACGCGTTCGAGTGCTACCGGCGCGGCGCCCAGGTCGTGGCGCTCGACCAGAACGCGGAGGAAATCCGCGAGGTCGCCAAGTGGTTCGCGGCGATGCGGGAGGCGGGCGAGGCACCCGCCGGGGCCACGGCGACGGCCATGGAGGGCGACGCCCTGGCGCTGCCGTTCCCCGACGAGTCCTTCGACGTCGTGATCATCTCCGAGGTCATGGAGCACATCCCGGACGACAAGGGCGTACTCGCGGAGATGGTCCGGGTGCTGAAGCCCGGGGGCCGGATCGCGATCACCGTGCCGCGCTACGGGCCCGAGAAGGTCTGCTGGTCCCTCTCCGACGCCTATCACGAGGTCGAGGGCGGCCACATCCGCATCTACAAGGCGGACGAACTGCTCGCGAAGATCAAGGGAGCCGGGCTGAAGCCCTACGGCACCCATCACGCCCACGCGCTGCACTCGCCGTACTGGTGGCTGAAGTGCGCGTTCGGCGTCGACAACGACAAGGCGCTGCCCGTCCGCGCGTACCACAAGCTGCTGGTCTGGGACATCATGAAGAAACCCCTCGCGACCCGGGTCGCCGAGCAGGCGCTGAACCCGCTGATCGGCAAGAGCTTCGTGGCGTACGCGACCAAGCCGCACCTCCCCCTGGTGGAAGCAAAGTGACGACGCCCCGGACAGAACACCTCGTCCTGCCCGGGGTCCTCACCGCCGAGCAGGCCGCCGTCACCGTCCGCGGGATCCTCGCGGAGCAGCGGGAGGACGGGGCCGTTCCGTGGTTCCGGGGGCACCATCTCGACCCGTGGGACCACACCGAGGCCGCGATGGCCCTGGACGCGGCCGGCGAGCACGAGGCCGCCGAGCGGGCGTACCTGTGGCTGGCCGCCCACCAGACCGAGGACGGCTCCTGGTACGCGGCGTACGCCGACGGGGACGCGGACGCGGTCACCGACCGGGGCCGGGAGACCAACTTCGTCGCCTACATAGCCGTCGGCGTCTGGCACCACTACCTCGCCACCGGCGACGACACCTTCCTGGACCGGATGTGGCCCACGGTCTTCGCCGCCGTCGAGTTCGTGCTTCAGTTGCAGCAGCCCGGCGGCGAGATCGGGTGGAAGCGGGAGGACGACGGCAGCGACCTCAAGGACGCGCTCCTGACCGGGAGTTCGTCCATCCACCACGCGCTGCGCTGTGCGCTCGCCATCGCCGAGGAACGTGAAGAGCCGCAGCCCGACTGGGAGTTGGCGGTGGGCGCGCTGCGGCACGCGATACGCCGGCACCCCGAGCGGTTCCTCGACAAGGACCGCTACTCGATGGACTGGTACTACCCGGTCCTGGGCGGCGCGTTGACGGGTTCGGAGGCCAAGTCCCGTATCGAGGAGGGCTGGTCGCGCTTCGTCGTCCCCCGACTCGGGGTGCGGTGCGTCGTGCCCAACCCGTGGGTGACCGGCGGCGAGTCCGCCGAACTCGCCCTGGCGCTCTGGGCGGTGGGCGAGTCCGACCGAGCCCTGGAGATCCTCCAGTCGATCCAGCATCTGCGGGACGCGGACAGCGGGCTGTACTGGACGGGGTACGTGTTCGACGCCCGGCAGATCTGGCCGCGTGAACTCACCACGTGGACGGCGGGTTCACTGCTGCTCGCTGTCGCGGCGCTTGGGGGTCATGAGGCGACTTGTGCGGTGTTCGGTGGCGAGTTGTTGCCTATGGGGCTGGACCCCGACTGTTGCGGGTGACCGCCCGGCGGGGAGTTCAGTTTGCGGGTGCGGGTGCGTCGTGGCTGGTCGCGCAGTTCCCCGCGCCCCTTTGGGGCGCGGTTGATCGCTCAGTGACGGCCGACGCGGGCTAGGGCGTGGCCCACGAACAGGTAGACGACTGCGGCCAGTCCGTAGCCGGCTACGACCCGTGCCCACTGCTCGTCGAAGGTGAAGAGGTCGTAGGACCAGCCCGCCAGCCACGTGGCCGCGTCGTGGATGAACTCCACGAAGTCGTTCGCGCGGTCGGCGTCCAGCAGGTACATCAGGATCCAGAGCCCGAGGATGAGGGCCATGATGTCAGCGGCGACGGCGAAGATCGCGCCGGCCCGGTTCGCACTGCGGCGAGTTTCAGGGGACATGTCCTTCGGGTGCCCTCGAATCCAGGATGAAACCAGGGCGGCAAGGGAAGAACGCGGTGGGGACAGCCGCCGTTTGCCCCCTGTTCGGCTGGAGTTGGGGATTTCAACGGGCTGCGTTCGACGCCGTACCTGATGATCCTTCACCCGGGGGAGAGGCAGGGACAGCGGTGTCCGACGAGAGCAGACCGACCGTCATCGAGGAACCGGGACTCACGACCCGCCGCCGCAGAGCCAGACGCCGTCTCCCGCGCCATGTCGTCGTCGCGATGCCCCTCGCCCTGGCTGGGCTGATCTCCCTGCTGGTCTCCGGCAACGCGCTGCGGCCCTTCGAACGCATCACGACCATCCAGGCCAAGATGGCCTCGAAGTCCGACTACTTCAAGGACCCCGAAGTACAGCGGCTGTTGCTCAGGCACGGCATCCGCGTCGAGATCCAGCGGCTCGGGTCACGCGGGATCGCCCAGCAGTCCCTGAAGGGCATGGACGTCGTCTTCCCGTCCGGCCAGCCCGCCGCGAAGATCATCCTCGACAAGGAGAACCGGACGCTGGACTCGGTACGCCCCTTCGTCACCCCGCTGGTGCTGGCCACGTTCCGGGACTACGCCGAGACCCTGGAGGCCAAGGGCGTCGCCGAGCCCCAGAAGTCCGGCGGGGACACGCTCTACTACAACCTCGACATGGACAAGTTCGCCGACCTGCTGGACGGTGCGAGCGCCGACACCTGGAACGCCATCGGCTTCGACGACGTCAACAAGGGCGAGAGCAACGGCGGCCGGGTGCTCGTCCGCACCTCCAGTGTGTGCGAGTCCAACTCCGCCGGCACGTATCTGAGCATCCTCTCGTTCGTGGAGAACGGGCAGCGCGTGCCGGTGGCCGAGGATCAGGCGCTCGACCTCGCCAAGCAGGTCAAACCCCTGATCAACCTCCAGGGCATGTGGTCCGACGAACAGGCCGACAGCTATTTCTCCGGCGAGGGCGAGAGCATCGCGCCCATCGCGGTGATCTACGAGCACCAGTACCTCGCCCACCAACTCGCCTACTACGAGCGGCACAAGAAGCAGGACACCCAGCGCGTCCTGCTCTATCCCACGCCCTACGCCCTCACCGAGCCCCAGCTCATCGGCCTCACCGACGACGGCGACCGGCTCGTCGAGATCATCCGCACCGACGCCGAACTTCGCCAGCGCGCAACCGAGTTGGGCTTCCGCGTCCGCTTCTCCGGCGAGGAGGGAAGTAGCGACCAGCTCAACGCGTATCTGCGCGAGCACGGGATACAGGTCCCGGCCCGCAACAGAGACCAGACCAAGGTCGACATACCCGACCTGAACGTCCTGGAGCAGATCATCGACTACGTGGGCAACTGCTCGGCCGCCGAACAGGCCGCCCCGTGAGGCGCGTTGCCCGGGCCGCGACCGTCTGCCTCGCACTGGCCCTCCTCGGCACCCTCACCTCGGCCTGCACCCAGGGCGAGGACGACATCACCCTGACCGTTCTCGCCAGTCCCGAACTCGCCGACCTGGCCCCGCTGTTGGCGGAGCTGAAGGAGGACACGGGCGTCGAGCTGGACATGCGGTACAAGGCGACGGCCGACCTGACCGCGGCCTCCTCGGGCTCCGCCTACGACCTGGCCTGGCCCGCCTCGGACCGGTCCTTCCTTCTGCGCCTCCAGGAGTCGGGCGGCCAGGAGACCCGGCCCGAGTCGACCGCCATCATGCGCTCACCCGTCGTCGTCGGCCTCACCCCCGAGGTCGCGAGGAAGGTGCGGGCCGGTGTCCCCGGCGGGCGGCTCTCCTGGGCGGACATCGCCGACGCGGCGGCCGACGGCACCGTACGGTTCGGGATGGCCGACCCCCGGCGCAGCGACACCGGTCGAGCGGCCCTCGTCGGCGTGGCCACTGCGGCGGCCGGGACAGGCGGCGCTCTGCGCCAACAGGACGTGTCCTGCGACCGGTTGCGCGGCTTCCGCTCGGGCCAGACCCTCACCGGCGCCAGCTCCCGCGAGCTGCTCGACACCTACGCCGACGACCAGGGCGACGCCAACGCGCTGATCGCCCACGAGTCCGAACTGCTCTCCCTGAACGCCGGCGGCAAGCTCCCTCAGCCCCTGGAGATCGTCTACCCCGAGGACGGCATGGTGCTGTCCGACTTCCCGCTGCTCCTGCTCCACCCGGAACAGCACTCCGCGTACGTCAGGGTCGTCGACTGGCTCAAGAGCGCCGACGTACAGAAGAAGCTGATGCGACGGACGTACCGGCGCCCGGTGAACCAGGACGTCGAGCCCTCCGCACCGCTGCGCGCCGACGTCGGCAACGCCCTGTCCTTCCCCGACAAGCTGTCCATCGTGGAGCGACTCGTCGACGACTACGGTGATCCGGCGAGCGCGACCGCCGACCAGGTCGTGTTCGTGCTCGACTTCTCCGGCTCGATGCGCGGCGAACGGATGGCAGGGCTGCGCGCCGCCTTCGCCGGGCTGAGCGGCGCCGACGCCACCTCCACCGGCAAGTTCGCCCGCTTCTACCGGGGCGAGCGCCTGACCGTCGTACGGTTCGGGGGCCGCGTACTGGAGGAACGCACCGTCACCGTCCGGGGTGACGGCGATCTCCGGAACCTCAACAAGGTTGTCGCCGAAGGGGACTTCGCCGACGCGACCGCCGTCTGGTCGGCCCTCGACCGGGGTTACCGCATCGCCGCCGACGCGGTGCGCGAGGAGCCCCGACGGCCCGTGTCGATCGTGCTGATGACGGACGGCGAGAGCAACGCCGGTATCGGGTACGAGGAGTTCCTGCGCCGACACCGTCAACTGGGCCCCGACGCACGTGAGGTGCCCACCTTCACCGTCCAATTCGGAGAGGCCGACGCCGCCGCCCTGAAGAAGGCCGCCGACGCGACCGGCGGCCGTATGGTCGACGCCGGACTCTCCTCGCTCTCCGACGCGTTCAAGGAGATCCGTGGGTGTCACTGAGAGTCAGTGGTGGAGCCAGTGGTGGCCGTGGCTGGCCGTCTGGGCGGTGACGGCGGTCAGTTGCGCCGTGCTGCTCCGGTACGCGCTGGTCGACAGCGGCTGGCTGCGCAGACGGCGCCGGGGTGTCGGCCGTACCGACCTCGGCATGTGCTTCTACCTGCACAAGCAGCGCGTGATGGACATCTACCAGGCCGGCGGCTTCTCGGAGGCCCTGGAACAGGAGGTCGCCGACAAGATCAACGTCAACGGCGGCTTCGGACTGTGGGGCAGAACTCTCGGCCTCCTCGGCATCAACGCCCACCGGGACGTCGCCAAGGAGCGCGTCATCCGGTTCATCCGGGAGAGCACGCCCATCATGGTGATCCGGGTGCTCATGGACACGATGCGCAAGGAGGACGTCGTCGTCGACGCCGACCTCACCACCGGCCGCCTGCTCCCCAACGGCACCCTCACGGAGGCACTGCGCGACCGGACCGACCCCGGCAGCGGCATCGGGACGGTACCGCTGAGCGCGGTCATGACGGAGTTCGTCTCCGTCACCGGCCTGTTCTCGGCCCGCCGTACGGAGAGCGGCGACGTCGTCCTGCGGGCGCGGTACGAGGGTTCGCCGGCCGCCCATGTGAAGATCACCTGCGACGAGTCCGAAGGCCGGGGCGAGTTCCGCAACGAGGACTACTACACGGGGGCGTTCCAGGCGCGCTGCCTGGGCAAGGTGCGCACGTGGGACCGGGAGACGGGGGAACTGACGCTGGACCCGATCGCCATCTTCCGGTAATCGCCTGAGGCCGCTAGGAGTTCAGCTCGGCGAGGACGCGGAGGGTGTGCGGGTCGGGGGAGAGGACGAGGAGGTCGGTAACCGGCCCCTTGCGCCACAACTCCAGCCGCTCCGCGATGCGTTCACGAGGCCCGACGAGCGAGATCTCGTCGGCGAAGGCGTCCGGCACGGCGAGCACGGCCTCCTCGCGCCGCCCGGCGAGGAACAGCTCCTGGATCCGCCGGGCCTCCTCCTCGTACCCCATGCGTGCCATCAGATCGGCGTGGAAGTTCCGGGCCGCGTGCCCCATCCCGCCGATGTAGAACCCGAGCATGGTCTTGACGGGCAACAGCCCTTCGGAGACGTCGGAGCAGACGCGGGCCTGCGCCATCGGCGCGACGAGGAAGCCGTCCGGAGCGCCGCCGAGCGGTTCCTCGTACGTGTCGGCCCGCAGCGGGGACCAGTACAGGGGCAACCAGCCGTCGGCGATACGGGCCGTCTGCGCGATGTTCTTGGGGCCCTCCGCGCCGAGCAGGACGGGGAGTTGGGCGCGCAAGGGGTGGGTGATGGATTTCAGCGCCTTGCCGATACCGGTCCCGTCCGGCCCGTCGTACGGCAGGGGATGGAAACGTCCCGCCACCTCAACGGGTGCCTCGCGCCTGAGGACTTGGCGTACGACATCCACGTACTCCCGGGTCGCGGTGAGCGGCGACTTCGGGAACGGGCGGCCGTACCAGCCCTCGACGACCTGCGGACCGGACAGCCCCAGCCCGAGGAGGACGCGTCCGCCGGAGAGATGGTCGAGGGTGAGGGCGTGCATCGCGGTGGTCGTTGGCGACCGGGCGGCCATCTGCGCAACCGCCGTGCCCAGCTTGATCCTTGACGTCTGCGCCGCGATCCAGGTCAGCGGGGTGAACGCGTCCGAGCCCCAGGACTCGGCCGTCCACACGGAGTCGTAGCCGAGCCGTTCGGCCTCCTGGGCGAGCGGAACGTGGTCCGGGGAGGGACCGCGCCCCCAGTAGCCGAGCGCGAGACCGAGCCGCATGCCTGCCTCCTGACGGTGCGTCAGATGTGAGAGAGCTGGCGGCGACTGTACGACAACGGCCCCTCGCCCGGAAGGGCAAGGGGCCGTGGCGGCTCGCGACGGGTTAACCGCGCTGGATGCCGGAGGTGTCCTGGAGGACGCCACGGCGGCCGTCCTGCGTCTGGGCGATCAGGCCCTGGCCGCGCTGCTCGACGGCCAGGTACCAGGTACCGGGGGCCAGTTCGGCGATCGGCGCCGACGAACCGTCCTCCGCGAACAGCGGACGCGGCACCGGTACGGCGAACCAGAACGGGGAGAAGTCGGCGGCCGGGG
Organism: Streptomyces sp. NPDC002680; assembly: GCF_042889145.1. Classification (NCBI taxonomy): domain Bacteria; kingdom Bacillati; phylum Actinomycetota; class Actinomycetes; order Kitasatosporales; family Streptomycetaceae; genus Streptomyces; species Streptomyces sp. NPDC002680. The sequence continues at coordinate 393,592 of NZ_JBIAQP010000007.1, forward strand.
GCTGCGCCTGCTGCTGACCCGCGCTCGCACCGGCTCCGGCGCCGAAGGGCTGACCGGCCTGCGGCTGGCCGCCGTACGGCTGCTGCGGCGCGCCGGCACCCGGGTAGCCGTAGCCGCCCTGGGGCTGGCCACCGGGGTAGGGCTGACCGCCGTAGGGCTGCGGGGCGGGCGGCTTGGGGGCGCCGATCAGGGCGCCCTTGAGGGCCGGGACCAGCGGGGTGGCGACAGCGGCGGCGGCCATGACGACCGTGGCGACGAGGGAGAGGATCAGGCCGGTGCCGGCGTCCGGCCCCGAACTGGCGCTTTCACCGACGTTGTTGGCGCCGCCCGCCGGGTCGAAGACGTTGCCGAGCGCGCTCCAGGCGGCGAAGACGGTGAAGGCGACACCGAACTGGCCGAGGTCGATGCCCGCGACCTTGGGCACCTGCGGCAGACCGTGCGACACCACGACGAGCGCGGCACCGATGAGGCCCGCGAGGACGACGCCCAGCAGGACCGGTCCACTGGCCCAGGCGCTCGGCATGTCGAGGCCAGTGGCACCGTCGACGGAGTAGATGTCGAGGAACGACGCGATGAACAGCAACACCGCTGCTCCGATCACCACGCCGTCGCCTCGAGTGAGGGAGCGGATATTCACTTCAGGTCCTCAGGTCCTTCGTAGGTCGTGTCGTCGTCAATCGATCGTTCGTAGGGGCACGACATTATCGTCCGTCCGAGCGGGCTGTCCGCCGGGATGCACGCGTTGATCACGAACCGCGCAGGAAACTCACGATTCCTTCAGAGATCCCTTGGGCGGCTTTTTCCCGCCAGGTCCCGCTGGTCAGCAGGGCCGCGTCCGCGCTGTCGCGCATGTTGCCGCACTCGATGAACACCTTCGGAACCGTTGACAGATTGAGACCGCCGAGGTCCGTACGGGTGTCCAGACCGGTTCCGTCACCGATGTAGTTGGAGGGCGCGGAGCCGGTCTCGCGGATGAACCCGTCTTTGACGTCCTCCCCGAGCACCTTGGAGGAGGCGATGATCGGCCGGGTGTCGGCGCCACCCTCGTGCACGGCCCCCGGCAGGATCACATGGAACCCCCGATTACCGGCCGAACTCCCATCCGCGTGGATGGAGACGACGGCGTCGGCGTGCGCGGCGTTCCCGATCCGCGCCCGCTCGTCGATGCAGGGCCCGAAGGCCAGGTCGCCGTCCTGCGTGAACTTGACCGTGGCACCCTGCTGTTCGAGCACCGTCCGCAGCCGCCGCGCGACATCGAGGGTGAACTCGGCTTCCGTATAACCGCTGTTGGTGGCGGTACCGGTGGTGTCGCACTCCTTGGAGTTCGTACCGATGTCCACCTTGCGGTTGATCTCGGCGGTGTGCTTGAAGTTCCCGGGATTGTGTCCCGGGTCGACGACGACGACCTTGCCCGCGAGGGGAGCGGCGGATTCGCTCTCGCTTTCGCTGGGGACGGAGATACCGGGCGTCCCGATGGGCGAGAGGGGCTCGTAGTCGCCGCTGGACAGGGCATCCCCCTCCCTGCCACCACCGTCATCGGCGACGGCCCCCCAGACGAACCACCCACCCCCGCCCAGCACCAGCACGGCGAGGGCGACGGCCAGGGAACGGCGTACGGAGGAACGTGAGGAACCGGGGGGCTGGGGCGGCTCGAAGCCGGGGCCGACGTAGGACACGTCAGCCACCCTACTGACCGTCCATGGCGTCCATGCCGTCCGAGGGGCTCGGTTCGACAGTTGTCGCACGCCGCCGGAGAATTGGAAGTGTGGAAGGAGGTCCCATGAGTATCCGCATAGCCACCTTCAACTGCGAAAACCTCTTCCGGAGGCCTGTCGTCTTCGGCAGCGGGAACGACCCGATACGCGACGCCGTGCTCGTGGACTTCAGAAAGCTTGTCGACATCCTCGAACGCGACGCCTACACGGCCAACGGCAAGACAAAGATCATCGAGCTGCTCAAGAAGCACAGCGTCGATGTCTCCAAGGACATCTCCACCCAGACGATCCAACTGAACCAGCCGCGCGGACAGGCCAAGCTCCTCAAGGGCGTGGGCCAGGACATCGAGGTCAGGCCCGAGGTCACGGGACGGTCCTCCTGGGTCGGCTGGGCCGAACTGGCCAAGGGCGACCTCGGTTGGGACGCCGTCACGAACACGGCCAGGGTGATCGCCGAGGTGAACGCCGACATACTGCTGACGGTCGAGGTCGAGGACCGGCTCACCCTGCACCGCTTCAACGAACAGATACTGGCGGGCCAGCTCGATGCGGAGCCGTATCCGTACAACATGCTGATCGACGGCAACGACATTCGCGGCATCGACGTGGGGCTGTTCAGCCGGTACCCGATCACCTCCGTGCGCTCGCACATCTTCGACAAGAAGGGCAACCTGGTGGTTTTCAGCCGGGACTGCCCGGAATTCGAGATCGACATCAAGGGCAAACCGCTCTGGCTCCTCGGGAACCACTTCAAGAGCAAGCTCGGCGGAGGCGAAGAAAAGCGCAAGCTCCAGGGTGATCGCGTCGCCGAGCTCTACGAGGCCGCGCTCAAGCGCTCGGCCCATGTCGTGGTCGCCGGGGACCTCAACGACTTCCCGGGCAGTCCGCCGCTCGCGGTCCTGGAGGCCACCAGCCTGAAGGACGCGATGACCCACGACAGTTACCAGGATGAACTGCCCGGCACCCACGGGACGTGCACGAGCCTCAGGGACAAGATCGACTACCTGATGCTCTCGCCGAAGCTGTTCACCAAGGTGAGCAAGGTCGAGGTGGAGCGGCGTGGAATCTCCGAGTTCAGCAGCCCGTTCCCCGAAGTGACCGGACCCGAGAACCAGGCTTCCGACCACGCCGCCGTCGTCGCCGAACTCGACCTGTAGTGCTCGATCTGTAAAGGCTGCCCGACGGTCGGCGCCAACCTGCCCTCAGACCCCGCCCCCCGTCCGTCGCAGCACGCGCAGCGAGCGGGTCGCGGAGACCTCCGTGAAGGCGCCGGAGGCGAGGGCGCGGAGGTAGACGCGGTAGGGGGCCTGCCCGGTGAACTCGTCCTCGGGGTCGGGGAAGACGTCGTGGATGAGGAGCAGCCCGCCCTCGACGACATGCGGGGCCCAGCCCTCGTAGTCGGCGGTGGCGTGCTCGTCGGTGTGCCCGCCGTCGATGAAGACGAGCCCGAGCGGGGAGTTCCAGACCCGCGCGACCTGGGGCGAACGCCCGACGACCGCGATCACGTGCTCCTCCAGGCCGGCCTGGAAGAGGGCCCGCCGGAAGAGCGGAAGCGTGTCCATGACCTTGAGTTCCGGGTCGACGGTGTCAGGGTCGTGGTACTGCCACCCCGGCTGCTGCTCCTCGCTGCCCCGATGGTGATCGACGGTGACCGCGCTGACCCCGGCGGCACGGGCGGCATCGGCGAGCAGGATGGTGGACCGCCCGCAGTACGTCCCGACTTCGAGCAACGGCAGCCCGAGGGCCCCTGCCTCGACGGCGGCCGCATAGAGCGCCAGCCCCTCATCCAGGGGCATGAACCCCTTGGCGGCCTCGAACGCGGCCAGGATCTCAGGCGTGGGCGCGGGGGGCATTGGGGGTCCTCTCGATCGTACGGACATGCCGACGGCCCCATGCTGCCGCACCCCCGGGCCACTGGAGGACAGGGGGTGCGCATCTCCACCCCCGGGTCACCGGAAGACAGAGGGTCCGCATCATCCCCACCCCAGGGTCACCGGAAGACAGGGGGCCCGCATCCCCACCTCAGGGGCGCGGGAAGACAGGGGGTCCGCATCCCCACCTCAGGGGCGCGGGGAACTGCGCGACCGGCCCCCACCGGCCCGCAGCCAACACACAACCCTGCCCCCCCGCTCGCGCGCGGAGCGCCTACGCGCTGACGGTCTCCCCGGGCAAGGACAGGTCCAAGTCAACCGCCCCTTCCCCACCCGCATGCGTCGCGGACGACGCATGCGGCCCATACCCAGAAGCCCGCGCGGCCAGCACATACGCCCCCTCGCCGGGAACGGCGAGTGCGTAACTCCCGTCGGACGCGGAGAGCGTGGCGCCGGCCTGCCGCCCACGCCGGTCGATCAACGTGACCTTGGCCCGCGCGACCGGAACCCCGTCAGCCCCCAGAACCCGCCCACGGAACCCGGATCCGCCCGAGGCGTCCTCCTCGCTGCTCGCCCGCAGCTGGAGCCCACTGTCCGCCCGCCGCCCCGGCAGGAACAACGCCAGCAGCAGTCCCACCGCCACCGCACCCGTAGCGATCAGGAAGGACACACGGAAGCCATGCATGGTCGGGATCGCAACGCCCCCCACATGGTTCGCCGTGTTCGCGAGCACCATGCCGATGACGGCGCTCGACACCGACGTACCGATGGACCGCATCAGGGTGTTGAGCCCGTTCGCCGCGCCCGTCTCCGAGGCCGGAACCGCCCCGACGATCAGGGCGGGAAGGGAGGAGTACGCGAGCCCGATACCGGCACCCAGAACCACCGCGATGACGAGTGACTGCCAGGCCGCGCTCATCAGGCCGAGGCCGGCGCCGTAGCCGATGCCGATGATCAGCAGGCCGAGGATCAGGGTGACCTTGGGCCCGTACTTGGCGGACAGCCGCGCATAGACAGGGGCCGTGAACATCATCGTCAGGCCGAGCGGCGCCACGATCAGGCCCGCCATGACCATGGACTGGCCGAGACCGTAGCCGGTGGAGGTGGGCAACTGGAGGAGCTGGGGCAGGACGAGCGAGACGACGTAGAAGGAGACACCGACCATGATCGAGGCGAGGTTGGTGAAGAGGACAGCGGGCCGGGCGGTGGTCCGCAGGTCCACCAGAGGGGCCTTCAACCGCAGCTCCAGTACGCCCCACAGAAGCAGTACGAGCGCGGACGCGCCGAACAGACCGAGCGTGGTGCCGGAGGTCCAGCCCCAGTCGCTGCCCTTGGTGATGGGCAGGAGGAAGAGGACGAGACCGGCGGAGAGTCCGATGGCGCCGAGCACGTCGAAGGTGCCCTCCGCGCGCATCCGGGACTCCGGTACGAAGAACAGGGTGAGGGCGATGGCGAAGGCACCGAGACCGGCGGCGCCGTAGAAGAGGGCGTGCCAGTCGGAGTGCTGGGCGATCAGCGCGGCGAGGGGGAGCGCGAGGCCGCCGCCGACGCCGATGGAGGAACTCATCAGGGCCATCGCCGAGGGGAGCTTCTCGCGGGGCAGCATGTCGCGCATCAGACCGATGCCGAGGGGGATGGCACCCATGGCGAAGCCCTGGAGGGTCCGGCCCACGATCATGGTCAGCAGGTCGCTGGTGAGCGCGCTGACCAGGGCGCCGACCACCATCACGGAGAGGCTGGCGATCAGCAGACGCCGCTTGCCGTACAGGTCACCGAGCCGGCCCATGATCGGCGTGGCCACGGCTCCGGAGAGGAGCGTCGAGGTCAGCACCCAGGTGGCGTTGCTGGGCGAGGTGCTCAGCAGCTGGGGCAGGTCCTTGATGACGGGGACGAGCAGGGTCTGCATGACCGCGACAACAATGCCCGCGAAGGCGAGCACCGGGACTATGGCCCCGCCCGTTCTGCCGGTGCCACCGGTATCCCCGGTGGGCCGGTCGGTCGTGGTCGTGTGCGTCATGGGGTGGAGCCTCCAGGCAGGGCGGTGATCGTGGCGTTTCGCCGTGGGGACGGGGTGCGGAGTCCGGGGGACGGGGGTACGTGTGAGATGAACCTGTGTGCCTGGGCAACTATTCCGATGTTTTGGCGTACTAACTAGTTCTTGACCTACTCATGGGTATCGCCAAGACATACGGGTCGTCTACAGCCACCCCTGCCGACGAGCCTCCCGTACCGCCTCCATCCGGTTGCGGGTGCCCGTCTTGCCGATCGCCGCCGAGAGGTAGTTGCGGACCGTCGACTCCGAGAGGTGGAGTCTGGCGGCGATGTCCGCGACCGTCGCGCCGTCCACCGAGGCCTTGAGTACGTCGCCCTCGCGGGCCGTGAGCGGGTTGGGGCCGGCGCTGAGTGCGGCGGCCGCGAGGGCGGGGTCGATGACCGTCTCGCCGGTCAGTACGCGGCGGATCGACGCCGCCAGCTCCTCCACCGGGCCGTCCTTGACGAGGAAACCGGCGGCGCCCGCCTCCATCGCCCGGCGCAGATAGCCGGGGCGGCCGAAGGTGGTCAGGATCAGTACGCGGCAGTCCGGGGCCTCGTCGCGGAGCTGGGCGGCGGCGTCCAGGCCGCTGATGCCGGGCAGTTCGATGTCGAGGAGCGCCACGTCCGGGCGGTGCAGGAGGGCCGCGTCGACGATCGCGTCCCCGGACCCGACCTGGGCGACGACCTCGATGTCCGGCTCCATCCCGAGCAGCAGGGCGAGAGCGCCCCGCATCATTCCCTGGTCCTCGGCGAGCAGGACTCTGACGGACTTCGCGGGACGGTGGTCCCGGGGCATCTCGTTCACGGGGTAAGGGTAGGGCGGGTGTGGGGGCTGAGCTGGGAGGAAGGCGGCGACTCCCGCATCTCCGTAGCCGGTTCCGCGGCTACCTCCGTGGGTAGCTCGGCCGTCACCAGGAAGCCGCCCCTGGGTGTCGGGCCCGCCTCCAGCGAGCCGCCCGCCGCCGCCAGACGTTCCTTGAGGCCCTTCAGTCCGGTGCCGCCGACACCCGGACGCGTGGACCCCGCGGGCGGCTGTACACCGGTGCCGTCGTCCGCGACGCTCAGGCGCACCCGTTCGCCCGCGCTCTCCACCGTGATCTCGCAGCGGGCGGCGCCGCTGTGCCGTACGACGTTCGTGACCGCCTCCCGTACCACCCAGCCCAGGAGCGCCTCCGCCGACGCGGGCAGGGGCGGGCCCGAGCGGTGGATCGCCGGGGTGATGTCCGCCGCCGTCAGGACCGAGTCCGCGCGGTCCAGTTCCGTGGCCAGGCCGCCCTGCCGGTAGCCCGTCACCGCCTCGCGGATCTCCGTCAGGGCCTGGCGCCCCACCGACTCGATGTCCGTGATCTGGAGCAGGGCCGCGTCCATGTTCGACGGTGCCAGCCGACGCGCCGCCTCCGACTTCACCACGATCACCGACAGGGTGTGGCCCAGCAGATCGTGCAGGTCGCGGGAGAACCGCAGCCGCTCCTCCTCGACCGCGCGGCGCGCCAACTCCTCACGCGCCGACCGCAGTTCACGTACCGCCTCGGCCAGAGACAGGATCGCCGCCGTCACCATCGTCGACAGGAACGTCCCGTACGCGATGTTCAGCGCGTCCCAGCCGTCCCGCACCGCGGAGACCGCCGCCGCGAGTGCGGTGAGCGCGAGTCCGGCGCGGCCCAGCCGCGGGCCCCGCATCACCGCGCCCGTGGCCAGCCCGAGCAGCGGGAAGAAGTACAGCCAGCTGCCGCCGTACACGATCGCCGGCGCGCAGGTCACCACGCCCATCAGGGCGAGCGCGACCCGCGTCGACCTCGCGTCCCGCTTCTCCTTCACGAAGGCGCGGAACGTGACGTAGACGTAGAGCGAGTTGAAGGCGAGCAGGCCCAGGCCGCCGATCCAGGGTTGTGGGGTGCGGCCCTGGAGGAGGTTGGAGAAGGAGCCCAGGCCCATCAGCAGCCAGGGCAGCAGGGTGAAACCGGTGGGCGGCGGGCCCGGGTTCTCCGGCTCCGGCAGCCGGCCGCCCGACTTCCGCGCGGCGCGCCGGGCGGCCCTGAACCGCTGCGCGTCCGCTCGCCACCGCGCTCGCTCCGCCTGCCATTCGCTCACCTGGCAGGCGACCTCTCGCATCCAGAACATGGACATCAGCGTACGAAGCGATCGTCGCCCCGGGCAGATGCCGATGTACGGACTCCGGCAGGACAAATGTCCCGGTCCCGTGAATCACGCATACAGCTGACGGAGTGTCAGGAGCCTTCACAACTCGGGACCGCTCGGCTATACAACAGAGGGCGCCGGACTGGAACGCGTTCTAGAACGGCCCGTATCGACCTCGGTGCGGCCGACGGTGCGGACGACCGTACCGAGGTCTCAGTTCCGCCTCAGTTCCGCGAGCTCGCCGTCAGTTCTCTGCCAGTCGATCAGGAGTCCCATGCCCATTGACGCCGCCAAGGCCGTCGCCGCCGAACCCCGGTCCGCAGAGATCGCCTGGGGCCGCAAGGACGTCCAGCTCTACCACCTCGGCATCGGCGCCGGCGTCCCCGCGACCGATCCCGGCGAACTCCGCTACACCCTCGAATCCCGGCTGCACGTCCTGCCCAGCTTCGCCACCGTCGCGGGCAACGACTCCCCGGACGTGATCAGCGGCCTGTCCATGCCCGGCGTCGACGTCGACCTCGCCCACGTCCTGCACGGCGGCCAGAGCATCGAGGTCCACCGCCCGATCCCGGTCGAGGGCAGGGCGCGCGCCACCGGCAGCATCGCCGCCGTGTACGACAAGGGCAGCGCCGCGATCCTCGTCATGCGCACCGAGGTCGCCGACGCCGACGGGCCGTTGTGGACCAGCGACGCGCAGATCTTCGTACGGGGGGAGGGCGGCTGGGGCGGCGACCGCGGCCCCTCGACCCGGCTTCCGGTGCCTGACGGTGAGCCCGTGAAGGTCGTCGAGCGGACCGTCCGGGAGGACCAGGCGCTGCTCTACCGGCTCTCCGGCGACTGGAACCCGCTGCACGCCGACCCCGAGTTCGCCGCCCGCGCCGGGTTCGAACGGCCCATCCTGCACGGGCTGTGCACGTACGGCATGACGCTCAAGGCGGTCGTCGACACCGTGCTCGGCGGGGACGTCGGCCGGGTCCGGGCGTACCGCACCCGCTTCGCCGGGGTCGTGTTCCCGGGGGAGACCCTGCGCATCCGGATGTGGACGCCCGAACCGGACCGCGTCCAGGTGTCGGTCACCGCCGTCGAGCGGGACGACGCGCCGGTACTGGCCGACACCGTCGTCGAGCACTCCGCATGAACCGCACACCCGTGAGCCGAGCACATTCCTGAGGGGAGCCGCATCATGCGCGCAGCCGTACTGCACGAGATCGGACAGGACAAGCTCGACGTCCTCGACGACGTCGAGGCCGTGGGCTTCGGCCCCGGCAAGGTGAGGATCCGGGTACGGGCCACCGGGCTGTGCCATTCGGACCTCTCCGCGATGAACGGCGTACTGCCGCAGCCCGCGCCCTTCGTCCCCGGCCACGAGGGCGCCGGCGAGATCCTCGAAGTCGGGGACGGGGTAGGGCACTTGAAGGCCGGTGACCGGGTCGTCGTCTGCTGGCTGCCCGCCTGTGGGGCGTGTCCCGCGTGCAAGCGCGGGCAGAGCGAACTGTGCCTCTCCGGGTTCATGAACGCGGGCACTCCCAACTTCCGTCGCCCCGGCGGCGATGTCTTCGGCATGGCGGGCACCGGCACCTTCACCGAGGAGGTCGTCGTCGACGCGGGCTGTGCCGTGCCCATCCCCGACGACGTGCCCTTCGACATCGCCGCCCTCATCGGCTGCGGGGTGACCACCGGACTCGGCGCCGCCATCAACACCGCGAATGTGCAGGCCGGTTCGTCGGTCGCCGTCATCGGCTGCGGAGGCGTCGGCATCTCCGCGATACAGGGCGCCCGGCTCCAGGGAGCCGCCGAGATCGTCGCCGTCGACCCGGTCGTCTCGCGCCGCGAGTCCGCGCTCAAGTTCGGTGCCACGAAGGCGGTTTCGCCGGAGGAACTGGCCGACGCCAAGCAACAGCTCACCGGCGGCGAGGGGTTCGACTACGTCTTCGAGGTCGTCGGCCGCTCCGCCACCGCCCGCACCGCCTACGACACCACCCGGCGCGGCGGCACCATGGTCGTCGTCGGCGCGGGCGCCATGGACGACAACCTCCAACTCAACATGTTCGAGCTGTTCTTCGACGAGAAGCGCATCCTGCCGTCCATGTACGGCGGCGGCGACGTCCTGCGGTCCTACGAGCGCACGATCGCCCTCTGGCGCGCCGGACGCGTCGACCTGGAGAACCTCATCACCCACCGCGTACCGCTCTCCGGCATCAACGAGGCCCTCGACCAGATGCGTACGGGAACCGCGCTGCGTACGTGCATCGAGATCTGAGAGCCGAGGACGGAAGGCCGATGATGTCACTGCCACTTGAGGGGCTCGCCGCGATCGTCACGGGCGCGGGGCGCGGTCTCGGCCGGGCCGAGGCACTGGAACTGGCCCGGCTCGGCGCGGCCGTCGTCGTCAACGACTACGGGCAGCCCGGCCGGGACGGCTCAGGCGAGGCGTCCGCCACCCCCGCCGAGGAGGTCGCCGCCGAGATCCGAGCGGCGGGCGGCATGGCGGTCGCGCACACCGGAGACGTCGCCGATCACCAACAGGCCCGTGAACTCGTCGAGTTGGCGATCGCCGAGTTCGGGAAACTGGACGTCCTCGTCAACAACGCGGGCATCCTGCGCGACCGTATGGTCTTCTCCATGACGGAGGGGGAGTGGGACTCCGTCATACGCGTCCACCTCAAGGGCCACTTCAACACGACCCACTTCGCCGCCGCGCATTGGCGCGAGCGGTCCAAGGCGAGCGGCGCACCGGTGTACGGACGGATCGTGAACACCTCCTCGGAGGCGTTCCTCGCCGGTTCGGCGGGACAGCCCAACTACGCGGCCGCGAAAGGCGGAATCGTCGGGCTGACCACCTCCACGGCCCTCGCCCTCGCCAAGTACGGCGTCACGGCGAACGCGATCTGCCCCCGCGCCCGGACCCGTATGACCGAGGACGTCTTCCAGGATTTCGAGCGGCCGGAGAACGGCAACAGCGGCCTCGACCCTCTCGCTCCCGAGCATGTCGCCCCGCTCGTCGGCTACTTGGCCTCGCCGGCCGCCGAGCAGGTCAACGGCCAGCTGCTCGTCGTCCACGGCGGCATGGTCGCCGTCGTCGAACGCCCGCGGGTGGCCGCCAAGTTCGACAGCAAGCAGGACACCTTCACCTACGACGAACTGGACGCGCTCCTCACCCCGCACTACGCGCAGCGGCCCGCGGGGGAGACGTTCGCGGCGGCGGAGGTGCTCGGACTCAAGCGCGGTTAGCGAAAAGGGAGTCGGGAACGGCTCGGGAAACGGCAACGGCTCCGCCCGTACGAGAAGGGCGGAGCCGTGCCAGGCCTGCGTACCGGTCAGGCCCTGTTCTCGGCCTGCTCGGACGGCTTGCGGTGACGGCCGTTCGGGGTCGCCTCGTCGTTGTGGACCGAGACCGGGCCCCGGTGCTTGCCGTGGCCACCTCCGTGACCCGTGCCCTCCTGGGCATCGGCGGACAGAGGCTGCGTGATGCTTGCGTCGTTCATCGGAATGGTTCACCCCGTCAACATGATCTTTCTAACAGCCGGACGATCTTAACCGGCACACATCGGGGTGACACGAGCCGCACACGCCGACCGGGACTACTTCGTTACAAGCGTCGTCACTTCGTTACCGGGCTTCCCGGTCTTCGCCACGACCCGTGCCAGTGGCGCCTGTTGCAACGGCACCGGCCGCGCCACGACGACGGGTGCCGGAGCACTCTCCTCCGGCTCCTCCGCCGGCTCCTCATCCCGCTCCTCGGCCCGCACCCGAGCCACCCCGCACGGCACCTCCCCCGTCGCGTACGGCAGTTGAAGCTCCCCGTCCCTGCTCCACAGACCGACTCCCCGCAGCCACCCCTCCGGCGCCGGAAAGTGCCGCACCTGTCGCCCGACGGGCCGCCACACCCCGACCCAGCTCCCCGCCGGACCGTCGACCCGCAGCGCCACCCCGCACCCCTCCGGCGTCAGCACCTGCCCCGGCTGGATCGCGAACGGCGTCAGCGTGCACCCCTCGACGCGCAGGCACTCCGGGAACCGCACCGGCAGGGTGCTGCCGAGCACCCCCCAGCCCAGCCGTTCGGGCCCGCCGGGCGAGGGCGCGTCCGAGCCGATCAGCAGCAGCCCGCTGTCCGCGTCCGCGAGGAGCAGCCGGTCGTTGCTCTCCGCCGAGATCTGGAGCAGCGGCGACACCTCGCCGTCGCGCTCCAGGTCGACCACGACCGCCTTCGTGCGCCCCCCGACCTCCCGGTCCAGGGCGAGCAGTCGGCCCGTACGGTCCAGCCAGACCCCGCCCGAACAGCGCCCGGGGACCTCCGTGACGTACTCGGGCCCGAAGGCGCCGCCCGCCACCAGCCACACCGTCGTCGAACGCCGGCCCAGGGCGAGGGCGTACGCGCGGTCGCCGCCCGGCGCCGGGGGCAGCAGCCGCAGCGGGGTGCCGGCGTCGGGGCACTCGACCGCGCCGAGGGGGAGTTCGCCGGTGCCGGGGCCGGTCGGGTAGAGCAGCGCGAAGGTGTGCCGGCCGTCGACGAGACGGTGGATGAGGACCCGCCCGTCGCCCATCGGAAGCACCTGCGTGCCGGGTTCCTCAGGCTGGTTGCCGGGCAGCGGTACGGCGTACGGCTCGGGTCCGTCGAGTGTCCAGCGCTCCGGGAACCAGGAGTCGCCGCTTCGCGCGAGCCGGGCCGCGTAGGCGCCGTCCGCGGTGATCACGCACTCCGCCGCCGGGGACAACCCGTCCTCCGTGCTCGGTTCGATCGCACAGGCTGTCATCGATCGGTCACCTCCGGCGACAAAACTAGTTTTCGCACGCACGGGCGTGGGATCGGGCGGCATCCACTTCACACATAAGGGTGGCAAAGTAACGATTCGCCTGAGGAGACGGAGACGTGTGTGCTGGCCGGGACCGGGGCGACAAAGGGAGGGGCGCACCGGTTCAGCCGTACAGACCAGCCAGGTAGCCTTGCCTGCGTGCCCCGTCTGTCTGAAGTCATCGCCGCACTCGACGCCCTCTGGCCCCCCGAGCGGGCCGAGAGCTGGGACGCGGTCGGCACCGTCGTGGGCGACCCCGACCTGGAGATCTCCCGGGTCCTGTTCGCGGTGGACCCCGTCCAGGACATCGTCGACGAGGCCGTGAAGCTGGGCGCCGATCTGCTGGTCACCCACCATCCGCTCTATCTCCGGGGTACGACCACGGTCGCGGCGGACACCTTCAAGGGCCGCGTCGTGCACACCCTCATCAAGCACGACATCGCCCTGCACGTCGCCCACACCAACGCCGACCGCGCCGACCCGGGAGTCAGCGACGCCCTCGCCGGTGCCCTCGACCTGCGGGTCGTACGTCCGCTCGTACCGGACCCCTCAGACCCGGCGGGCCGACGCGGTCTCGGCCGGGTCTGCGAGCTGGACCACCCGCTGACCGTCCGCGAGTTCGCGGCCCGCGCCGCCGAACGGCTGCCCGCGACCGCGCAGGGCATCCGGGTCGCCGGCGACCCCGAGGCGCTCGTCCGTACGGTCGCCGTCAGCGGCGGCTCCGGCGACAGCCTCTTCGACGACGTACGCGCGGCCGGTGTCGACGCCTTCCTCACCGCGGACCTCCGCCACCACCCGGTCTCGGAGGCACGCGCCCACAGCCCCCTCGCGCTGCTCGACGCCGCGCACTGGGCCACCGAGTGGCCCTGGTGCGAGCTGGCCGCCGCCCAGCTCGACGAGATCTCCGACCGGAACGGATGGGGCCTTCGCGTCCATGTCTCCGCGACGGTCACCGACCCCTGGACCGCCCACGCGGCGTCCACCACCACATCTGAAGCACTGGGAGCCCCCAACTGAACGCCGCGCCCGCCGACCAGATCCGACTTCTCGACGTCCAGGCCCTCGACGCACGCCTCCAGCAGCTCACGCACAAGCGCAAGTCGCTGCCCGAGCACGCCGAGATCGAGTCGCTGACCAAGGACCTCACGCAGCTGCGCGACCTGCTGGTGGCCGCGACGACCGAGGAGAGCGACTGCGCCCGCGAGCAGACCAAGGCCGAGCAGGACGTGGACCAGGTGCGCCAGCGCGCCACCCGCGACCAGCAGCGCCTGGACTCCGGCGCCGTCAGCTCGTCCAAGGACCTGGAGAACCTCCAGCGCGAGATCACCTCCCTCGCCAAGCGGCAGGGCGACCTGGAGGACATCGTCCTGGAGGTCATGGAGCGCCGTGAGTCCGCGCAGGAGCGCGTCGCCGAGCTGACCGAGCGCGTCGGCGCCGTCCAGGGCAAGATCGACGACGCGACCGCCCGGCGCGAGGCCTCGTTCGAGACCCTCGACGGCGAGGTGGGCACGGCGAAGAAGGAGCGCGAGGTCATCGCGGGTTCGGTGCCCGACGACCTCCTCAAGCTGTACGACAAGCTGCGCGCGCAGCAGGGCGGGGTCGGCGCCGCCCGTCTCTACCAGCGCCGCTGCGAGGGCTGCCGCCTGGAGCTGAACATCACCGAGGTCAACGAGGTGAAGGCGGCGGCTCCGGACGCGGTACTGCGCTGCGAGAACTGCCGTCGCATCCTGGTGCGTACGTCGGAGTCGGGTCTGTAAGCAGTTTTTCCGGTCGGCCGGTTCAGCAAGGAGCTTGTGGCGTGCGGGAGTTCATCGTCGAGGCGGACGGCGGTTCCCGGGGCAACCCGGGGCCCGCGGGCTACGGTTCCGTCGTCATCGACGCGGCCACGGGCGAGACGCTGGCGGAGGCGGCCGAGTACATCGGCATCGCCACCAACAACGTCGCCGAGTACCGGGGCCTGGTGGCCGGCCTGCGCGCGGCCCGCGAGCTGGACCCGACCGCCAGGATCCGTGTCCGGATGGACTCCAAGCTGGTCGTCGAGCAGATGTCGGGCCGCTGGAAGATCAAGCACCCGGACATGAAGCCCCTGGCGGCGGAGGCGGCGCGGGTGTTCCCGACGGCCGGGCAGGTGACGTACGAGTGGATCCCGAGAGAGCAGAACAAACACGCGGACAGGCTCGCCAACGAGGCGATGGACGCGGGGAAAAGAGGCGAACAGTGGATCGCAGGCTCAGGCGTCCCACCTAAGGGGCGCGGGGCTGTGACACATGCGGCTCCGCCGCGCGGGCGCGACCAGCCCCCACTGACCGCAACTGTGACGACGACCGCTGACGCGAAAGCCGAAGCCGACGCCCGCGCCGCAAGCAAGGTAGCCACCCCCACCACAGGTTGGGCCCCCGCAGACATGGGCGCCCCCGCCACCTTCGTCCTCCTCCGCCACGGCGAAACCCTCCTCACCCCCCAGAAACGCTTCTCGGGCAGCGGCGGCACGGACCCGTCCCTCTCGGACGTGGGCCGGGACCAGGCCGAACGCGTGGCGGAGTCCCTGGCCGGGCGAGGCACGATCGAGGCGATCATCGCGTCCCCCCTGACCCGCACCCGTGAGACCGCCGCCGCGGTCGCCGCCCGCCTGGGCCTCGACGTGACGATCGACGACGGCCTGCGCGAGACGGACTTCGGCGCATGGGAGGGGCTGACCTTCGGCGAGGTGCGCGAGCGCTACCCGGACGACATGAACGCCTGGCTGGCCTCCCCGAAGGCCGAACCGACGGGCGGCGGCGAGAGCTTCGCGGCAACAGCGCGCCGGATGGCGATCACCCGCGACAAGCTGATCGCGGCCCACGCGGGCCGTACGGTCCTGCTGGTCACCCACGTGACCCCCATCAAGACCCTCGTCCGCCTCGCCCTGGGCGCCCCGCCGGAGTCCCTGTTCCGTATGGAACTCTCGGCGGCGTCACTGTCGGCGGTGGCGTACTACGCGGACGGCAACGCGAGCGTACGGCTGTTCAACGACACGTCGCACCTGCGCTGAGCCCGGCGGCCTGACGGGCCAGGGCCTCGACCCGGTCCCAGTCGCGAGCGGCGATGGCATCCGCGGGAAGCATCCAACTCCCGCCCACACAGGCGACGTTGGGCAGCGCGAGATACTCGGGCGCGTTCGCGGGACCGACCCCTCCGGTCGGACAGAACCGGGCCTGGGGAAGCGGCCCGGCCAGCGCCTTCAGATAGGCGGCCCCGCCCGCCGCCTCCGCCGGGAAGAACTTCATCTCCCGCACCCCCCGCTCCAACAGCGCCACAACCTCCGAGGTGGTCGACACCCCCGGCAGGAACGGCACCCCGGACGCCCGCATCGACTCCAGCAGTACGTCGGTCCACCCCGGACTGACCAGGAAACGCGCCCCGGCGGCCAGGACGTCGGTCACCTGGGCGGGCGAGATGACAGTGCCGGCACCAACCATCGCGTCCGGCACCTCGTCGGCGATGGCCCGAATGGCATCGAGCGCGACGGGCGTACGCAGAGTCACCTCAATGGCAGGCAGCCCCCCGGCGACAAGCGCCCGAGCAAGCGGCACGGCATCGACCAGATCCTCGACGACAACCACGGGGATGACGGGCGCAAGATCAAGAACGGAGGGGGAGGAGGAGACGGGCATGCGCACCATCCTGCCCGCGCTTTGCGGCACGCGCAAAGGTCGTTGCGCATGCTGCAATACGGGACGGTCGCCCACCTAGGGGCGCGGGGAACTGCGCGACAAGCCACGACGGCGCAGCAGACAACACACAACCCACCCGCTCAGTGAACCTCGTCCACCAACACATCCAGCGCCCACGCAACCCCCGCCCGCGAAGGCGCCTCAACCTCCACCACATACCCCAAATCCCGCAACGCCTCCACCAACTCCCCCGGCCCGGAGGGCGCCACCCCCGAACTCACCAGACTCCGCACAATCCGCCCCTTGGTCGCCTTGTTGAAATGGCTGACCACCTTCCGCGTCGGCGCATGCAACACCCGCACAGTCGCCGTCCGCCCAGCAACCTCCCCCTTCGGCTTCCAGGCGGAGCCATACGCGGAGGACCGCAGATCAAGAACCAGCCCACCCCCAGCCACCTCCGGCAGCGCGGCAGCCATCGGCGCCCGCCAGTGCGAGGCCAATGCCCCGAGCCCGGGCAGCTTCACCCCCATCGAGCACCGGTACGAGGGGATACGGTCCGTGACCCGAACAGCACCCCACAACCCCGAGAAGACCAGCAACGACCGCGCCGCCCGCTTCTTAGCGGCGGCGTCGAGAGAGGCGAGGTCGAGGGCGTCGTACAGCACCCCGGTGTAGATCTCCCCGGCGGGCCGCGCCCCCGCGGTCCGCAGCTCCGTGTTCTTGGCGACCTCGCCCCGAAGCCCCTCACTGAGCCCGAGCACCTCGCGCGCCTTGTCCTCGTCGCCGAGGCACAGCTCGACGAGTTCCCCGAGGACGGCCTCGCGGGCGTCGGCGAGGCCGGGCAGGGACAGTGACTCCGGCTTGAGCGGGGCGCCGCGCCCGGAAGAGGCCTTGCCTTCGGAGGGAGGCAGCAGGACAAGCACGGTGAGTTCTCCAAACGGGTACGCGGGCTCGACTCGCGTCAGATTACGTGGCGAGGCGGGTGGGCCGGATTGTGCCTACGCTCGTTCCATGCCCCGCCGCCACATAAGCGTGACCGGCGCACCCGAAGCCCCTCTCCGGGCCGCCCTCACAGCGCTGCGCACAGAACTGGGTGTCCCCGAGAGCTTCCCACCGGCGGCCCTGGCCGAAGCCGACCGGACGGCGAAGTCCCCCGCCCTCCCGAAGCCGGACGACGACGCCACGGACATCCCGTTCCTCACCATCGACCCGCCCACCTCCACCGACCTCGACCAGGCGATGCACCTCGCCCGTCGCCCCGGCGGCGGCTTCCGCGTCCGGTACGCGATAGCCGACGTCGCCGCCTTCGTCGTACCGAACGGCCCCCTGGACACCGAGACGCACCGCCGGGTCACGACCCTCTACTTCCCGGACGAGAAGACCCCACTGCACCCACCGACGCTCAGCGAGGACGCCGCGAGCCTCCTCCCCGGACGGACCCGCCCGGCGGCACTCTGGACGATCGACCTGGACGCGGACGGCCGTACGGTCGCCGTGGACGTCCACCGGGCTCTCGTCCGCAGCCGCGCCAAACTCGACTACGACGGCGTGCAACGGCGACTCGACACCGGAACGGCGGAGGAGCCACTGGCCCTGCTGAAGGACATCGGCGAGGCAAGGGAACGCCTGGAGGTCGAACGCGGCGGCATCTCCCTGAACGTGCCGGAGCAGGAGATCGTGGTCGAGGAGAACGGCACGTACTCCCTCGCCTACCGCGCACCCCTGCCCGCCGAAGGCTGGAACGCCCAGATCTCCCTCCTGACGGGGATGGCGGCGGCCGAACTGATGCTGACGTACGGCACGGGAGTGCTCCGTACCCTTCCCGCCGCCCCGGACGGCGCCGTGGGCCGTCTGCGCCGCACTGCGCGGGCCCTGCGCATCGACTGGCCGCACCATGTCTCGTACGCGGCTTTGATCCGCTCCTTGGACCCGCGCCGCCCCCACCACGCGGCCTTCCTCCAGGAGTGCACGACGCTGCTGAGAGGCGCCGGCTACACGGTCTTCCGGGACGGTGACCTCCCGCCGATCACCACCCACTCCGCGGTGGCCGCCCCCTACGCCCACTGCACGGCCCCACTCCGCCGCCTCGCCGACCGCTACGCCTCGGAACTCTGCCTCGCCGCCGTCGCCGAACAGCCGCCGCCCGACTGGGTGTTGGCGGCCCTGGACGCGCTCCCCAAGGAGATGGCCGAGGGCGGAAGAAGGGCGGGCGCGGTGGAACGCGGGTGCCTGGACATCGTCGAGGCGGCGCTGCTCAAGGACCGGGTGGGGGAGGTCTTCGAGGGGTGCGTGGTGGATGTGGAGGAACGCAGACCCACGGTAGGGACAGTGCAGTTGGAGTCTCCGGCGGTGGTCGCGCGCATCGAGGACGGCGACGGCATTCCGCTGCCCCTCGGCGAACGGCTGCGGGTACGGCTCACGAGGGCAGACCTTGGTGCGGCGGGGGTGCGGTTCGCTCCGGCATGACGGCCCGTAGCGAGCGTACGAGGGTGTCGGCGTCGTCGGCGTGGAAGCGGACGAGGCGGATGTCCCGTCGGCGGCCGAAGAAGGTGAAGTGGGCGACCGGCTCGGTGAGTTCGAGGGTGATGGTGGTCTGGGAGCCGATGGGGAGGGAGAGTTCCCCCTCGGCCCGCTGGTGCGTGGCCCGCAGCTCACGACGTACGGTCGAGACGGTCTCCAGTGGGATGGTCAGATCGACGTGGGCGGCGTAACGGACGCGCAGGGAGCGCGAGTTGAGGTCGAGGACGTGCGGGCGGACGACGGAGGCCGCGTGCAGTCCGATGACGAACTCGATCGTGTAGACGTCCAGGACGAACACGGTCCAGTGCAGGGTCGGCCAGTCGCGCAGCAGTACGAACATCGCGACCGTCTCGACGACACAGACGAAGGCGAACGCGAACATCGTCGCGCCCTGCCCACGGGCGTACCCGAAGGCCTGCCCGCCGGCTCCGATCCCGTGCCGGCGCCGCGTAAGCCACAGGGCCAGACTGACGAGGAGCCGCCCCTCGTGCCGCAGCAGGGCGCCCGCGGTCCTGACAACTCTCGGGCGTGTCATGAGTGTCCTCCGGTGACGATCCGCAGCGCACCGCGGACGGCGGCGGCCTGCGCGGGTGTGAGGTCGGCGTAGAGGGCGCGCAGGAAACAGTCGTCGTGGTCGATGTCGGCCTCCGGGAGCAGCTCGCGGGGGAGACAGTCGGCGAGGGCACGAGCCGCCTCCGCCACGCGCGGATCGTCGGCCGGGGCGTCGGCGAGGGCGTCAAGCAGCACGTACACCTCGTGCGCCCGCGCCGCACCCTCCGGAGTCGCGAAGGCACCGCCCAGCGCGGACATCAGCCGTGCCCGGTCCTCCGGGGTCGCCGTGGTCTCGATGAACGCGAACATCTCGCGGTCCTTGGAGGCCATGGGGGAGTCGGAGAGGGGTGCCAACGCGGCGAACACGGCGGCGAGTTCGGGCGAGACGGGCCCTTCGGCGGGCAGCGCCTCCGCATTGCGCAGCAGCGCGCGCAACCGCGTCCGCCGCTCATGAATGGCGGCCTCCTGCCGGGCCAGATCCTCGTCCAGTTCGGCGAGCACCTCGACGAGATCCCGCCCGGCCTCGTCCGCGAGCACGTCCCGCACCTCGGCGAGCCCGAGGCCCAGCTCGGTCAGCCGTCTGATCCGGGCGAGCACGACGGCGTGCCGCAAGGTGTAGTCCCGGTACCCGTTGGCAAGCCGCTCGGGCTCGGGCAACAGCCCCAGGTGGTGATAGTGCCGCACGGTCCGCGTCGTGACGCCGACGGCGGTGGCAAGCTCTCCGATCCGCATGGGACCAGTAGAAACGTTGACGTTGCGGCAGGGTCAAGCGGGAACATCGGCACTCCGTGAGCCACGGTCCGCGAAGTACCGTTGACGCGTGAAGGCAGCCGGGGACAGACGCGAACAGGCACTGTGGACCAGAGCGAGACTGGGCCGCTGCGGCCCCGCCCTTGACCTGCTCACCGCCCGCTTCGACCGCCACGTCTACGCCCCGCACGCCCACGACGAGTTCACGATCGGCGTCAGCTCCAGCGGCGTCGAGGTCATCGACTACCGGGGTGGGCGCCTGCGCCCCACGCCGGGCTCCATCGTCGTACTGGACCCCGGAGAGATGCACACCGGCGGCCCGGACACCGCCGGCGGCTACGCCTACCAAGCCCTGTACGCCGCCCCCTCCCTCCTCACGGACGGCACGACCGGCGGCCTCCCGCACTTCCGAGAGCCGTTGCTCGACGACCCCGAACTGGCCGCCGCCTTCCGCGCCGCGCACACCGACCTGAGCGCCTGCCCGGACCCCCTGGAGGCCGAGTCCCGCCTCCCCTGGCTGCTCACGGCACTGGCCCGCCGCCACTCCACGGCCCGCCCGGTGGACGACCGGATCCCCGGCGCGGACCGGATAGCCCACGCGGTACGGACCCGCCTGGCCGACGAGCTGATCGCCCCGCCCTCCCTCGCCGACCTCGCCACCGACCTGGGCCTCTCCCGCTACCAGCTCCTCCGAGCCTTCCGGACGACGGTCGGGATACCCCCGTACGCCTGGCTGGCGCAGTACCGCGTGACCCGGGCGAGAGTCCTGCTGGAGTCCGGACTGCGGCCGGCCGAAGTCGCATCACTCGTCGGCTTCGCCGATCAGGCGCACCTGACACGCTGGTTCCGGCGGGTGATGGGCGTGACCCCGGCGGCCTACCGCAACAGCGTTCAAGACGGCGGACGCTGAGCCGGCCGACACTGCCCGCATGACTGCACGCGGCTGGTTGTTGTTCTCCCTGATGGGAGTGGTCTGGGGCATCCCGTATCTGCTGATCAAGGTGGCGGTGGAGGCGGACCTGTCCCCGTCCACGGTGGTGTTCGTACGCTGCACGCTGGGCGCGGCGCTTCTCCTCCCCTTCGCGATCCGCCAGGGCGGCCTGCCGCGCACGATCCGCGCGCACTGGCGCCCGATGCTGGCCTTCGCGGTCATCGAGATCATCGGCCCGTGGTGGACCCTGACGGACGCGGAACGCCACCTGTCCAGCTCGACGGCGGGCCTGCTGATCGCGGGCGTGCCGATAGTGGGCGTCGCCCTGGCCCGCTTCTTCGGCAGTGCGGAGAGACTGGGCACCCGGCGGCTCACGGGCCTGACCCTGGGCCTGGCGGGCGTGGCGGTCCTGACGGTCCCGCACCTGACGGGCGGCGACGCCCGCTCGCTGGCGGAGGTACTGCTGACGGTGATCGGCTACGCCACGGCCCCGCTGATAGCGGCCCGCCACCTGAAGGACGTCCCGTCCCTCCACCTGACGGCGCCGTGCCTGGCGCTGGCGGCCCTGGTGTACGCCCCGGCGGCGGTGGTGACCCGCCCGGAGACCCTTCCGTCCCCCGACGTCCTGGCCGCCCTGGCGGTCCTGGGCGTGATCTGCACGGCCCTCGCCTTCGTGGCGTTCCTGGAACTGATCAAGGAGGTCGGCCCGACGAGGGCCACGGTGTTCACGTACGTCAACCCGGCGGTCGCGGTGGCGGCGGGCGCCCTGTTCCTGGACGAACCGCTGACGGCGGGCATCCTCGCCGCCTTCGCCCTGATCCTGGCGGGATCGGTCCTGGCGACGGCCACTGGACCGCGTCGGGGCGGACGCCCGGTAGCATGGTCGACACGGCAGACGAGCCGGGCGGACGGCCGCGTGGACTCCCCTTCGGGGGCGCTCCCCGAGGAACGTCCGGGCTCCACAGGGCAGGGTGATGGCTAACGGCCACCCGGGGTGACCCGCGGGACAGTGCCACAGAAAACAGACCGCCGGGGATTTCGATCTCCGGTAAGGGTGAAACGGTGGTGTAAGAGACCACCAGTGCCCAGGGCGACCTGGGCAGCTAGGTAAACCCCACCCGGAGCAAGGTCAAAAGGAGCGCCGTAAAACGTGCTCTGCGCGGACGTTCGAGGGCTGCCCGCCCGAGTCCGCGGGTAGACCGCACGAGGCCGGCGGCAACGTCGGCCCTAGATGGATGGCCGTCTCCCCGGCCGCCGCGAGGCGACCGGGCGACAGAACCCGGCGTATAGTCCGACTCGTCTGCCGGCTGGGCTCTGAACGGGGCTGATGGCCTGGCCGCGGTCGACTCGCCGTTTCTCTGGCTGATGCCCGCCACCTAGGGCGCTGTGAGGGTAGTAGGAATCTGTGCCCTCTGGTTGCGGGAGGCGCTTTCTGGACACTCTGTGGTTTTCCTTCGCCCATGGCGGTGTCGTTCGGGAACTCAGTCTGCTCCTGGCAGCAGTTTAGGCGGGTCGCCTTACCTCGAACTGGCCTAATGTTCAATTAAGTTCAGTCTCGTTCTGAAGAATTTCAATCGGATGGGCGAATCTTCCTCCGGTGCTGTCCTAAATTGCGGGAAAGACAGGTCTCATGTGGTGAGGGGTGATCATCGGGAGCTTGGGCCTCCCGATGCCGTGAGGGAATCCGTAGGGAGATAGGCGATGTCGCCTGCCGTGAACCGCTCACTGCTGGAAACAGTCGAATCCGCTTTCCATGAACTCGCCGCCGACCCGAATCCGCTCACTCTCGATGGTGCCCTACTGGGTCAAGGCGTTTCGTCCGGGCCGCTACCTCTGGATGAGGTGAGGTCGAGATTGTTGGAATGCTCTGAACCGGAAGTTCGGGACGCCGTATGGAGGGCCATCACCAACTGCGCTCACGGGGCCGGTGACCGGGACAGGTGGTTGCTGGCCGCGATCGGGGTCATGCTGCCGGGGTTGCGTGGCATCAGCAGACGGCAGGCATGGGGAACCAGGAGGGACTGGGAAGACCTGGACTCCGAAGTCGTCGTCGCGTTCCTGGCCGAGTTGGAGAGGACCGACCCCAGGGCTGACGGGCTGGCGCAGCGGCTGTGGTGGGCGGCCTTCCGAGGGGCGATTCGTGCCCGCCGGCAAGATCAGGACGCCACGCGTCACCTCGTGCCTGACCTTGGTGAAAGCCTTCCTGCCCAGTTTCGAGCTCCCAGCCATCCTGACCTGGCGCTGGTCAGACTGCGCGAGGAAGGCGTCATCAGCGAGGCTGAAGGGGATCTCATCGGGCGTACTCGCCTCGAAGGTGAACCTCTCGCCGTAGCGGCACAGCGTCTCGGCATCAGCTACCAAGCATGCAGCAAACGGCGGGGCAGAGCCGAGCGTCGGGTTGCGGAGCACCTGGCCCGGACGGCGACGGGCTCTGCCCTGCTGGATCACGGCGACGACCTCGGTCCGCTCCTCATGCGCAGGACCCGGAGGAAACAGCGGCAGGTGACCGGAGTGGAAGACATGTCCGTCCAGTTGAGCCCCGGACCGATGGCGGCATGAGGAAGGAGAACGCTCATGCCGTGGGCCGGTGATTGGGCACCGTTGGATTCGATCGAGGCGGCGTTCCGGGACTTGGATTCAGAGTCGCAGGATTTCGCCCTGGACATGAGCGATATCGACATCGACGTAGAAAGTGAACTCCCGCGGCATCAGGTCCCGTTGAGAGCGCTACGGGCCCGGCTCCTTGACCGGACCACGAGCTATGCCGTCAGGGAGGAAGTCTGGGCGGAACTGGTATTTCGAACCCAGAGCGAGGGTGGCGACTGGCCGCTCGCCGCCGTGTGGATGATGGCCCCCGGACTGCGAGGAGCCGCGGCCCGAGTGGTCCGCGGAGGTGGAGTGCCCTTCCCGGACGCCGAGGCCGAAGTGATCGAGGGCTTCCTGAGGGAGCTCACGACCATCGACGTCGATGCAGGCGGAGTGGCATCGCGGCTCTGGTGGGCCGGCTATCGCCGGGGCCTGAGCGCCCGGTCCCTCTACACGGGAGCGGTGCGAGCCGTTCCGTTGATGGACCGCTGGGTGCTGCACGCCCGACAATCCACCCAGGGTCACCCCGACTTCGTCCTGGATCGAGCAGTTCACGCCGGGGCGGTCACGGCCGACGAGGCGGAGCTCATCGGCCGGACCCGAATGGAGGGCGAAGGCCTGGCCGCAGCCGCACGACGTCTCGGCCTCGGATACACCGCCTGTCGCGTTCGTCGAGCGGCCGCCGAGGAACGCCTCGCCCGCTACCTCCTTGTCTCGGGTCCTTCATCCGGGCCGGACCTTCCGTCCCACCCGTCCCTCACAGATCTGGTAGCGGCGGCCTGACATGGCACGCGAGCACAATTCGGTACACCAATGGCTACGCGGAGGCATCGATGCGCCAGACCGTCTGGCCCGTCAGGAAATCAATGTGTGGGAACTGCCTGCGCTGCCGACCGTGGTGGATCTGCGCATGGCCGCCAAGGCGATGCACGTGGGCAGGAGCCGGATGGATGAGCCGACCGGCCGGGGCGGATTCCCCTGCCGGTTGCTGATCGGAGAAGTCCGGCGATGAGCTTCCTGGACCAGTTCCGGGGGCCGCAGTGGGAGCCTCGGAGTGGCTGGCGTTCGGATCGTGAGGTGATCCTCGCTCTCAGAGAGGTCATCACCGATCACCTCGGGGGTGATGCCGTGGACATCCTGCCCCAGGACGGTCCTGTTCCGGATGTTCTGGGTGCGGTAGCGACAGCTCCGTACAGAAACGGCGCAGCAAGACCCTGTGTTTTCGTCAGGGCCGATCTGCCGACGGATCTGCGGGCCGATCTCTGGGGCTTCACGACAGGGCTGGCAGCCACGATGGCCGATGGGCTTGTCGAACCCGGAGAAGAAGGAATGCTCCTGGTCGGGCGTGAACGCCATGCTGTCACGCGCCCCGGATGGGGACTTGCCGGGGCCCTGATCCTTCAGCGGCTCGGCAGACGACCCGGAGAGTGTGATTTCCGCGTGTACAGACGCTTGGACGACATGACGGCTTCGCCCATTCGGGCTGCTTGAAAGGGACCCATGATGAGGGACGGCACGGAGCAGGAGAGATCACGGAATCCGCGAGACCTCAGCCGATGCCCGGACTGGTGCGTGGAGGACTGCGGGGATGACCGTCGGGGTGCGCACCTGGGTGCCGCGGTGGAGCTGAGGACGCCCGGTGGTCCGGACGGGCGGCCCCCGCAGACGATGCTCACGGCGCACGTGGCCTGGTTGCACGAAGACCAGGAGGAGCCGGGCGGTCCGCGGCCGGAGGTCTGGGTCTACTGCGAAGGCGGAAGCGCCGAGTTGGACCTGAACACGTTCGACGCCCATATCGGGGACATGGAGAGCCATGTGCTTCGGTTGCGCGCCCTGCGGATCCGGTACGCGGCGATGCTTCAGGGCGCCGTGCTGGTGGAGGAGGTGAACCCAGCCGACGCTCACCCTGCCCGCACCGGCTCCGGATGTCCGTTCTGGTGCGACGCACGTACGTACTCCCTGACAGCACGAGGCAAGACGTCTCACGTACATACCGGCCTGGCGCGTCGTGTATCCGACGAGTTGTGGATCTCACTGAACCACAGCCCGTTCGAACGGCTCCCGGAGGTCGACCTGACGGTGACCGCTCCCGGTCGGGACGGGACAGCGCTCCGTCTTAGCCTCACCGAGGCGGAGCAATTCCGGGAGCATCTCAGCGAGTTGATCGCGTCTGCGCAGACCTGCGCCTCCCGGGACCTCCTGCCAGTCGACGAACTGCTCAGCCGCATGGGTGCCCATGTGGTCGAGGACTCTCGTCTCACCTCGGGCTCTCCCGGCTACATCCTCAGGGACGTTACCCCCGGCGGTCGGGTGCGCGTGGTGGTGCCCGGCGGACTGCCCCGGGACCGGACAGAGACGTTCGTCCGAAAGCTGCTCGCAGAAGTGCCGATCGACAACTCCGGCTCCCGGCAGGATGGCACGGCGCTGTTCCAACTGGCCGATTCACGACCTCTGTTCGTCGCCAACCCGGAATCAGCCGCCTGATGTACGCGAACCGATCGCTCACCCAACGCAGTTGATCGTACGCTGATGGTCATGTCGGATGACGAGGAACTGCCCGAGCCGAGTCGACCGGATTCATGGGCGGGACACCTCCCCGGACAGGAGTTGGTGCCCGCCTATCTGGTTTCGAAGTTCGCGGCTCAGTACCGGGTGATCGTGGAGATCCTGCTGGAGGCGCAGGACACCAGCCTGGTCGGAATGCCGTACGACGAAGTGGTCGCGCGAGTGCCCGGTCACCTTGCCGCTCGGCTGGACCCGGCGGTCGTCGGCGAGCTGGTCTCGGACGAGGGATTCCATCTGGACACCCGGCTGGACCAGCTCGTCAAGTGGGGCGTGGTCACGCGCTGGCAGGACCAGGCCCGCACCGGCGAGGACTTCCTGCGCCGCCGCGACCGCTATCAGATCACGCCCGTGGCCGCCAGGCTGCACGTCTTCTGGACGCAGGAGGCGATGGCCGACGAAGACGCGGCGGCCGACCTGACCCTGGCACCGAGGGCGATCCACGACCGTCTTGAGATGTTCGGGCAGGCCGTGCGGGAACGGCGCTATCCCAACGCGGCCGCCGAGTACCAGCAGATCATCGCTCTCCACCAGGGCATGGCGGCGGCCGCCCGCGCATGGCAACGCAGCCTGGCACACGCGTTGTCCGGCGGGCCCGACCAGGGAAAGCAGGAGGTTCTGTGGCGCACCCTGCAGTCGTACATCGCCATGTGGGGCGAGCAAGTCGACGTGCACACGCCTCGGATCGCCACTCTCGTCGACGAACTCGCGCCTCTGCTCAGCGAGTCGGTGTGGCGAGCCTGCGCGCGGGCCGCGCTGGCAGAGGACGCGGCGGAGGAACTGATCGACGTACAGGCTCAGCGATGGGCCCGGACGTGGACGGCGTTGTCCAGTTGGTTCTCCGGTGCCACCGGGCAGGCACGGAGGCTGCGTCGGCAGTTGCGGGACCTGGTGGCGCCCTGGGCGCGGAACACTCGCATCCTGATGGACACCGGCGGCACCGTCACGCGCCGCGCCGAGCTGCTGCGACTGGCGCGTGCCATCGAGCGGGCTCCGGACGAGCAGACTGCCTGGCGGATGTGGGACACCGCCACGGGGTTGTTCTCCGCACGGCATCTGTTGCTGCCCTCTGATGCCGCCGACGACCGTACGAGCTCCTGGGCGGACGCTCCCGCGGCTCCGGTCACCGCGCGCTTTCGCGAGCAAGGGGTCAGAGCCGCCGTGGGACGCAGAGCCCGATCGGTGGACTACTCGGCGGGCAGGGCGGCAGCCAGGCGCGCCCGCGCCGCGGCCGTCGCCGCACGCGCGGATGCCGAGGCGACACTACGGGCCCGTTCTGGAACCACCCTTGCCGACTGGGACCACGTGTCCGAACCGGAACTGGACCTTCTCCTCGAACTGTTCGGCGTCGCCCGCGGCCGGGGTGGCGGGGCCGCCCGGACCGCAGTCACCGCGGACGGCAGATGGCGGGTGACACTCAGGCCGCCGGGCAGTGGCCCGGCCACTGCCGCGCTGTACAGCCCCCGAGGCCAACTCGTCACACTGAACTGGCTGTTCGAGCTGGAGCCGACGCGGTGAGCCGGGACACGGAGGATCGGCGGCGAGCTTTCACAGGGTTGCTGGTTCACCCGGTGGCTGAGCGGCGGCGCCATCCAGAACTGTTCGCGCTGGTCAGGCATCCTCGGCACCAGCCGGTACTGATCGAGTGGTTCGCATCACGGCTGGGATACCGGCTGGTCGTCACCGATGTCGCCGCCCGTCTCTTCCGGCCGCCTCTGGGCAGGGAAGTGACAGCGCCCAGACGATTCCGTGCGCCTTCCCGACGTGTCCTCGTCCTCGCGATCCTTGCAGCCGCCGCGGCAGAGGACGCCGAGGACGTCACGACCACACAGGACCTGTCGGACCGGGTCCGGATACTGACCCGACACGACGATGTCGACTTCGCGCCGTACGACCCGGACCGCTTCGCCGAGCGACAACTCTTTGTCAAGGCCGTGCACCTGCTGGTGGACAGCGGGGCTCTGCGCCCGTTCTCTCGCGACGCGGGAGAACGGGGGGGAGGGTTGGGCACACCGCAGGGACGTGATCGGCGGTGCCTATGAGATCGGGCGGGACTTGCTGCTACGCCTGGTGGACCCGGCCGCCCTGCGCGCGGCCCTTGCCCAGGGCGTCGACGGAGTCGACGAAGCCATTGCGGCCGAGACCACCGCACGGTTCGGGGTGATGAGGAAGCTGATCGAACTGCCCGTCTGCCTCTGGGCGGACCTCACACCCGGCGAACGTGCCTACCTCACCGGGCAACGGCACCGGATCCTCGCCTGGTGCGCGGAGATGACCGGTTGGACGGTGGAGCAGCGGGCCGAAGGGCTGGCTCTGGTCCTCACCGACGAGAACGAGACGGACGTGCCGTTCCCCCGACTGCGGGCCGTCGACTTCGCCACCCTGATGGTGCTGGACCAGCTCCTGTCCCGCCAGGACACCGACGGCCTGCTTGACGACGGCCGGCTTGACCGTGCCGCGGCCGAGGTGCGCGTCCGCTATCACAAGGCCATGACCAGGGAACTCCAGACCGATCAGGCGGTCCGTGAGCACGCGCTGGAACTGCTGCGAGCCCTGGACCTGGTGCGGTCGGACGGAGAGACCGGCTGGTGGCGGCTGACGCCCGCGGCGGCCCGGTTCCGTGACCCGAAAGTGGTGTCGGTGACGGTCGGCTTCGACGAGGTGGAGGACCGATGACCTCGGAACGGACCGAGCCCGGGACGACATGGCTGGCGGCCGCGACCACCGGCGGACTGCCCGAGCCGGGCCGCATCCGCTGGCAGCCGCTGCGGGTGGGGATCGTGGGCCTGTGGGAGTACGACGAAGCCGAGTTCTGGTTCGCCGACGGCCGCCTGGTGCTACGCGGGGGCAACGGGGCGGGCAAGACCAAGGTGCTGGAGCTGACGACCCTCATGCTGCTTCGCGGGGAGATCACGCCATCGGTGCTCGACCCCTTCGGCTCTCAGCACCGCACCATGCGGTTCAACCTGCTGCCCACGGGCGAGGGCGACGACCCGCGTGCCCCGGCTGACTCAGGCCTCGGCTACGCCTGGGTCGAGTTCGGTCGTCGGGACGAAACCGGTGCCGCCCGCTACTTCGTGTGCGGCATGGGCGCGAGCGCTCGCCGGGGCACGGGCAGCCAGCCCGTCACGACCTGGCACTTCGTCACAGTGAGACGCCCCGGCAAGGACTTCGCGCTGCTGACTGGCGGCCGGGCGATCGAGGAGAAGGACCTCAAGAAGATCGACGGGGTGACGGTGCCGGGTACGGCGGCGGCATACCGCGCGCGTCTCGCCGAGGAATTGTTCGGGCTGTCCGGTGAGTCGTACGACAACCTGACCGAACTCCTCAAGCAGCTCCGTAAGCCCAAGCTCGGCGAACGCCTCAACCCGGCCAGCCTGGCCGAGACACTGCGTGCGGCCCTACCGCCCCTGTCCGGCCACGAGATCACGCAACTCGCCGACGGCTGGGACCACCTTGAGCAGTTGCGCCGGGCAGTGGAGCAGACGGAGTCGGCAGCGACCGCCGTGGCCAGGTTCGTCAGCGGCGGATGGAGACCCTGGGGCCGTGTCGTGGTTCGCCGCCGGGCCGACGAGTTCGCTGCGGCCACGACAACCCTGGACAACACCACGCGGGACAAGAACCGGGCGCAGGACGTCCTTGAGAAAGCCCAGTCGGATGTACGAACCGCCACAGGCCGGTTGGCGGAGTCGCGGCAGGCCAAGCAGGATCAGACCACCGAGCTGCGTGAACTGCTGGACTCCCAGCCGTATCAGGATGCGGTGGCGGCAGCCGAGCGAGTGGAGGGCCTGCGCCGCGTCGTAGCCGGACTGACGGAACAGACAGCGGCGGCACGCGCCCGGCAGGGGCGCGAGCAGGTCGCTCTGAACGAGGCACGACGACAGGCTGGTGAGGCACAACGAGAGGTCGGCAAGGCGGAGGAGAAAGTACGAGGTCTCGAAAGCGCACTCCGCTCGGCTGCCGACAGTTGCGGCCTGGAGGCATCCGCCGACCGGCATCTGCCGACGCGGGATGTCGAAGCTCTCTCCGCCGACTTCGGCACCCGCGCGGATCGCTTCAGGACTCTGCGCGAGCTCCACACCGAGTACGGCGAGATCGAGCGCCGGGCAGAACGCTCAGGCCACGAGGTCGAAAGCGCAGAACGAGCGCTGGCCACGGCCTCGGGTGACGAGCGTGAGGCCCGAGCCGAGGCCGAGAGGCAGGTCGGTGCGCTGCGCGAGCAGATCCGCGACTGGGCTGCCCAGAGCGGGGTCGCGCGCTGTCCGGCGGAACTCGTCGAGGAATGGTGCGACCAGGTCGCCGAACTGACCGTCATCGACACCGAGACCGGCACGGTCCATGCCGGGGCATCGCCCACCGAGGCGATGCGTACACATGTCACGGCGGTGCGCGACGGGCTCGCCGCACGGGCCGAACAGCTCCGGCTGCGCCGATCGCCCCTGCAGGGCCGCCACGACGAAGCGACGGCCGAACTGACAGCCGTACGGGAACAGGTCACAGGTTCGCCGCCCGAACCCACGAGCTGGAAGCGCCGTGAGAGGCCTGAGATCGATGATCTGCGCGGTGCGCCGCTGTGGCGCCTGGTCAATCCCGTGAACGGCATCGACCAGGATCTGCTCGCCCGTCTGGAGGCCGCTCTGACCGCGTCCGGCCTGCTCGATGCCTGGGTCACCTCGGACGGGCACCTCGCCGCCCGCGATGGTGTACCGGTCGCCGATGTGCAGCCGGTGATCGGCGAAGTGCCGTCGGAGCCAAGCTTGTTGGCCGTGTTGGAGGCGGACTCGGCGGGAGGCGTGGACTCCGATGTCGTACGACGTCTCCTCGCCGGCATCGGATGGCGCGGCACGAGCCGCACGGACGGTGCGCGCGGCTACTGGCTGGCCGCCGACGGTGGCTGGCGGGTGGGTGGGCTGGTCGGCCGGGCCGAGCCGACGGGACCGGCCGTGTATCTGGGAGCAGCGGCAAGAGAGGCCGCACGACAGCGGGAGACCGTGCGGCTGGAGACTGAGCTGTCGGCCCTGGACGATGAACTGGCCCAGATGGACGGCGTGTTGTCGGGCATCGAGCATGCGGTGGCCCAACTGGCCGAGCACAGCGGTCGCATCCCTGTCCGGGCCGAGCGGACGCTGGCCGCAGCCGTGGCAACGCTGGCCGAGCGCATCCGACGGCGCCTGGCCGACGAGTCCGGGCTTCGGGGCGCGCGGGAGAAGCGCGATGCGGACCTGGTGCGGCGCGACGAAGCCTGGGCGCGCTTCGCCGACTACGCGGGCATGCACCGGTTCGGCCTGCGCGACCTCGATGGCCAGGCCACGGCCCTGCAGGACTTCCGTTCCTGTCTCGCGTCGATGATCGGTGAACTGGACGT
This sequence comes from Streptomyces sp. NPDC002680, assembly GCF_042889145.1. Classification (NCBI taxonomy): domain Bacteria; kingdom Bacillati; phylum Actinomycetota; class Actinomycetes; order Kitasatosporales; family Streptomycetaceae; genus Streptomyces; species Streptomyces sp. NPDC002680. The sequence goes on from NZ_JBIAQP010000007.1 coordinate 425,063, forward strand.
GCTGGCCGCGCGCCAGGACACCCTTGAGAGCCTGGCCGCAGTCGTCGAGCAGCGGGAACGTGACCATCAGGCCGTCGAGGCGGAGGTCTCCGACCTCGACGGGAAACTGCGCCGGGCAGCGGTGCAACTGTCCACGGCGGAATCGGTACTCGGCACCGACCACCAGGCCCAGCTACGGCGCCGAGAAGAACTCGACGCCCGAGGCACGGACTTGGAGACGCGCATCGAAGAGCTCTCGGAATCCCTGTCCGAGGCCAAGGCATCCGTCGCCCGCGCCGAGGAAGTCCTCGACAAACACGAGGAGCGCCGAGCGGTGGCCGAGCAGAGCCGGGACTTCGCGATGGCCGCCCTGTGGGCGACGGTGGACGCCGGTCTGGCGGAGCCGGTGGGCCTGACACCGCCCGAGCGGCACTCCGTGCAGTCCGCACGCGAATTCGCCGCCACCGCCCGGCGGGAGCTCGCCGTCCCGGCACAAGCCGCCGACGAGGAACGGCTCTGGCGCCGTTGCTACCGACAACTGGAGGAACTCCGGCAGAACCTGCTGCCGGACCGTGACGCCCGTGTTCTCGACGAGGCCGACGGATCGGAGGGGGAAGGCGCAGCGGCGGCATGGGGTATCCAACAAGTCGTGATCCTCGGTGACCCGGACAGGGGCTGGCAGGCGCCGCACCACGCCGCAGATGCCCTGGCCGCCCGAGTGCGCCTGCAGCAGGCCGGTTACGACACCGAGCAGCAGCGGGTCCTCACCACCCTCCTGGGATCGACGTTCATCGAGCACCTGAAGGAGCGGCTGGACTACACCGCGCACACCTTCGCCAAGATCAACAACCGACTGGCCGGGCATCCGACCCGGCAGGGGCACGTGGTCCGGGTCGACTGGGCAGCCGATCCCGCCGATCCCGACGCCGGTCCCGTGGTAGCCGCTCTGGGACGCGGCTACGACGAGCTTTCCTCCGGCCGCCAGGAACTGGTGAGGGCGTTCCTCGCCCGCAAGATCGCCGAGGCCCGCAAAGACGCGTCCGCCGAGGGAGTCGCCGACTGGAAGGCACAGCTCGCGCAGGCGCTCGACTACCGGGAATGGCTGCGTCTGTCACTGAAATACCGGTTGGGTGCGGGCGGCGCCTGGGCGGCGTTCGACTCCGCCCGGCATGCCGCGAAGTCCGGCGGAGAGAAAGTCGTCCTGTTGTCCCAGCCCCTCTTCGCCGCCGCCGTCGTGGCGTACGACGCGGCCGGGCCGCACGCCCCACGATGGGTGTGGCTGGACGAGGCGATGACGGGTGTGGACACCGCGGTCAAGGCATCCTTCATGGGCCTGACCGTTGATTTCGAACTCGACGTGATGCTCACCGCCCACGACGAGTGGTGCACCTATCCGGAGGTGCCCGCGGTGGCGGTGTACGACCTGGCCCGCGAACGGCACCTGCCAGGCGTGGACGCCATGCCCTACCTCTGGTGCTCGGGCACGCTGACCCAGGTGGACGTCGACCGCCTCGGGCTGTCCGTCGAGGCAGAGCCGGTCATGGCCGAAGGACTGTTCGGAGCGTACGACGATGACTGAGCTGCCCGCCGGCCTGGTCGCCTGGGCTCGGCTGGCCGGACCTCGCCTTGTGCTCGACGCGGTCCGGAAGCGAGCTGAACGGGGCTTCAACACCGAGGAGGGCACCCTGCGCATCGCCCTCACGGTGTCCCAGCGCCGGGAAGTGGCCCGTCTGGTGGGCACCTCGTGGGATGTGTCCGGGCGGCCGGTACGGCTGAAGGACCTTGCCGCCGAGCTGGGTGAACACGGTCTGACTGTGCGGGAGTTCATTGAGGCACTCGACGGCAGACCGGTCGTCAGTCTGCGGCGGCTTCGAGCTGAGAAGCAGGCGGCGGCCAATGCGGAGCGGTCGGCCGCCGAAGCGCTCCTTGCCGAGGCCGGGATCGACGCGCCGGTGGCCCGAGTGTGGCTGGACGATCCCGGTACGCCACGCGCGGGCGATGGAGAACTCCGCTCGCTGACGGAACAAGCGGTCCGGGTCTGGCGCCGGCTGCCCGGTGCGGACCGGCCAGGCGTGCGGCTGGCACACCTGGCCGCCACCCTCATGGACGACGCACACGCCTTGGACCACAGGGAGCCGCTGGGCAGAGCCCTGTCCAGGCTGATTGCCTGCGCCCACGAACTGCCACGTCCGTCGCGTCCCGGACGGGACTGGAGGCGAGCCTGGGGCGCGGTGGGAGTGTGGTGCGATGAGATCTCCTCCCGCGTCCTGGTCCTGAACCTGCCCCTGTACGGCGACGCACCCGCCGCCCGATGGAGCACCGCGGCTCCCGGCGAGCCGCTGTGGCTGTCCCTGCGCTCCCTCACCGGCACCTGGTCGGTGCCCCCGGCGACCAGGGTCTTCGTCTGTGAGAACCCCTCCGTCCTGGAAGCCGCCGCCGACGAACTGGGCCCGGACTGCCCCGCGTTGATCTGCACGGACGGGATGCCCTCGAACGCGGCCCTCGATCTGGTGGCGGGACTGGCGGCCGCCACGGACGAGATCGCCGTCCGGGCCGACATCGACGACGCCGGGTTCGTCGTGGTCGATCAACTCCTGTCCGCAGCACCGGTCGCGACGCCCTGGCGGTACGACGCGGGAACGTACCTCGACCACCTCGGCATGACGATCACCGGAGATCAGAGGGTGGGCGTGGACACACTCCGCGGTCTCTACGAGCAACACCGCATCCCGATCCACGAGGAGGCCCTGCTCACCACCCTGCTCGAAGATCTGTCACCTCCGCGGAGCCGGTGAACGCGGCAGTTTCGGCAGCGTGGTTTCCCTGCTCAGGCGGCCTGGCAGTCGTCTTCCGGCGCGTCCTCCAGCGGGATTCCGACGACCTCCACCTGCACTCCGTACGACTGGAGTGCGCGGGCCGCGTGAGCGAGGGCGACCTGCGCGAACGGGTAGAGCGTGTCGATGGTGAGCTCGGCGTGACCCTTGAGCAGGATCGCGTAGACGACCCGCTCCGGGAGGAAACCTTCCGGCAGCCGACGTCCGCCCAGGACCGCCACCCGGTCGGCGAACCCGGCTCGCGCCTCCGGCTGGTTCAGCAGGGCGTCCACGGCCACGACACCCTGGCTGAACAGATGGCTGAGCGCACCCGAGCCGCTGGCCTGCTTGACCATCACCAGCGTGTTGTCGGGCGCGAGGAGGTCGCAGATCTCGACGCCACGCTGCCGGTGGAGCGGGGTCCGCACCAGCTTCCGGTCCAGGCAGACGAAGCCGTCCCGGGTGCGCTGAACGCTCTTGTTGTACGCCTCTTCGTCGTCACCGGCGCGCCAGGCCGGCAGGTCCACCGACGGGGTGGGGGTGATCAGCCGCTCGACTTGGGTGGCGAGGCCCGCGAGGTACGCCTGGTCGAACTCGTGCCACTCGCCCTCCGTGAGGACGAACCGGCGCCCGTCCGCCCGGAGCAGGTCCGCCTCGACCCAGCGCTGCAGCGGTTCGGTGCGCATGACGTCGCCCGGCTTCGTACGGCGGTCCCTGTAGAGGGTCACCCGGGCCTCGCGGAGCGCGGCGACCCGGCGTCCGGGCCGGTGAAACCGCAGTCTTCCCCGCACGTAGTCGAGCTCGAACGTGTCACTCGTCCATTCCTCGCCGGAGCCGAAACGGACCCCGACGGCACGAGCCCGCCCGAAGTCCGCCAGGCAGTCGGCGGGGACGGTCGCCGCGATGCGGGCTCCGTCGACAGTGCCGAGGGCGTGGTCGAGCGCGGCGTCGAGCAGCGCGACGGTCTCCGCGTCCTGCAGCTGCACCACCGACTCGACGAACTCCAGCTGAGGATGCGGCAGTTCTTCCTGCGACACCCTGGCGATCGTACGGATGTCGCTGATCAGCGACGCCGCGTTCGCGCCGTATGGCAGCCGCAGGCCGCAGCCGCCCTCGATGCTGCGCACCCGGCCACCGCCGGCGCGCTCAACCGTCAGCTCGGGCCGGGCGAGACGGCCGCCCATGCGCTGGACCAGCTTGGTGTACGTGTCCAGGCCCAGCGTCCCAATGGGCGCGCCCCCGGGCATCACGGCGATATCGGTCCGGCCCTGGCCCGGAGTGCGGGCCACGGCGGCACGGATGTCGTCGGGGTCGATGCTGCGGACCGTGAAACGCAGCCCGAACCGCCGGTCCTTGAGCGGTCCCGGCACGAGCCGGAAGCCGTCGCCGTAGGCGAGGGCGTACACCTGGCCGTCGACCGCCAGCAGCACCAGGCCCGCGCCCCGCAGGGACGGGTGGACCACCGGCCAGTCGGTGAGCCGGGCGAAGTCCGCGCACCAGCCGGCCTCGTCCTTGCTGTAGCGGCCGTGCAGGGCGATGGCCGGGACGTCGAAGTGGTCGAGTGCCCGGAACTCGGCGCCGATCTCGTCGAGGCGGTCGGCCTGGATGCTGTCGAACATGCCTTCCAGGGTCGGCTCGACGCCGACGAGCCGGTAGAGGGTGCGAGTGGAGGTCGGGACGGGAGAGAGCCGGGACATGGGCGTGTTGCTCCTGCGAGGTCTGGTCGTGCCGAAGGCGGTGAGTCCGAGGTGCTTCGGGACGGAGTGCGCCGATGTCGATCGACGGCGCGGGGCGGCGGGAACCCGTCGGGGACCGCACACGCTGAAACCAGGGGTGACAAGGTGCCGGCCGCCTCACCCACTCGCCTGTGGCGTCGGTGGAGCAGGGCCGGTGCTTCACCGTAACCGCATCCGGCTTAATAACGCAAATTATTGGGAGAGCTTGGACCTTGAAGCGTTGAGTGGGAGGTGGGTAGCCTGTCCCGTATGACTGAGTCACTGGAAGAGCTGGAAGCGCGCATGGCGGAGTACCGTGCCGCCATCAGCGTTGCCAAGCGTCGCGGCGACAAGGTCACCGCCGGACAGCTGCGCACCGAACTGCGCGCGATCGTGCAGGAGTACGGCCGTCGTCTCGACGAGATGGACGATCTGCCCGAACCCGAGGCGGACGCGTCCGAGCCCACCCCGGCGTCGAAAAATGACGCTCCGACGGCAGCCCCGCCGCCCGCGCTCCGCCCCGCAGGCGGCTCTGTTCCGATCCGGGAGCAGGCGCACCAGGCGTTGACCATTCTCGACGCCCCGGCGGGTCCGAAGCTGATCGCCGCGACCCATGAGGCGTTCCTGTTCGAGAAAGTGGTCACCACCCGGTTGGGGTCACTGCGGCGGGACGAGGAACGCTCTTTCACCGCCCAGCCGTTCGCCCGCCCCTACTACATCTGCCCCGCCCTCAGCCATGACCGGCTCACCCCTGTCCGGGGGCTGTTGGCAGTGTCCACGTGGCCTCTTGAGCAGCGGATCGTCGGACCGCTGGGCCCTCGTGTCGACTTTCTCGTCCACGCTCGGAGCATCTCCCGGCAGATCGCTCGAATGCGGGCGGCCGGTCATGAACCGACGCTCCCCGCCTGGGCGTTGCTGCGCCGCTTCGCACTGAACATCCCTGGCGCATACGAGGGCTACGGCTCGCCGGATCCCGCCCGGGTGTCCCAGGCGGCCGAGGCCGAGGCCGACGTGCACGCGGAGGCCGATCGGGCCACCAGGCGGGCCGCCGCCGCCCATGCGCGCGAACGACTCACCGAGCCGGTGCGCATGTTGTTCGGTGCGACCCGCCTGGGTGCCGTCGAAGCGGTCGAGCAACAGTAGCCACCGGTAGCACGCCGATGACGTGGAGTTGCCGGTAAGGTTGTATGGCCACTCCTGCCCCGTGCTCCACCTCCATGGCGCCTGCACGAGTGCAGCCAGGCGCCGCAGGGCGTCATGCCCGTACTCCCGCTCAATGGAAGGTCCATGCCGCCAACCTCTCCTCCGGCGCCCGGAAGCAGTCCTCTCGACCGGCTGCGTGGCGGTATGGAACGGCAGGACTACTCCGCGCGGAAGATCACCGCCCTGACCGTCAACCCCGGCTGCGACCGGCGAGCCGTCCTTGATGCCGCCGGAATCGACAAGGCCGGCCTGGCCGTGAGACTTGGGCCGACCGCCCCGTTCGGCCAGTCCCCCTTCGCCATCACCCGCCAGCGGGCGTTCGAGGAACAGCTCAAGGCGAACGGTTACGCCGAACTGATCACCTTGCTGCGAGCCGAGCTTGAGGTTCCGGTCGCAGAGGCGGCCGTCGCCGACCTCAACACAGTGGGGGAGAACGCCGGTTGGCGGCCGCGTGCGGGGGAGACCAGGAGACTTCTCGGCGCCATCACCGCGAACCACGACGCCCGAGTGATTCTCGACCACCCGGTCCTCACCCTGGATATCGCGGGCACCAACGCCTACCTCGTGCCAGACGCGGTCAGCCACCGTATCGGCGACCGTCTCTACGTGGTCGTCATCAAGTCCTTTGCGGCCGTGGACGGGCAGGCCGACGCGGGCAAGGTGGCCGAGGCCGCCAAGCAGGCCGCCGTGTACGTCCTCGCCCTGCGCTCGGTTCTGAGCGGGATCGGCGCGGATCCCGCTCTCGTCGCTGAAGAGTTCCTCCTGGTGCTGCCCAAGGACTTCGCGAACCGCCCCTACGGCCGCCTCGTCGACCTGCGCCAGCAACTCGACGCCGTCCGCCACCAGTTGGCCCGCCTCGGCAGGGTCGAGGAACGGGTTGCCATGCTGCCGCCCGAGGCTACGCTCGATCTCTCCACGGACCCTCGCACCGGTCATCCGACAGTCGGCACCGACGAGTTGGTCCACACGGTGGAGGCCCTTCCGCACCTCTACGGCCCGCGCTGTCTCGACATGTGCGAGCTGTCCCGCTACTGCCGGAACGCAGCCCTGCGCGACGGTGACCCCGCGCACCTCGGCAGTGTCGTACGGGACAGCCTTCCCGGCTTGGCGAGTACGGCCGCCGCGTACGCACTCGCCCGTGGGGAGCTCAACCCGTCGGCCGCGCAGGACGAGGTGGCCGCGTTGCTCGGCGACGCGGTCCGGCTCCGGACCCTCCGCCTCACCGGAGGTGCGGCATGAGCACCCTTCGTGTGGCAGCGGCGTTGGAGGCGGCTGCCACCGGCCGCGCGGTGCCGGTCACGACCGTGCGCCATGTCCACATCGCCGACCGGCCGCTGGTCCTCATCCCGCTGAGCCTCGCCGGTGAGGCTTGTGCCCCGCTCGCCGTGATGGTGGGAACGGACCGCGACGCCCCCGTCCTGCTGACTGTGCCGAATCCGAAGGACCGTACCGACCGCTTCCGCTTCGCCGCCCGGCTCGCCGGACACGTACTGCCGTACTGCGAGGGGTTCGCCACGGACACCGAGCCCTATGAGCACGGCCGCGGCAAGGCGAAGGAGTTACAGGAGCGCTCCACCGACGCCCCGCAGCTGATCGTGCCCAATCCCGCCTGCGTGGGGTTCCTGCGGTTGCTCGGCCGCTCCACCCGGTTCCGGCGCGCCGAGGGCCCGTACGCGGTGGATCCAGCTGTTCCCCGGCTCGGTCAGTGGCTGAGTTGGTTCACCGACCAGAACGAGTTCCCCACTTCCAGCCTGTGCCTCGGCCTCACCCGGATGCTGACCGCCCACTGGGCCACCGGGCAGAGCCCCACCGAGGATGCGCATCTCCCCGCTCTCATGGCCTGGATCGACCCGCCGCCCGGCACCGATGGACCGACGGCGGCGCGACAGGCCGAGGACCCCTCCCGCTTCCCGCCCGCCGGCCCCGCCACCGACCCGGTTTTCGACGGCATCCTCACCGAGCTCTACACGGCGATCGGACAGGCTCCGGGCGAGCGCCACAGAGCAGCGGCGATACGCCAGCTGGAAGATCAACTCCGGACCCAACTGCTGCCCACCTGGACGCTGATGTGGCGCGGCTTGGACCTTCTTGAGGACCGTCCCGCAGGACGCAGCGTGGCATCGCGGTGGCAGACGGACAGGGATCGATTCAGTGGTTTCGCCGCGTACGTGGCGGACGGCGGACTTCCGCAAGGCAGGTGGGAGCACGCCTCGGGTGCGGCCCGGAGGCTTGCCCGACTTGAGGACGCTGCCGACCGTTACGCGTCCGAGCGGGCCTTCGACGACCCCCTGGTGATGGCCGAGTACGAGCTGACCGGGGAGGCCGTGGTCGGCGTCGTGACAGCGGTCGACCCCAGCCGTACGGTCGTCAGCCCCTCCGGCAGGCAGCTGCTCCGCCCGTCGCTCACGCTCACCGTTCCGGGCTCCGGGCGCCTTCGTGTCGGTGACGAGGTGCGAAGTCCTGCCCGGACCGGGCAGAAAGCAGAGGTCCTGGCCCTACGGCGAACCGAGGAGGGACCGTACGAGATCGACTTCGAGTTGAGCGGCGGCATGGGGCGCTCCCAGCGGCCCCCGGCACCGCCGGGCACCGTACCGGAGTCCGGCGAGGAGATCTGCTACACGAGCCTGCCCGTCTTCACACTGCCGGCCGCCCTTCCGGACGACGAGTCGACGCCCTGGACGCACGGCGGCCCGCCCCAGCCCCACGCACCCACCGACGACGACGCGAACGAGGCATGGGAATGAGCACACCCGGTGAACGTGCCGACATCGCCGTCGCCGGAGTCCTCGCCGACCTCGACCGGCTCGACGGCGATTCCTCTCGCGGCGTCGTGGTGGATTCTCCACCCGGCGCCGGGAAGTCCACCCTGGTCGTGCGGGCGGCCCGTCACCTCGCCGCACGCGGCGAGCCGGTCATGATCGTCGCCCAGACCAACGAGCAGGTCGACGACCTGGCCGAGCGGCTCGTACGAGACCAATCCGGCCTCACCGTCGGCAGATTGCTGCGTACCGGAGGCTCACTGTCCCCGCGACTCGCGGAGCACTCCGACGCCGTCATCGGTGCCGAACGGGTCACCGGCCTGCGCCCTCTGCCTCCGATCGTCATTGCGACTGCCGCCAAGTGGGCGCGGGTGAAGGAGGAGGACGGTCACTGGCCCATCGCCGTCGTCGACGAGGCGTACCAGATGCGCTCCGACGCCCTGCTCGCCTGCGCGGGCCTCTTCGACAGCGCCCTGTTCGTCGGTGACCCCGGCCAGCTCGACCCGTTCAGCAGTGTCGACACCGACCGCTGGACGGGCCTGACCTGGAACCCTCTGCGCAACGCCGTGGACGTCACTCTGGCGCACAACCCCGGCATGACGCTCCATGAGCTCCCCGTGTCCTGGCGCTTGCCGGCCTCGGCTGCCCCGCTGGTCGAGCGTGCCTTCTACCCGTTCACCCGGTTCATCGCCGGCACCGGTCCTGACGACCGACGTGCGGCACTGCTGAGTACCCTCGCCCCCGATCCCGTCGACCGCGTCCTCGACCGTGCCGCCGAGACCGGCTGGGGGTATCTCCAACTGCCCGCCCGGCACACCCTGCGCACCGACGGTGAACTGGCCGACGCTCTCGCCGACACCGCCAGACGCCTCCTCACGCGGGGGTTCCGCACCTACTGCGACCAGGCGCCCCCACCCGAGGGACGGCGCCTCGCCCCCGGCCGCATCGCCATCGGCGTCGCTCACAACGACCAGGCGGAGGCCGTCCGTAGCCGTCTCGCCCTGGCGCCGGAGCTCGACGGCATCACCGTGGACACCGCCAACCGTCTCCAGGGCCGGGAATTCGATGTCACCCTCGTCTGGCATCCCTTGTCCGGCCGCGTAGACGCCAGCGCCTTCCACCTGGAGACCGGCCGCCTGTGCGTGTTGCTCTCCCGTCACCGTCATGCCTGCGTCGTCGTCGCCCGCGCCGGGATCCCGGATCTTCTGGACCGTCATCCCTCGGCTCAGCCCGTCTACCTGGACGTCCCGCCCAAGTTCCCGGACGGCTGGCGCGCGCACCAGTTCGTCATGGAACACCTTGAGCGGTCTGACCACCGCGTGCCGGTCTGAGCCGTTTGGATCATGGGGCGGGGAGGACAGCAAGGCCTTCCGCCTACAAGGGCAGGAACGGGCTGGCCCTGCCGTGCCAGGAGATGCGCAGCGCGTCTCGGGCTCGGGTGGTGGCGACGAAAAGCTGGTTGCGGCTCTTCTTGAGTTCGCGCTCGTAGCGGTTGGGGTCGGCCGTTTCGTACTTCTCGATGAGAGAGGCGCGCGGGAGGATGCCGTCGCTCGCGCCGATGACCGCGAGCTTCTGGTACTCAAGCCCCTTGAACCGGTGCATCGTGCCGATGTGGACCTCGCCACCGCCCTGCGGGCCGTCCTTGGTGAGGGTCGCCGTGGTGATGCCGTGCTTCATCTCCAGGTCGGCGGCGACGCGGCCGACCAACTCGCCGTCGGCGACGCAGACGGCCATGGTGCCGCTCGGGTCGCGCACGGTGCCGTCCTCGCCGGGCTGGGCGATGTCCGCGCGCCACTGCTTGAGGGCTTCGGCGAGCCGGGTGATCTCGTCGGTCCAGTCGGCGCAGGCGACGTACTCGGGGGCCGGGCCGTGAAGCAGGGAGTGGTAACCGTCAAGGGTGTCGGTGCCGTCGTCGAGGTCGTCGTAGGCGGCTCCGCGAACGACCTTGGCGGCCTGGTCGAGGATCTCCTGGGTGGTGCGGTAGCTGAGCGTCAGCTTCGAGGCGCGGCCGCGGATGTGGACGCCGACGGTGGAGAGGGTGACCTGCCGGTCGTAAATCCGCTGGTGGGTGTCGCTGGCGATGAACAGGCCGTCCGGGCCGGACGCGACCATGGCGCGCAGCATTTTCCAGTGGGCGGGGCTGAGGTCCTGGGCCTCGTCGACGACGATGTGGCGGTAACGATGACGCAGGTAGCGCATCGCGGAGCTGTTGTCGTCGAGGTGGGTCAGGTCGCCGCCGCCGATGTCCGCCTTGCGTTCGGCCCGGCTCTGGATCTTGCGGGCGCGTTCCATCTCGTAGCGGGCCGCGCGTTCGGCGGCCTGGGCCCAGGTCTCACGGCCCATGCCGTTGAGGCGGAGGGTGAACTGGTCGAGCAGTTTCCAGATGACGGCGCGTTCGGAACGGTTGAGGGCGCGGCCCATACCGGCGCGGCGGGCCTTGAAGTAGTCCTGGCGGGTGGCCAGGGACTGGCCGAGGACGATCTGTTCCCATTCGTCGAAGAGGAACTCGGCGTCCCAGCGCTGCTCGTCGTGTTCGAAGAGGACCTCGCGCAGCACGTCCAGAGCCCGGTCGTCGGTGATCAGGCTGCGCTGTGCGCCGGGCGCGGTGTTCTCGTTGAGGACGCTCTGGGCGAGCTGGTCGATGTGCTTGATGTCGACCCGGCTGAGCAGCACCGGGTCCATGAGCGATGTGAGCCGGGAGCGCAGGTCGGCGGTGAGGTTCTTGGTGTACGTGGTCAGCAGGATCGGCTTGCCGTGGCCGGGCGGCAGAGCCGCGGCGAGGCGGGCCACACGATGCAGGGCGACGATGGTCTTGCCGGTACCGGGGCCGCCGCTGACCCGGGCAGGGCCGCTGTAGTTCCGTTCGACGGTTTTGCGCTGGGTGGGGTGGAGGTAGACCTTCCAGGCGCGGAAGTCGCCCTCGGCCAGGACATTGCGGATGTCGTCGTCGACCGTGGTTACCGCGGTACGGGTGAGGACTCGCGCAACGACTGTGCGATCGGTAAATCCTACTTACCGATCGGCACGCCACGGGAGGGGGCGATCACATCGCGTCAGACCGACTCGACGAACCCCGCCCAAGCGTCAAGCGACACCGTGAGAACGGCCGCGGTGACGTCGTTGGAGTCCCGGACGTGCACGGCGGTCGTAGCGGCCGCGACATCCAGACACTCACGGCCCGATGCAGTGGTCGAGGACTCGTTCCCTGTGCTTCGGCGTACGTTCTGCTCGGTCGGGAGGAGCTGCTCCAACTGTCCCTGCAGAACGCCCTTCCACCGTACGGGCGCCGCAACACCGACTCGTCCAGCACGAAACTCAGCAGTGGCGTCGGATCCCGGATATTGAGCCCGCTCCACCTCCTCCTTCCGCACTCTCAACAACCGACCCGCGTCCAGCACTTCGTCCGCCAGGTCGATCGTCCGAGCCGACGGAATCCGCTGCCCCTGCTCCGTGTACCTCGTACCGGCACCGCAACCAACTCGCCACCCCACCCCACCCCACCCCACACTTGATCTTCGAGATGTGCTTCACCTCCCCCCACGGCGCCCGCCTCGCCCGCGCCTCACCGCCCTCCGGCTGGAGGGGTGGGGCATCCCGTACAGCACCGGCGCGCACGACGACCTCGTCCTGATCGTCGCCGGGCTGACCGCCAACGCCGTCCGGCATGGCCAGGTCCCCGGCCGGGACTTCCGCCTCCGCGTCTGGCCGCCCGCTGGGTACTGGCACCCGAGCCCGGACGGACCGGGCAAGACCGCCTGGGCTGAGCACACCCTCGCACCGTAGTACCGTGTAGTACATGGAGACGACCGCGCGCGAGTTCAATCAGAACGCCTCGAAGATCCTCGCCGCCGCCGAGCGCGGTGAGCGGATCACCGTGACCAAGAACGGGCGCCCGGTCGCCATACTGTCGCCCGTCACGGATGAGGTGGTCCCGCCGTATCCCACGGATCCGATGGGGGACAGCGACATCCCCGTGTTCCACAGTGGTTCGCCGATCGACTGGTCGGCCGGGCGTGGGGACTATCTGGAGGGGTTCGGCGAGTGACCGTACTGATCGCCGACACCTCGGGCCTGTACTCGCTCTTCGACGCGGACGCACCCGAACACGGGGCCTGCCAAAAGGCCGTGGCCACCGCGTCCCACCTTGTGGTGACACCGATGGTGCTCGCGGAACTCGACTACTTGCTGAGTACACGCGTCGGGCCCGAGGCCGCTCAGGCGGCGCTCGCCCACATCCGCGACCGTGTCGCGGTACGCCGTTACGCGGTCCCGGAGATCGAGCCGCACCTGTCCACCGCGCTGGTCACCATGCACCGGTACCCACAGATCGGGCTCACGGACACGATGAACGTGGTGATGGCGGCCCAGTACCACACGGACGCCATCCTCACGCTGGACCGCCGCCACTTCCGCATGCTTCGCCCGCTGACGGGTCACCCCGCCTTCCGGCTGCTCCCGGACGATCTCTGACACGCCCGACAGCTCAGGCGGCGTCCCGGCGCTCCCAGCGGTCCCGGAACCACGCCAGAGTCTCGGCGAGCAGCTCTCGATCGCGGTCCTTCTCCAGCAGCGACAGACGGAAGCCGGGGCGCAGCTCCAGCTTGCCCTCCGGGATGTCGACACTCTCCAGTCCGTTGAGCCGCCTGAGGAATTCAGCGCGCAGGGGCCGGTCGGTGAACGGTTCTCGTGCGGCCAGGTGCTGGAACACCACCTCCGCTGTGCCACCGCGCCCGCCGCCCGGATAGAGCGTCAGCGGCCAGATGCCCCGGCCCGGCGCGCCCGCCTCCCCGAGCATGAGGAAGGCGCTGGTCGTGACCTGGCCCGCTCCGTGTCCGATCCAGCCGCCGAGTTCCTCCCAGCGGGCGAAGAGCGCGCGTACCGCCTCGACCGTCTCGGGGGAGTCGTCCGCTGCGAGCTGGCGGAAGAACCGGTCGGCGCGTGTCTCCTCGTCCCGGTCGCTCGGTATGCCCTGGGCGGTGTCCGAGCCCTCGGTCTGGTCGTCGTCCTCGGTGACCAGCAGGGCGAGATCGTCGGCGGTGAGGCGCTGGGCGGGATCGGCGGCTCCGGTCACGGTGAATGCGACGCCGGCGGCGGTCAGCCGGGAACGGACGTCGCCCTCCTCGTCCTCGGAGGTCCAGCTGAAGCCCGCGGAGACCTTGCCCTCCGAGGTGAGCACCCGGTACGCGTTGGCCACCCCCGGTGTGCCGGCCAGGTGGTTGCCCACCGCCTGGGCGCCGGAGCCGAGGAACGCGGCGAGGTCGCCGTAGGACGTCCAGGTGCCGTGGGGGAGTGCCGCGAGCGCCTGGTGGGCCAGGTGCCAGTCCCGGCTGCGCTCCGCTCGGCCGACTCCGCGCAGGGGAGCCGGCCACAACGCCACCGCGCGGTCGGTGAGTTCGTCGGCGCGAGCGAGGATCTCCTTCGCGGCCCAGCGCTCGGTCGCGGCGATGCGGCGGTTCATCTCCAGGTGGCTGCCTTGCAGCAGGCCTTGCTTGCGCTCGAAGGGGTGGTTCGAGAGCTCCGAATTGACCGCGGTGAGCGTCAGGTTCCCGAGGGTGTGCTGCAAACGGGAGTGCAGGTCCTTCGCGTTCTCTCCGTCGGCCACGTCCTCGCCCAGCATGCGCAGCCACTCGTCACCGGGCGACTGCGGCATGACGTGCTCGATGGTGAGCTGCGCGGCGGCGAAGTCCACCGGCTCGGGATGCTCATAGCTCTCCTCCAGCCGCTGCAGCACCATCTTGCGCTGCGGTGAGCGTCCGAACTGGTAGAAGGGCGCCTTCTGGATCTTCTCGCGCAGCTCGTCGTCGTCGGGCCAGAACCGGTTGTCAGCGGAGAGCAGTTGGTGCAACCCGTCGGCGACGGGCACGTCGAGAGGTAGCTGCCCGGGGACGGCTTGGAAGATCCTGTTGAGGTTGTTCGGTGGCACTCGGCAGATCATCCGGCGCACCAGGAAGCTCTCGACGTACGACATCGCACGGGCGGTGTCCGAGGAGTCGAGCTCTCCGCGCTCGCGCCGGTCGAGCAGCAGCATCAGCGCGGGGTAGGTGGCCTGGGCCTGCCAGGTGTCCAGGCGGTGCAGATGGGCGCGGACCGTTGTGTCCGGTTCCTCGCCGGGGTGGAGCAGCCGGCGGAAAAGAGTGGCACGGCGGTGCAACTCCCTGATGTACGCCTCGATTTCCTCCTCGCTCGCCCCGCCGCGCTCGAAGCGCTGCTGCTGGGCCGCGTACAGGTCCTGGCGGCGCACCCGGTCGTCGCCGTCGAGGACCAGTTGCAGCCACATGAGCTGTTCCAGCTCTTCGTTGCTCAGGCTGTCCTGCAGCGGCAGCCAGTAGGTCTCGTAGACGTGTTCACCGCGGGTGTGCAGCTTCATGAACAGGTAGTTGCGCAGCAGGTCCGCTTGGCTGAGCTTGAGCCCGGTGTTGTTGAGGGACTCGAAGATGCGGTGCACGTTGTCGCCGCGCTCGGCGGTCACCGCCACCAGCGTCAGCCGGGAAGTGATGGCCTCCTCGATGCGGAACACGTCCTGCGGGGCGGCGGGATCGGCTGCCTCGACCAGCTTGCGGCGGAAGTAGGTGTAGGCCGCGGCGACACCACCGCCGGCGGCCTGTTCCGTGAGCGGGCCGCGGACGTGAGCGGCGAACTGTGGCCGGTCCGCTTGAGTGGGCAGCAGCCGGAAGTGGTCGCTGCCGGTCTTCCACTTGTTGATCAGGTATTGCTCATCGATGCGCTCGGCATCGCCCGGCTTGGCGTCCCTGATGTGATCGCGGATCGCGGCCAGGGCGAGCGAGAGCGTGGTCAGCCTCTGCTGGCCGTCGACGACGAGCCAGCGAGGGAACGTCGCATCGTTCTGCGGCGACGGCGCCAGCACGACGGACCCCAGGAAGTGCGTGTTCGCCTTCTCCCCGCGCTCGATCAGCTCGGCCTGCTCCAGGATGTCGCTCCATAACTGTCTGAGTTGCTTCTCCGTCCAGGAATACGTCCGTTGATAGAGCGGCACCTGGAACTGCTGGGCCCTCCCCTGAACGAGATCGGCGAACAGGGTCTCCTTCGCCTGCATCCTTGTCCCCCCTTGGCAGTTGATGCGGTCGTGCCTCGTGGGAACGACCCTAGGGCCTCCCACTGACAACCACGGAAATGCTTCAGCACTCGTCCACGCACACGCACCACTCCCCGGCATACAGCCCGACTCGTCTGCCCCCTCAGAGCTCCCCATCGGTCACGTACGTGACCCACCGCCCCGCCCACTCCCGTACCTCGTCCTCCAGCCAGTCGAACTCGAAGGCGATACGGCGGGCGTGGGCGTGCAGTTCGGGAACGCGGCCGGGATGCCGGAGGGCGCTCGCGCCGATGCCGTCCTGGTAGTAGGCGCCCTTCACGACGACATCCGCGTCCAGCGACATCATGACGAAGGCCGGGTTGTCGGCACCCGCGCCCAGGATCCCGTTCTCGCAGCCGGCTCCCGCGATGTCCCATCCGTCGCCGAGCGCGACGCGGACCCAGCGCCAGACCTGCTCCTCGCCGTCCTCCGAGTGGTCCTGCGCGATGTCGACGCCGAGCAGGAACTCGGGTCGGCCGTCCGGACCCGGGGAGAAGAGTCCGCTGTCGCGGGCCAGCCGCTCCCACTCCTGGTCGAAACGGCGTCCCAGGTCCTTCTCGTCATGGGCGAGCACGAATCCGTGCCGACCGCTCTCGGAGTCCAGGTTCCCCATGTAGCTGGCGACGTTGACGGGCGGCAGTTCCCCCCGCGTCCCCATGACCTCGCGGAAGACGAGCCCGGCGGCGGAGAGCTTGTCCAGCGCCTCCTGCGCCACGTCCATTCAGGTACCTCCCCTCTTCTGGCTTTCTTCTTCTGGCCTTCTTCTGCAAAACGAGCGGGCGGGCCGTCCTTTCGGACGGCCCGCCCGCTCGGCTGCTCAGCTACGACGCCCGTAATGGTAGAGCGTCGGTCTGTTGTAGTCGTGGACCCCGTTCTTGAGCGGGAACCACGCCACTTCACCGGTCTGCACATTCAGCATCACGCGCAGCTGGTTGTTCGCCGGGAGACCGATGTTCTCGCCGTCGAAGATGGGCGAGTTCACCCAGCTTGCCCAGCCCCGTGCGTTGCCGTCGTTCCTGAAGATGTCCGGACCGCTGGCGTTCACCCGCTGCCGGGCACCCGGATTGTTGGCCACCTCGCGGGCGAGTCTGTCGAGCTGCCTCGTCAGGTCCTCGTAGTTGGCGAAGTGCGCGTTCCACGCTTCACTGCGCGCGTCGCGCGCCGCCTCGCTGTACGGATCGCCGTCGAACGCGGGGCTCTCCGGCGTCAGCCCGTCGCCCTCGTTGCCCCGGCTCGGACCACAGTTGTGGACGAGGGCCGAGGCACCCGCCGCCACGACGTAGTACGTGTGGACGTTCGAGACGGTCAGGTTGTGGACGGTGGCGCCCTGGGCCGTCCAGCGCTCGATCGAGCTGATCTGGACGTAGCTGCCCGCGCTGGTCCGCAGCCACTGACCGGAGGTGAGGTCGGTGGCCTCGATCCACGCGCCGGCCTCTCCGGCTTCGGGGACCCAGAAGGGGTGCCCGTCGGTCGCCGTGATCTCGGCGGTCCTCGTTCCCGCCCCGCCGTCGATGTCGACGGTGACGGTGACGAGGTGCTTCAGGCCCTGGCCCTTGATCTCGGCGGTGACCGTCTCGATCCGGGTCTCCCCGGTCCTCGGGTCGGTCGCGACCACCTTGTCGCCGGCCCTGACCTTCTCGATCGGCTTGGTGGAGCCGTCCGCCATCAGTACCTTCGTGCCGGGCACGAAGCTGTTGTTGATCGGGCAGGAGCCGCCGCCACCGTCGGCCCTGCCGGAACCGCCGCCACCGCTCGTACCACCGCTGCTGCGGGTGGAGCCGCCGGACTTGCCGCCGCTCTTCCCGCCGCCTCCGCCGCCGCTCTTGCCGGCGTGGGAGGAGGACTTGGGCGCAGCCTTGGCCTGGGCCTGCTTCTGGACGGGGTTGCCCGTCTTCCGCTTCGCCGCGGCCGCCTCGTCGGCCTTTCTCCTGGCGGCCTCGGCAGCCTTCTTCTTGGCTCTCTGCGCGGCCTCCCGCTTCGCCTTCTCGATGGCAGCCTTCTTGGCCCGCAGCGCCGCCGCCTCCGCGGCCTTGGCCGCCTTCAGAACGGCCTCGGCGGCCTTCTTCGCGGCCTTGAAGGCCTGGATGGCGTTGATGGTGCGGTTGATCGCCTTGAGGACCGACGGGATCTTGCCCAGCTTCGTCCAGGGAATGGCGTCCAGGATGATGCTGCCGCACGACCACATGTCACCGCCGAAGCAGGCCATGGCGTCGTTGATGCCGATGAAGTCCTTCAGCGTCTCCCAGGCGATCGCGAGGATCACCGAGGACAGCGACTTGCCCATGGTGGCCTGCGCCTGGGCGACCTGCGCCGCGGACAGCCCCGCACCGGCGAGGGCCGCGGCCTTCTCCGAGGCGGTCAGGGAGATCGCCAGACCGCTCGGGTCGTCGTACGTCACCGGGTTGTTGTGCGCGTACGTGTAGCCGTTGGTCTGCTGCGGGTCGTTCAGGTCGAGCACCGGGTCGGCGGACAGGAAGCGTCCGACCACCGGGTCGTACAGACGGGCGCCGAGCGGCTGGAAGCCGGAGGCGTCGTCCCGGGTCTGGCCCGTGAACCCCTTGTGGCTCTGGAGGTTCTGCGCCGTGGTCGCGGCGCCGCGCTGGTTGCCGAACGGGTCCTGCTTGCGCACCCGGACGGGCATGGTGCCGTTGAGCGCGACCTCGGTGTAGACACTGCTCTGGTGGTCCGTGGTCTGGGCGACCAGGACGTCGGAGCCGGTGCCGCTCGCGTAGCGCATCACCTGACCGCCGGGGGCGGCGTAGGTGCGCTGGGTGTTGACCAGGACCCCGCCCGCCTGGACGGTGACCGAGGCCTCGTCCAGCAGCAGGGTCGCCTGCTTGCCCTGGATGGTCAGCAGCCGCTGGCCGTTGGGCCCGTAGATGTGCCGGGTGTCGTTCTGCGGCAGCCACTGCTGGGCGGCCTGGGCCGCGTCGCAGGTGGCCAGCACGATCGCGGTGGCGTTCACGTTCGCCGCGCCCTGGACCGCGAGGCACAGGGTGGAGTCGACGTGGACGAGCTGACCGGACGCGTTGCGCTTCAGGTGCTGGGCGCTGGTGCCGTTGCACTTCTGCAGCTGGACCGCCGAGCCCGCGGTGTTGGCGGCGGGCTGGACGCACCAGGTGTCGTAGACCTCCAGGGTGCCGAGGTCGGGATTCGGCTGGGGGGTCTGCGTCGAGCCCGGGACCGGCTGGAAGTGCCAGTTCTGCGCCACCGTGGTGTTGCACTGGTACAGCTGGATCGGCTGGCCCGCGGCCGCGAGACCGGACTTGAGGTCGAGGCACTTCTGGCCGAGACCCACGTACGGGGTCCTGCCTCCGCTGCCCTGGCCGGTGATCCGGTCGATCTTGCCGTCCGGGGTCCAGGTCAGTTCCTGCTTGTCGCCGTTGTCGGCCGAGGTGATCGACCTGGTCTCGCCCGTCAGCTCGTAGAGCCGCTGGGCCTCGGCCGTGACCTGGGCGCCCGCCGGGGTCGTGAACTTCTTCGTGACCTTGGTGAGGGTGTGCGGCTGGTCCTTGGCGGCGTTCTTGCCGTAGGCGTAGTCGGTGACCGCGTCCTTGGCGGTGTTCCCGGCGAGGTCCTTCTCCGTCAGCCTCGTGCGGTTGCCGAGCAGGTCGTACTCGTACTCCTGCCAGTAGCCGGAGCCGTCCTTGCCCGCGGCGACGTCGAGCGTGCCGTCGGCCTTCTTCGGAGCGGCGCACTCGGCCGCAGGGTCCTTGGCGGTCCAGGCGGACTTCAGCTGACCCACCGGGTCATACACGAAGCACTGGCGCTCCTCGATCCCGACGGCCCGCTCCTCGACGGAGGTGATGTTGCCGGCCGGGTCGTAGCCGTAGGCGCGGTTCGAGACCAGGTTGCCGCCGACGATGCTCGCGTCGGCCTTCTCCCGGTAGACCGCCTGCTCCTGCAGCTCGCCGCTGCTCTCGTCGTACGAACTCTGCGTCCACACCCGGTAGGGCTGGGCGCCCAGGGTCGAGCGGAGGACCTGGCCGTACGGCGAGTAGGCCGTCTCGGAGCCGTACCAGTCCTTGCCGGAAATGGAGAGCGGCTTGCCGTCCTTGTTGTAGCGGACGACGAGCTTCTCGGCGCCGAACTTGCCGATCTCGGGAAGGGTGGTGTCCTCCAAGGCGCCGGTGTCCGAGTAGGAGTAGGAGTAGTTGTAGTCCTTCTTCAGGCCCCAGGTGTCGGCGATCGACTGCGGCAGGGACAGGGTGGTCGCGGTCGGCTGGTAGTCCTTGGTGTAGCCGCTGACCGTCTGGGTGTACCCCAGTCCGTCCGTGTAGCGGGTGGCGGTGGCGGGCATGCCCTTGCCGCCCGTGGCGGAGTCGTACGTGAAGTTCGCGAGCAGGGTGCCGTTGACGTCGGTCAGCCGCTGCTGCTTCGGCCGGGACAGTTCGTCGTAGGCGTTCCAGATCTTCACGCCACGGGCGTTGGTGGTCGTCAGGACGCGGTCGCGGGAGTCGTACTCGGTACGGGTGGTGCCCGTGTCCGGGTCGGTGGTCGAGTCCGTCCGGCCGCGGTGGTCGTACGTCCAGCTCCACGGGTGCGTCGGGTCGGCCGAGGCGGTCGCCTTCTCCAACTGGCCCTTGGCGTCGTACGCGTAGCGCGTCGAGGTGAAGCCACCGGGCGCCGCGGGGTTGAAGGTGTCCGTGCGGACGGTCCGGCCCGTCGCGTCGGTGTAGACGCGGTAGGAGGAGTCACCCTTCGGGTTGACGACCTTCGACCAGTCCTCGCCGTACTCGTACTTGGTGGCCCGGTCCTCGTACGCCTTGGAGAACGACTCCTTGGTGATCGGGTCCAGCCACTTGAGGTACGGCGTCTCCTGCGTCACGCGGCCGAGACCGTCGTAGGTGTAGCGCGTGATGTTGGGGACGGCGATGTCCGAGAGCGGGGTGAACAGCTCGCCCGGCTTCGCCTCCTGGGTCAGGTAGGCGTTGTTGGTCTGGTAGACGTCACCGGAGCTGTTGTACAGCGTGTCGGTGATCAGCCAGCCGGAGTCGCCGTCGGCCTCCTCCTGCGTCTGCCGCTCGCGGCCCAGGCCGTCGTAGAGGGTGACGGAGGTCTCGACCCGGTTCTCGTAGCCCCGCGTGTAGGTGGTGACGTACGGAGGCTTGCGGATCTTGATGTTCGGGTCGTCCGGGTCGGTCTCCTCCGGCGGCACGGTGTAGACCGCGCGGAGGTCCGGCACCGACGACGCCGACGGGGTGCGGCCCGGGGCCCAGGCCTCGGACAGTCGGCCCAGCGGGTCGTACACGGCCTCGCTGACGAGGCTGTTGGCGTCGGTCGTCTTGACGGTGACGGAGCGGCCCGGCTCCAGGTCCATGATCTGGCTGTGGCCGAGCACGTTGGTGTAGGTGACCTTGAAGACCTGGCCGGTGGCCGGGCCCACGGAGGCGTACGTGGTCGTCGACGCCTTCGGGACCGGCTTGGCCAGCTCGTCCGGGTCGGTCTGCCGGACGACCCGGCCGACCTCGTCGAAGCCCACGGTGCCGTTGGTCAGGAACCCGGTGCCGGTGCCGTTCAGCGACCACGACTCGGTGGCCAGACCGCGGGTCGAGCCCGACAGCGCCGCGCCGTAGGCCCCGCCGTCGTACGCGGTGCGGGTGACGCCGCTCAGCGTCGTGAGGTCGCTCCAGTTCGCGCTCGCGCAGGTGGTCGGCGAGACGAGGACCTGCTTGCTGAGACCGATCAGGTTCCTGCCGGTCTGGTGCACGTACTCGGACTTGGTGCAGGACTCGTCACCGGACTTCCCGGTGTCGCCCGACGACTCCACCTGCGTCGGCAGCCCGTACGTCCCGTCGTACGACGTCGTCGTCTTCACCGAGCGCACCGTGCGCGTGTCGTCCGAGTTGGTGCCCGACGACTTCGTGTACGCGATCTCCTCGGGCTCCGTGACCCGCCAGGCCCGCAGCGGGGTCAGGCCGTCCTCACGGTCGCGCTTGGCCAGTTCGGTGGCTGCGGGCTTGGTGATCGAGCGGGTCAGCCAGTCGGAGTCGGCCTTCGTGGAGTCGGTGTAGCTCAGCTCCTCCGCTATCCGGCCTGCGAACGGCTCCTCGTCCTTGGCTATCTCGGCGCCCGTGATGTCCTTCACGGACACGGTGTCGCCGAGGCCGCGGAAGTAGCGGGTGACGGCCTTGGAGCGCTGGCCGGCGGTGTCCGCGGTGCCCTCGTCGTTGACCGGGCCCGTCAGGACCGTGGTCTGCTCGACGCCCGCGAACTGCGAGTAGGTGCGCTGGGACTTCTTGGTGAACTCGGCCTCGGCGAGCTTCCAGGCCGGGTTCTTGTACTTGTACTCGGTCCTGGTGGTGAAGTTGCCGTCGATGTTCGGCAGTTCCTCGACGGTGTCCACGACGTACTTGTGGAACCAGTCGATGTCCTCGACCTCGGCGTCGGGGTTCCAGAAGGACGGGTAGCAGAGGCGGTTGTTGCCCTTCAGCTGGCCCTGCAGCCGGGCCATGGCCTGGGCACGGGTCTCGCCGGACTGCTGGTCGAGCAGCGGCAGGTTGCCGGTGAGGCAGTCGCCCTCGATCGGCTTGTAGCGGACGATGGTCTCGCCGCCGTACTCGTTGATCACACGGGTGATACGGAGCCGGGAGAAGCCGGGACGGTGCGCGTTGACCGCCTTGACGCGGTTGGGCATGTCCTCCGCGTTGGACTCGAACCGCACCGAGTTGAGGGTGACCTTCGCGTCGGTGGTGCCGTTGCGGCCGTAGCCGGTGCGCTGCACGGACTCCAGCCACAGGGCGGTGTTCGGGCCCGTCTTCAGCTTGGCGAAGCTCTGCTTCAGCTGGTACTCGTCGACGACCTGACGGGCCGCGGTGTCGGTACGGCGCTGGGCCGAGGTCGTGATCTTGTCGAGGCGTTTACGGGTCCAGAAGGTCGGGCCCGCGTTCCAGCACTTCTTGCCGGACGCGCAGCGCAGGTCGGCCGGGGTGTCGAACCAGGGCCGGTAGTTGCGCGGGTCCTTGGACGTGAAGTTGGCCTCGGAGCAGGTGACGTCGTCGACGGTGTAGCAGCGCTCCTCCACCGAGAAGCCGACCCGGGCCGGGGCGGTCTCCGTGTAGATGGTGTTGCTGCGCTGGCCGTAGTCGATGTGGTCGAGCCAGCCGTCGCGGTCGTAGACGACCGGGTCCTTGAAGTTGAAGTTCCGGGCGTAGTGGTTCTGGTCCTTCTTCCACCACAGCGACATCGCGTTGCCGTGGACGTCCTCGACGTAGTCGAGACCCCAGCGCCAGCCCTGCGTGCAGTAGGAGTTGGTCCAGTCGGTGGTCGTCGGGCCCTTGTAGCAGTCCTCGCCGGAGTGGTTGCCGTAGACCGGGACCGTCAGCACCGAGTTGGTGGTCGGGTCGTCGGCGGCGGTGCCGCGGTCGGACCAGCCCGGGAGCTTGTTCTTGCCGAAGTGGTACTTGATGCCGTCCTTGGTGGTGACGACCCAGTACTCGCCGTCCCGGGCGCCGTTGCCGGTGGCCTCGCCCTTGACCAGCTCGACGGTGGAGCCGTCGCCGTTGGCCGTGAACCACTTGCTCTTGGTCTCGTCCCACACCAGCTCGGTGGTCATGCCGCCGAGGGAGAGGGTGGCGTTCTCCGAGCCCCAGCAGAGGTCCGCGGTGCGGTGCGTGGAGTTGTTGGAGCCCGCCTTCTTGGAGTCCTGACGGCAGTTGGCGTACGTACGGGTGATGGAACCCGCGTTGTAGTCCCAGCCGTCGCCGATCCACGAGGCCTGGTTGTTCGTCGAGGACGTACGGCCGTCCACGGACTGCGAGGAGTACGCCAGGTTGACCTTCGGCATCAGACCGCCGGCGGTCTCCGGGACCTGCGCCTGGTACGAGTACGTGAAGGCACCCGAGGACGAGCCCGACGACCAGGAGCCGGAGGACAGCAGCGGCGAGGCCGTGAAGTCACCGGACACCGACGAGCCGGTGTCGAGACCGCCGACGGTGCCGCCGCCGTTCGCGGAGACCGCGGGCTGGACGCCGTCCCGGTAGGAGGCCTGCGAGGCCTGTGTTGCCTTGGCGGGGACGAAGCCCTCGCCGACGAGGCCGGCGACCGGGATGTTGCCGCCGAGGATCTTGCGGGTCTTGGCGTTCCTGGCCGTCGTGGTGTTGGTGGGCGCGTCCTTGGCCGCCACGGTCTTCACCGTGCTGCGCAGCCGCTGGAAGTTCTCCTTGCCGTTCCTGACGTCCTTGTCCCCCTGGGGGAGGGACATCGTGGTCACACCGCCGGCGTCGGCGCAGTCGCCCTCGTTGGGCGAGGAGTAGACGCAGTCGGGCAGCAGCATCAGACCGAAGCGGTCGGCGGCCTGCGGTCCGTAGAGGTCGGCGAAGCCCGTGGTGTCGATGCTGATCGCGACCTCGGCGGCCGGGTCGACCGTGGCCGGCGGGGTCAGCTTCATGACGATGCCGGAGACGCCCGCGTCCTGCGAGGTGGTCTGCGGGGCCACGCCCACGGTCCAGTTGCCGGCCAGGTCGGCGGCGTCGCCGCCCGCCGGGACGCCGATGGCGACGGGCAGGTTGTTGCTGACCGGCTTGGTGGTGCCGGGCGCGTCGGCCGCGGAGAGGGTCGCGCTGCCGGTCCCGGAGGTCCACGGCGCGATGGCGTCGGGGGTGTACGGGACGACCGGGTTCTGCGGAGCCAGGGTGAGGGTCTTGTCCGCGGCCTCGTCGCCGTCGACCTCGGTGGCCTCCGGCAGGTCCGGGAGGTCGACCTCGGCGATCGACTTCTCACGGCTCATGTCGGGGCCGGGGACGGCGAGCGCCTCCCCGCCCAGGCTGGTCACCGTAAGAACCGAGGACAACAGAAGAACGGTCGCCGTGCGGTTTCGCCGCCGACGCCGTCTCTGTGAGTCTGTCAGGACTGGGTGTATCGGCCCCAGCCATGACAGGCGACCTGAAGCACGCATCCGCGTCGACCCCCACCTGGTAATTCACCAAAAACACACGTCCGGCTCAGACGCGTGCGTGCGCACTCTGTGTCATGTCCGCCGCGCAATTCAAGATCGGCCAATGGGCCGAAAAGCCTTGCTGGGTGATCTGGGTCACGGGGTGAAACGCATCAGACCATCCCGTCGGTGACTCATGGGGTGGAGCGGGTGAATCACCTGATCGGCATCAATGCGGCATCCAAAAAGCCCCGAACCGGACACAACTGCCACACCGCCACATCGGCTTAGTATTTTCATAACAAATCCTTAACTAATTAAAATGTGGACGTGCTATGGCGAGTGTGTGATCGTGTGCCCGCCTCCTGCCCCGCGGCCTGCCGAACGGGGCTGCTTGTGCTGTCCTCAATCCGCTTGGTTCCCACGGGAGTAGACCGCCGTGACCGCGCCGCCCCGATTTCTCAGCCCCTTCGTGCGCACACGCACACGGCTGTCCCTGACCCTCGGCCTAGTGCTGGCCGCCCTGACCGCTGCCCTGCTGCCGTGGTGGCAGCCGGACGACGGCACCCCGCCGACCGGTGCCGGAGGCACCACCACCGACGTCACCCGCGCCTCGACCGGCCCGCGTGACGAGGTCACCGCGATGGCCCAGGCCAGGCGCACCGGCAAGCAGGTGCTCGTCGACACGGCGACCACGGCCACCGCGCTGACCTGGGCACTGCCCGACGGACAGTTCAAGACCCGGATCACGGCAGCGCCGACCCGGGCGAAGAACGCCGAGGGCAAGTGGGCCCCCGTCGACAACAAGCTCAAGCGGACCGCCGAGGCCCCACGCGGACTCGGCGTCGCCCCCGCGAACCCCGTCGTCCCGGTCCGCTTCGCGAGCGGCACCGCCCAAAAGGCGCGCGCCGACCGCTCGTTCGCCCGGGACGGAATGCTGGGTCGGACACCCGGCGAGACGATCCTCGCCGAGGTGGAGCTGGGCGAGCACACCGTCGCGTACACCTGGCCGGGCGCCCTGCCCGAGCCGGTGCTGGACGGACCGCGCGCCCTCTACTCCGAGGTGCTGCCCGGCGTGGACCTGCTGCTGGTGGCCCGCGAAGAGGGCGGCATGGCACAGGTCCTCATCGTCAAGACCCCCGAGGCCGCACGGCAGGAGGCGCTGAAGACCGTCACGTACGGGCTGCGCTCCGACACCGCCGTGTTCCGGCAGGACCGCAAGGCCAGCAGGGTCCAGGTCCTGGACAAAACGAACAAGGAGGTCGGCTCGATCCCGACGCCGTTCGCGTGGGACTCGAGCGGCCGTGACCCCGAACTGCCCCCGGGCACCCCGAACCGTACGTCGGTCGCCACCCCGGCCGACGTGCTGAAGCTGTCGGGCCTGACCGGCATCGAGCCGGGCGCCAACTCCGCGCCGCTGCCGATCACCCTGGACGGCGAGAACACGGGTGCCGCCGGCCTGAAGCTCGGCTTCGCCGCCACAGGACTGGCCGACCGCAAGGGCGTCACGTACCCCCTGTACGTCGACCCGCCCCTGAACCCCGGCTGGGACGCGTGGACGGTGGCCTACAAGCCGTACCCCAGCACCAGCTTCTTCAACGGCACCAACTTCTCCTCCGGCACCTCCGACGCCCGCGTCGGCCACGAGGACGACACCGGCGGCACCGCCCGCTCCTTCTGGCGCATGGACTGGTCCAGCAGCATCAAGGGCGCGGACATCACCAGCGCCACCTTCAAGGTGCTCAACAACCACTCCTGGTCGTGCACCAACCGAGAGTTCCAGATCTGGCGCACCGGCTCGATCTCGTCGGGCACGACCTGGAACGCACAGCCCAGCTGGTCCGACGAACTCCAGCGCAGGTCCTTCGCCCACGGCTGGTCGGCGTCCTCCTGCCCGGACGACTACGAGGCCTTCAATGTGAAGGACGCCGCCCAGTACGCCACGGACAAGGGCCACTCGACCGTCACCCTCGGCATGCGGGCCACCAGCGAGTCGGACACCCAGACCTGGCGCAAGTTCAGGGCGACCTCGGCGACCATCGAGGCCGTCTACAACCGCCCGCCGTCCGAGCCCACAAAGGGCACCTCGAAGCCCGGCGGCGCCTGCACACCCGGACCGGGCGCGGGCATGACCGTCGGCAAGACCAACATCACGCTGTCGGTGACCGCCAAGGACCCCGACAACAACATGAGCAAGGTCCGCTTCCGCTTCTGGAAGACCGGCGGCACGGTCCCCGCCGGCACGTACGTCACCATCGGCGCGTCGGGCGGCACCTCGTCGCTGACCATCCCGGTGACGGACGCCCGCCTGAAGGACATCACGACCAACACCACGTTCAGCTGGGACGCCATGGGCGAGGACCTGGCGGGCGCGACGTCCACCAACTACCCGCCGGGCACCGAGCCCTGCCGCATCACCGTGGACCCGAGCGGCCCGTCCCAGCCCGAGGTCACGAGCGACGTGTTCCTGGAGGCGACTTCGAGCGGCACCACCTGGGCGAAGGTCAACTTCGGCACGACCGGCCCGATCACGTTCGAGTCACCGGGTGCGGTGCGATTCCAGTACGCGTGGGGCGGGGTCAGCCCGAAGTCGGTCAACGCCGACGCGAACGGGCTCGCCACGGTCCCGGACCTGCAACCGCTGAACGCCGGCCCGAACACCCTCCAGGTGTACGCCTACGACAGCCTGGGCAACCCGAGCGTGCGCACGGACTACACGACGTACGTCCCCCCGAAGGAGAACGCCGACACCCCCGGCGACACAGGCGGCGACGGCACCCCCGACCTGATGGTCATCGACGCGGCGGGCGCCCTGCGGACATACGCGGGCCAGAAGCCGGACGGCGAGCTGTACGGCTCACTGATCTCGTCGTACAGCAGGGGCGCCAACGGCACGGTGACCCTGAACCCGCCGGGCCACTGGTACGACGCGGCGTCGACGCTGGGTAACAAGGCGGCGCTGATCGCGCATTACCAGGACACGTACCCGGGTGATGGCACGACGGATTTGTTCGCCCGGACTCCGGACGGCGGCTTCTGGCTGTATCCGGGGGATGGGTACGGCTCGTTCGATGTGGGGCAGAGGATGAAGATCCGTTTGCCGTCGAATGCGCCGACTCCTTCTACTTGGACTCAGCTGAAGGCGTTGGGTGATATTACGGGCGACAAGCTGCCCGACCTGGTGCTTCGAACGGCTGCGGGGTTCTGGGTGCTGTCCGGGTACACGGGCGGCACTGTCCAGACGGCGACGTTGATGAACGCTGACGCGTGGGCCCGCCGGGACATCGTCAACCTCGCGGATATGAACAAGGACGGGGTGGCGGACCTGCTTTGGCGGAACCTGGACAACGGGAGCATGTATCTGCGGCGGGGGAAGGTGGGGGCTGCGGGGGCGGGGAGCGTTGATCTCAACTCGTTGATGTTGGCGGCCAACGCCGTTAACGGGGACGAGGCGTTCGGGACCAGCTGGACTGAGGCCAATGTGAATTCGGCCATTGGGGTTCCGGATATCAACGGGGATGGGGTGCCGGATATTTGGGCTCGGTTTGCGGCTGACGGGCATATGTCCGTGTACCACCCGTCGACTACTAACACGAACGCTCCGGTGAAGACGGTTATCGGGTCGGGGTGGAACGACAAGTTGGCGTTTGGGTGAGGTGATTGGCCTTCGGGCCTGTACGGGGTGAGCCCTCGGCGCTGCTGCATGGCGCCGGGGGCTCACCCCTTTCCGTAGGGCCCGGTCGGTGGTTCACACTCCGGCGTGTTGCGATTTTCGCATCTGGCCCATATGGTGGACCTATGGCTGATTCTGTGACCGATCGTGTACGCAAAGTCATGGTGGTGGCTTCGGTCAGCCAGGCGGCGTTCGCTGAGACCATCGGGCTGACCCCCGACAAGTTGTCGAAGTCCCTCGGCGGCGTCCGCAGGTTCACGTCTCTCGACCTCGCCCGGATCGCCGAGTTCGGCAGCACCACAGTCGACTGGCTGCTGACCGGCAGGGAACCGCTCCGCCCCATCATCGCGGCCCGTACCAGCGCACCAGCAGTCGACGAGCATGGCCGAGGAAGACTCAAGGACCTCGTCGAAAGGTTCACCACGGCACACGAGGTGATCGACCTCTTGGGCCTGTCGCCCGAACTGCCGGAGCTGCCCTCGGTCCGCTCGGACCTCAAGCGCTACGTCGACCAGGGCGTGGCCCTCGCGGAGGACGCACTCGCCCGACTTGCCGCCGCAGGTTCCTCCGCCGTCGGCGGCCTGGACACCGCCGATCTGCTCCAGGCCATGGAGCACGCCTTCGGTGTCGACGTGGCGAAGATCGGTCTGCCGGAGGGAATTGACGGGGCTGCCTGGCAGGCGGACGGATTCCGACTGGTCATGATCGCCCGAACCGACGTGCCGACACGTCAGCGCTTCACCTTGGCCCACGAGCTTGGACACATTCTGGCCAGGGACGCCCAGGACCTGCTGACGGAGACTCACCTCTCCCCGGGACACCAGAAGGACCTGACGGAAGTACGCGCCAACGTGTTCGCGGCCAACCTTCTGATGCCCCGGAGCGAGATCAGCTCTGCAGTACAGGAGGGCGACCTCACGGACGAGCAACTCACCACGCTGGTGGTGCACTTCCAGGTGTCACCTAGCGCACTCGCGGCACGGCTCGTGCAGTTGGGCGTCATCGCGCCGGAGACGGCGAACAGACTGCGCGGCCTCACGACCCAGACCTGCCACTGGCTGGCCGGACAGAGTGACCTCTTCGAGGCCAACAAGACGTGGGCACTGGCCAGGCGACTGCCCTTCCGCCCAGCGCAGTTGCTGTACGAGGCATACCTCGCCGGCGACACCACCCTCCGCCCGCTGGCCGCGTACACAGGCGTGGACGTGGACAGGATGCGTGAGCTGCTCGAACCCGAACCGGTTCCACCAGAGAGCGCGGCATCCACTACGGGTACGGATGCGGATACGGACGCGGGCGAAGGGGACCTGGTCTTCCAGCCATGACGCGCCACTGCTGGTTCCCCGACAACACCGTGCTGTGCAATTTCTCCGCCGTCGACCGACTGAGCCTCCTGGAGAAGGCCCTTGACGGCCGAGGCCGTTGGACACAGGCCGTCGCGGCCGAGGCCGAACAGTCGCGGCGGTACTGGCCAAAGCTGAGCCAAGTACTCACCGACGGATGGCTCGGCGAACCCATCGAGATCGATGACCCGGCGGAAACCGTCCTGGTGGACCGCATCCGCCGCGTCGTCTTCGCGGGGTCCCCGTCCCGGCCCCTGCAGCACCTGGGTGAGGCGGAGACACTGGTTGTCATCGAGCATCGCGACGGGTTCGCCAGCTCTGTATGGATCACTGACGATGGCGAAGCGGGCCACTATGCGCGCCGCAAGGGCATCCGCGTCAAGAACACCGTCGACCTTATGCGCGAGGCCGTCGTGGGCGGCCTTGTCATGGCGGAGGACGGCCACCGCCTCCTCCGAGGAATGGAACAGGCCGGACGTCATCTGCGGGGGGTTCCCCACAGGGCGGAGGACCTGTTGCGTTGAGGCGGGCCGCGGGTATACGTACCGGCTTTCGCTTCGACTTCTTGGCGCAGCCGAACAGCCTGCCTCAGGCGAAGTCGCCCTGGCGTGACTGTCAGTGGCGTCTGCGACTCTGTTCGTCATGACGCGGACGGAATTCGGGAACCTCGCGTTCCTCTGGGGCTGGTGGACTTTCTTCGAGGCGGTGTGGATCGCCGTGCTGTGGCAGAGCCGCTCCCGTGTGCTGGGCGACGGGGTGTACCGGATTCCCGGTGCGCGGCGCGTCCGACGCGGTGCGTGCGAGAAGCGTGTCGAGGCGCTGTTGGCGGAGTTGGAGCGTAGAGGTGTACCGGCGGAAGACAGGCCGGACAAGGACGAACTCGTCGACCGGTGGCACCGTATCGTTGCCGGTCGGTGCGTTTCTGTGCTGCTCCAGGCGATACCCCTCCTGGTCGTTGTGCTCCCCTTCTGGTGGGCCACATCGCTCGCCCGCACCACGGTCACGCCTTTCTGGATGTTCGCTGCGATCGTCGGCTTCGGCGCCGTCTCCATCACGCTCATGGCCGCCGACGAACGAGCCACCGCGGTCTCCGACGCTGCCGGGGCCGTCACGGTGAAGGCGATTCACTTCCTGGAGATGTTGCTCATCCCGGCCGGGCGCCGGGCACAGGACTCGGCGCTGGATGTCCACGGCAAGCTGTTCGGACGCCTCTGCGACGCCCTGCGCAGCCAGGCCAGGCATGGGACCCGCACCATGCCGCCGGTCACCCGCACACGGGTGCGAGAGACAACGGAACGCCTTGTCACGGTGCTCGCCGACGGCAACCAGCGCTACCTCTTCGGTGAGGGACCCGACCGTGCCGCCGCCATACGCGACTTGTCCCGGCTGGTCGCCGGTGCCCTGCGCCACAGCTGCGTCCCGCCTGCACAGCACGACAGCCTGGTGATCATTGACTCCCGGCTCCTTGCGGACACACCGGAACCCGGCGAGGCAGGCGTCGCGACCGAGCTGCTCAGGAACCGCCTACTGGCAGGAGCGGGCAGGCTCGCGGTGGCCGTGGGTCTTCTTGCCGGGGCGGTCCTCTTCCCGGGCGAGGGAGTCGCCTCGGATCTGCTGGCAGCGGCAGGCCTGGCGAGTTTCGCCCTGGTCTGCCCGCCGCTCCGAGAAGCCCTGAACCGAGCAAGGGGACTTCTTTTCGGCGGCTTGCCCACCGACAACGCGGCTATAGAGCTGGCAGACGAGGAGCCAAGTCGACCGGTACCGGCATCGAGCACCCCCTGCCCCCACTGCGCCGACCGCCCAGCCGTCACCGCAGGATCACGGCCAGCAGGGTGAGAGACGACCAGGACGGACCGGTGATCGGTGTACGAGCGGTACCAGGAGGGCGCCGGGGAAGAGGGGACGCAGGAGCCTCTGACCTCGCCCTCTGATCCGGATCAGATCGACATCAAGACACGCACGAGGTCGCACCGGAGACCGTCGGTCGGCCTCCGCCGACGGCCGGTGGCCGTCAGGCACGCTGCTGGCAAGAGAGCGGATGGGCATGCATCGCGAACTACGGACTGGCTACCGACTGCGCTGATCAGGTCCTTCCTCGGCGTCGTCGGGCGTGTGGGCCGGGACGCGCGGATGTGTGCGGCTCCGGTAGCGCGGTACTTGTGGAGTCGTTGGGGAGCGTCAGTGGGTCGACTGGCCCTGGCGGTTGGCCATCGACTGTTTCCATGCCGGGCAGGAAGGCGTTGTCCGGGCCGGTGTGAGCGTGCTTGGCGCGCTCGGGTACGGGGAGGATACGGCGTCGGGTGAGTTCAGCGACGTCGATCAGCGGGGCGACGGCGATGCGGTTGAGCAGCTCCGCCTGCTGTGGTTCCAGGGCGGTGAGATGGCTGAGTACGGCGAGGATTTCGACGAGCTCCCGACTCCACTCATGCTCCCAGTGCTCGGGACGCTCGCGGTCCAGATCGCTGGTGATTTTGCTGGCGGCGCGGTTGCTGCGGTAGGCGAGCCAGCTGTCGAGTACGTTGCGCCCGCCAGTGGTGTAGTTGCGCATGCGTGGTGTGACACCGGTGAAGACGCCGCCCTCGATCACCAAGTGCTCGCGTTCGCTGTCATAGGTGGTGGTGGAGGGGAGTGTGTCGGGCGCGACTTCACGGGCGTACATGA
This sequence comes from Streptomyces sp. NPDC002680, assembly GCF_042889145.1. Lineage (NCBI taxonomy): Bacteria > Bacillati > Actinomycetota > Actinomycetes > Kitasatosporales > Streptomycetaceae > Streptomyces > Streptomyces sp. NPDC002680. The sequence goes on from NZ_JBIAQP010000007.1 coordinate 457,177, forward strand.
TCTCGGGGTGTATGCGTCTCCACGAGTTTGTCGTACCTGCCGGGCGGCCGTCGTCAGGGTTGATGCAGCGTGCGCCGAAGGTGGAGGCCCACAGAATGTGGCGTCCGAGGCCGATGGCCTCTCGCCATAGGTCGCCATCTGCGGTCAGAGGTATGCGCACACCAAGGGAGTTGAGGTCGTCCGCGAAGCGCTCGGTGAAGGCGGGATGGGCGGTGACGGCGGCGATGTAGGCGATCAGGTCCTCGGGGAGGACTTCTTGGAACCCGTAGGAGTTGGCGAGGTGGTGTGACAGTCCGGGGGCGATGTTGGGGGTGCGGTCGGCGTGCATGAGTGGCAGGACACGGCCGCCGTTTCCCTTGAAGTAGTCATTGTCAGGAACGAGGGCGGTGAAGAGCAGCGCTGGCCCGGTCCGTAGACGTTGAGTGTGCTGTTCGACGACGAAGACCTGGCCGTCTATGACGGCCTGCCACAGCTCGGGGCGGGAAAAGTCGATGACACGGCCGTCGGGTATGAGCCACTGGCGATCCAGTGCTCTGCGGGCGATGCGTATGGGAGCAGGACAGGGGCCCTGCTCGACCCGGAGGAGAGTCGGCGGGTGGGGATGGCCGGGGATCTGGAGGGCTTCCTTGTCCAGGGTGCGATCACGGGTCTCTTTGAACAGTTCCTGTTTCGTAGAGGGGTCGCGTTCTCGGACGAGGCGGTTCCAGCGTCGGCGCAGTATGGTTTTCGAGGGGCTGATGACCCAGTTCCGGTTGGGTTTGATGCCGGGTTTACACCAGGGCATGAGGTCGATCAGGGCGGGGAAGGTGTCCCACCCGCTGTGGGAGGCGGGTGTGAAAGGGGCAGGCTCAGCAGGGCGTGAAGTGCGCCAGCCGGGGCCGTTGATGTGCAGGTCGTGCAGTTGCTCCTCTTTGTTCTGGCGGGTGCCATGGACAGCCGCGTAGTGGACGGGAGCCAGTTCGTCCTGTCGCTCGCCTTGCCGACGGACGAAGATGGCGATGGCCAGCTCCTGCTGGACTCCGGGGAAGAAGCGGCTGTTCAGCGGGGGCCTTTTGGTCTCGGGTGTGAGGTCGATGACCCAGCCCTCGGTGCAGGTGCGCCGTAAGTAGGAGCGCATCCCCTGAAAACCTGCGCCGCGGATGAATCCGCCGGTGCTGACGAAGCAGACGACGCCGTGACGGTGGTCGTCGTGCTGGTCGAAGACCTTGTGGGTGGCCCAGCGCCAGAAGTAGGTGCACAGGCTCTTCAGCTTGTTCTCGTACACGCCCGCCGCACCGCGTAGCCGGAAGGCGTCCAGGGGCGGGGCACCTCGGTCCGGTGAGCCGTTCTCGATCCATCCACCTTGGCCTTCTGCCTGTTCCCGGTGGGGAGGATTGCCGATGACGACGGTGATTCGTTCGTTGCGCTGAATGCGGCTGGCGGCTTCGGCGTCGTCGCGTAAGGGGCCCCACAGGGCGCCGTAGCGCGTGAAGAGTTCGCTGGGCCGCCAAGGGTCGGCGAGAGTGTCGGCCAGATGTAGGCGCATGTCGCGCAGCCGTACGCGGGAGTTGAGGGAACGCAGCATCTGCCCCACGCGCATCTGAGCGACGGCGAAGGCGCCCATCTGCTTTTCGAAACCGATCAGCCTGCCTGCGAGTTCTTGTACGGATTCAGCGCGGAAGCCGTCGTTGCCGCCCTCGGATTGCTTGCGGGCGACGAGGTCGATGATGCCGGTGAGGAAGGTGCCGGTGCCCATGGCCGGGTCGATGATGGACACACCAGGGTCAGCGAATCCGTCCGGGCAACCCAGCGTGGAGATCAACACCTCGTCGACAAGGCGGATCATCTCCTCCATCAGCGGGGCTGGGGTGTAGTAGGTGCCGGAGTCCTTGCGGAGGTCGGCGTCGTACTCCTGCAGGAAGTGTTCGTAAAGGTGGATGTGGAAGCCAGGTTCGCCGACCAGGGCACTCCGCCAGTCGATGGCATCGATGACGCGAACAAGCATGTCGAGGCTGTCGCGGAATTCGTCCTCGACCTGGTCGGTGAGGATCTGTAGTGCTCGCCCCATGACGGAGTGCTCCGCCCCCAGACGCCGACCGACCTCATGCAGGCTTACTCCGGCCAGAGCACTGTCATGGCCATCGGCGGTGTCCGAGCTGGCGAGCATGAGCGCGAAGGTGACGGATTGGGCGTAGCGGTCGGCGAAGGCCGCACGTTTGTCCCGGTCGTCGGTAGTGGGAAACAGATCGACTTCAAGGGTGGAGGCCAGGTCGGTGAAGGGACGCCTGTGGCGTGGTAGGCCGGCTTCGGCGTCGAGCCGGTCGTGGACGGCATCACGCAGGAGAGTGCACAGGGGGGCTACTTGGGCAACCACTTCCCGCATCGACGTCAGCGGATGCGGCTGCCAACCGAAGAACGCGGTCAGCATCGCTTCGAAGGCGGCCTCGCTGCCCGCCGGCAGCCGTAAGCGCGAGCCTGCGGAACGCAGATCGCCTTCGAGATGGATGGCGTCTCCGTATTGCCGACCTGAGCGGTACATGATCCACGTCTGGCCGTTGGTGTAGATCAAGTTGGGCAGCTTCGCCATGCCCTCCCACTGTCGGCGGTCGCGTTGGTTCAGCCCGCCGGGATGGATCACGCTTTTGTCCGGGCTTTTCAGCTCGACATAGCCGACGATGTTGCGCTGTAACTTCCCGATCCGCACCGCCAGGTCAGGGCGGATTCGGTGCGCGGTGATCGCCACCTCGGCATGCAGGACAGCCTGCAGTCCCAACGTGCTCGCCGCGTCAACGAGAAGCTTCTCCACCGCGTGACGTATCGCGGCTTCCTTCTGCCCATGCAGCAATGACTGCTTGCATGTCACACCAAACGCACTGATGATTCGCCGAAACCCGTCCCTGCGCTGCATCCCGCCCCCAGAGGCCAGCACACTCCCGGTATCCAACTCGACACACGGTAAACGCAACATCACCCACCGTCGAGAGGGCCTCGCTCCTGTCCTGGCTCGAATGCGAGGAGTACGCAAACGTCAGTTCTGCGGATCCATGGAGCGCAGCAGTTCGAGCAGCCCCTGGGCCGGAAGCAGCTGGTCGTCGGTCACCGGGTCGGGGCTGAAGTGCATCAGGTCATTGCGGAACTGACGGCATTCCTCGAGTGCGGTCAGGAAATGCTGTTGGTCGATGGCCCAGCCCAGGGCGGCCCAGTTCTCGGGAACCCGGAGCAGATGCCCGTACGCCCCGAACGTCAGGTTGGCGGCGGAACTCACCCGGGACGCACGTCCGCGCGGGACGACTGCCCGGATGCGGTCGAGCGGAATACATCGGTCGACGACGCGTCGCAGGCGCTGCTCGATCTCCTCCACGAGAACGAACGGACGCACGCGTGTACCGAACTGAACCGTCAGGTCGGACGCGGTGACCAAGCCGCAGACCTTGTGGTCGTGATCGCGCACGAGGACGTATCCGGACTGCTGGACGGTTCCGATCCAGTCGAGCAGGTCGTCGGATCGGTCCGCCTCCTGTCCCCTGACCGTGGCGGCTTCGAGGCTCGCCTGCGGATCGGCCATGTGAGCTCGCCCGATCGACTCCCAGCTCACGACACCACGCAGTCGGCCGTCCGCGTCGAGAACGGGGAGCTGACTGAAGCCGCGCAGCACCATGATGGTCATGGCGGTCTTGAGGGCGTCCCCGATGCGTACGGACGCGGGCATGCGGTTCGCGGAATCGAGGTTGCTCACCCGGTACGCGACGGTGTGTTCCTGGGATTCCTCGTCCGGAAGACGCTCGGCGGCGTGCACCGCGCTCTGTACCGCGGCCGACAGACTGCTGGTGCCCGTGAGCCGGGTCACGGCGCTGGTTCCCGACTCGTCCGGCTCGGCGCCGCCCGCCAGTACGGCGATCTGGCTGTTGATACTGCCCTCCGTGAACGGCGGCACGGTGACCAGGCCTCGCGAGTCCAGATCGGCCTTGATCTTCTCAACGGCCGCCGGGTACCGACGCTGGACGCCCCACACAGCGAGGAAGTCCCGGATCGAGAGGGTGAGCGGTTCGTCGGCGGAGCGCCGGCGCACCTCCTCGTACAGCTTGGCGGGCTCGGTGAGGCCGGCGGCGAACTCGTCGGCATCGGGGCGCCCAGGGTCGGACTTGCCGTCGGTGAGGGCGGCTATGCGGTCCGCTGCCCCGAACCGACTGAGTTCGAAGACGGTCAGCAGGGAGCCCATGCTGTCCTGGAGATCGGACTGGATCGCCTGCCGGTCGATGTCCTTGACCAACCACTCGACGCGCCGGACGTGACGCAGTCCGTCGGCGGCATCCGCGAGGTACTCGTAGCCGCCGGCCACCCGGCCGATTGCCACGCGCAAGGACTTGAGTGGGAGTGCGACAAGGTCCCCGGGCTGGATCTCATGGGCGAAGCGGAAGAGCTGGCCGGTCCAGTTCCCCACCGTGTACGGGCCCTCGTCGGGGTAGGTGGCGGCCACGGCCGCCTTGACGTCGTCACGTGTGGCGGTGCCCGTCAGGTCCCCGAGGCCGAGCCACCCGGCGAGGAGCATGCCCTCTGCCAGCGCCGTGTGCTCGCGCTCACCGTTCTCTCCCGCCCGTACCACCCAGGCCCGCATTCGGCCCCTCCCCGTGAGGTCATGCCACGTGATTGCGTAGCGTGACCTTATGACATGGTGCGCTCAACTGCCCTTTAAATCAAGCCACTTGGGAACGGTGCTGCTCTGATACTCCGGTGAACTCCTGTGTCATGGTGCAGCGCCGTAGACTGATCGACAGCAGCGCGGCCGGGGTGGAGCCGTGACGTGAGCGTGGGGGTTCGTGGCCCTGATCGGCGCGGGGCGCGGTCGGCCCGCCCTCGACGCTTACGCGGAGCGGCTGCGCGAGCTGGGGCACCCGCTGGCCCGGCTGCCGAGGACTCGTCTGGACGTCGAGTATCGGTTCGGGGTTCGTGTGCGGGGCCTCGGGTCCGTGAAAACCCCGGACCAGTTGCGGTCCCGCTTCCCGGAGATTCTCCCCACCGGCAGCGGAACGGCAGTCGGGCGTACGGCTGTTGAGAGCCCCGACGCCGGGCGCGCGGCGACGGTTGCCGAGCCCTTCACGGTCAGCGGCTGGTCCCGCGAGCCCGAGGCGCGGTTCTTCACACTGCCGGAAACGCTCGAACCGGACGACTTCAACATCGCGTTCATCAAGGAACTGCCCCTGGAGTGCCTGGCAGGTGAGGGGACGCGCCGGGGCGGTGCTCTCACCTGTCACACCACAGCCGACGACGTGATCAACGAACTGTTCGCGGCAGCGCACACCGGCGGGGTGAACGGCCAGGGGCAGGGGGCCGCGTACGCCCGACTGCACGCCTGGAACAGTCTGTACGCGTTGCTGGGGCTGCCCGACGACATCCCGTTCCTGGAAGCGGTGCGGCTCGCCGCCGACCATCGGTGGGTGCGGTTCATGGCGTTCACAGACTGGTTCCACCATGACACGGCGGACGTGGCCTTTGCCGTGCTCGATCCCAGTGGTACCCGGATCGCGGTGCTGGCGGCGACCGACACCGACGCCTGCTGAACGTACTGAACGGCATTGGGTGCCCCGGCGTCGCACAAACGCCGGGGCACCCAATGCCGTTCAGGTCTCTCGCGTCTCACATGTGCACCACACGCGCCCCGTTCGGCTCCGCAACCGGCACCCCCCGCCGATAAAGCACCGCACTAACCACCAACCCCACCGCAAAGAACGCCGCCGACCACCAGTAAGCCGTCGAGTACCCCTCCAAGCCCGCCTGCGCGACCACCCCCGGATCCTTCGGGTTCCTCCCCTCCAGGTAGTTCGTGACCGCGCTCGTCGACAGCGTGTTCAGCAGCGCCGTCCCCAGCGACCCCCCGACCTGCTGCATCGTGTTCACGGCCGCCGAGGCGACCCCCGCGTCCTCCGCCCGTACCCCCTCCGTGGCCAGTGCCATCGCCGGAGCCATCACCAGCCCCAACCCCAGCCCCGCCACCACCAGTGGCGGCATGATGTCGGCGGCGTAGCCGCTGTTCAGGTTCAGGCCTGTCAGCCAGGCCATGCCGGCCGCCGCGAGGCCCATGCCCAGCGGGACTATCGGCTTCGGGCCGATGCGGGGGACCAGTACCGTCGTCGCGATCGTCGAGGCGATCATCAGCGCCGCGATCATCGGGAGGAAGGCCAGGCCCGTTTCGATGGGCGTGTAGGACAGGGTCTGCTGGAGGTAGTACGTCAGGAAGAGGAAGACGCCGAACATGCCCGCGCCCAGCAGCAGGACCGAGATGAACGACGCCCCGCGGTTGCGGTCCAGCAGGACGCGCAGGGGGAGGAGAGGGTGCGGGGAGCGGGTCTGCCACCAGGTGAACGCCGCCAGCAGCGCCGCGCCTGCCGCCAGGAAGCCCCATGTCGCCGCGGAGCTCCAGTCGTGTGTCTCCGCGTTCGAGAAGCCGTAGACCAGGCAGAACAGGCCTGCCGAGACCAGGATCGCGCCCGGGATGTCGATCTTCGCCGTCTTGTCGCGGGTGCTGCGCCGGAGTAGGACCGCGCCGCCCGCGAACGCGACCGCAGCGAAGGCGATGTTGACGTACAGGGTCCAGCGCCAGTCCAGGTGTTCGGTCAGTACGCCGCCCAGGAGCAGGCCGATCGCGCCGCCCGCGCCCGCGATCGCGCCGTACACGCCGAAGGCCTTGGCTCGTTCCTTCGCGTCGGTGAAGGTTGTCGTGAGGAGAGAAAGGGCCGCCGGGGCCAGTAGCGCCCCGAACAGGCCCTGTACGGCCCGTGCGCCCACCAGCATTTCGAAGCTGCCCGCCGCTCCTCCGACCGCCGAGGCGCCGGCGAAGCCGACCAGGCCCACCAGGAACGTCATCTTGCGGCCGAACAGGTCGGCTATCCGGCCGCCGAGCAGGAGCAGGCTGCCGAAGGCCAGGGCGTAGGCGGTGACTATCCACTGGCGGTCGCCGTCCGAGAAGCCCAGGTCCTGCTGGGCCGAGGGGAGCGCGATGTTCACGATCGTCGAGTCCAGGACCACCATCAGCTGGGCCACCCCGATGACGGCGAGGATCCACCAGCGGTGGCGGGGAGGTCCCTCAGAGGGAGGTCCCTCCGCGAGAGGTAGGGACGACACGGTTGCCCCAACAACAGAAGTAGCGGCGGTGGATTTTGGCATGGCGAGGCTCCAGACGAAGGGCAGGAGGGAGGGAGGGAGGGAGGGAGAGAGGGCAGGTCAGGGGCCGCCCGGGGCCTGGACGGCGGCCTTCAAGCCCCGCAATCCAGCCCGTCTGACAGTTGTCAGATTACCCATAATCTGACACCCGTCAAGTAAGCTGGTCCCGAGTTCGATCAGCCAGGAAGGTCATCACGTGGGACCAGCAGCCGAATCCCCATCCGCCCGGCGTCCCGGCCGCCCCAGCGCCGACACCCGTGCCCTGCCCGACGAGGACAGCATCCTCAAGCGCGGCCTCGAAGCCTTCGCCGAGCTGGGGTACGACCGGGCCTCCGCCCGTGAGCTGGCCCGGCGGCTGGGCGTCAGTCATAACTTCATCAATGACCGGTACGGGTCGAAGGCGGCCTTCTGGCGTGCCGTCGTCGACTTCGCGCTGGGGGCGCAGCTCGCCCTGCTGCCGATCGAGGACCCCTCGGGCGACGCGCCCGACGACGCCGAGCGGCTTCGGCGTATCGTCACCGCGCTCTATCTGACCTCGGTGGACACCCCGCAGCTCGGGCGGCTCTTCGTCGACGAGCTGTCGCGGGACACCGAGCGCCTCGACTATCTGTACGACCACTACATCGGGCCCACCCTGCAGACCCTGGTGCCCAGCATCGACCGGCTGGTGGCCGCCGGGCGCATGGCGCCCACCCCGATGGACGTCCTGTTCTTCGCGATCCTCCCGCCCATCTCCGGGATGATCGACCTTCCGCTGGCCCGGCGGCTGGGTCGGGCCCACCCCGCCACACCCGAGCAACTCGCCGCCACCGCCGAGTCGTTGGCGACCCTTGTCATCAACGGGCTGCTCTCCACGGGGACCGGCAGCCGCTGAATCTCAGGCGTGGCTGCCGGGGGCGCGATCCAGCGCCGCCACAAGCTCCGCCCTCCTCCGAATCCCCAACTTCCGGTACGCGCTGGTCAGATGGGTCTCCACCGTGCGGCGGGCCACGTGCAGCAGCTCCGCTATCTCCGTGTTCGTGCGGCCGTCCGCCGCCAGTTCTCCTATTCGGCGTTCGCTCGCCGTCAGTGTCGTCGCCGTGCGGCGGGCGCCGCCCTCGCGGAGGGCCTCGTCCGCGGCCGAGTGGAGGCGTACGGCGCCCAGGCGTTCGGCTCGTTCGGCCGCCTCGCGGAGCGACTTGCGGGCTCGGGCGCGTTCACCGGCGGCGATGAGTTGGCGGCCTCGGGCGATCAGGGTCGGGATCAGCTCCGTTTCGACGGAGGCCTCGCGCAGGACTCGTACCGCCTCGTCCGTCAGGTCCAGGCCGTGGCGGCCGCCCGTCGCCGTACCGAGGACCCGCAGTGAACGGCCCACCAGGCGTGGGGTGTTCCACACCCGGGCCAGGCGTAGCTCCTCCTCCGCCAGTGCCAGGGCCTCCTGGGGGCGGCCGAGTGCGAGACGGCACTCCGCGGCGGCTGCCCGCCAGGGTGTGACCACCGGGCTCAGTACGTCGCGTGCGGACTGGCGGCGTCCGCACTCCAGGAAGTCCCCGAGCGCGCCGGCCGGATCGCCGGAGGTGGCGCGCACCACGCCCCGGGCGTACAGGAAACGGTTCAACTCCCAGGAGTCGTGCGCCTCCCGCAGGTCGAACGCGTCGGCGAGCTGCCAGGCCTCGTCGAGGCGGCCCGTCTCGACGAGCGCCAGGAGTACGTGTGCCTCCACGTTCGTCGGCGCGGTTTCGGGCCCGCCTTCTGTCTCAGTCGTCCCGGACTTGCTCCACGGCTCCTCCCCACCCCCCGTCGCCCACTCCAGCCCGAATCTGAAGCTCGCCCCGGAGGCTTCGTTCGTTCCCGTGGCCGGCCCCCGCCACGACTCCGGCCCGCTCAGCAGTTGTGCGTAGTCCCCGCGAGCCGCGGCTATGTCCGCGCGTACGTTCAGCAACGCCTCGTACATCGGGTGGAGCAGCGTCGGGCGTTGGCCGGTCAGGCCTCGGTCGGTCAGGCGTTCGGCCTCGTCCAGTTCGTCTGCCCATTGGGCCACCGCCGCCGCCGTGCCCAGGAGGAACGGCTCCGCCAGAGGGTCGGCCGGTTCCGCCAGCAGGGCGCGTACCTGCTTCATGGCGGCTTCCGCCGAGGTCAGGCCCGCTGTCGCCTCGTACCGTACGAGGAGGGCGCGGCCGGCGGGGCCCAGTGCCCCCGGGGAGTGTTCGGCGGTGTCGCCCAGCCAGCGGTACATCTCCTTGCGGATCGTCTGGTCGTGGTCGCCCAGGAGTGCCGAGGCCGTCTGGACCGTGCGGAGCAGGTCCGGGTGGTTCGTCAGCTGGCCGTCCAGATCGCGGAGCAGGGTCACGGCCGCGCGCGTCTCGCCGCGTCTGGCCAGCGCCGTGCCCAGGGCCACCGCCGCCTGGACGCGGTACTGCGGCAGGCCCGGCAGGCGCATCGCCTCGGTCAGGCGGGGGATGCCCGCCGAGGAACGTACCGAGGCGAACTCCAGCGAGCCCAGCTCGGTCAGCACCTCGGCCCGGCGGCCGTCCGACATCGGCTCGTCCAGCGCCCGGCGCATCAGGACCACCGCGTCCTCGGTACGGTCGTCGCGGACGGCGCCGGCCGCCGCGTCCAGCAGGGCGTCCGTCGCCCACACCTCGCCCATCGTGCCCGAGCGCAGCAGCAGCTTGGCGACCGTCGCCGTCGGGATGCCGCGCCGCAGCATCGCCTCGGCCGCCGCCCCGTGCGCGGCCTGCCGGTCGGCGGCGCACCAGCCGGCGAGCACCGCGTCCCGCAGCAGCGGGTGGGGGTAGCGGGGCAGGCCCTCGTCGCCGCAGCGCAGCATGCCGAGCCGGGGCATGGCGGTCAGCCAGCCCCGTACCCGGGCCGGGTCGGCTCCGAGGGTCTCCACGGTCTCGGTGAACAGGTCGACGTCGGCGCCCTCCGGCAGCTCGTCCACCTCGTCCAGCGCGGCGAGCACCCGCGCCGCCTCGGCCGTCGCCGCCCCGGCGCACTCCAGCCACCAGGACACCGCCGCCGGGAACGCCCCCGGATACAGCGCCGCGCACGTCTCCGGGAGCGCGGCCGGCGCGGCGGCGGCGCCCACGTCCTCCAGGAGGGCGCGCAGGAGCAGCGGGTTGCCCGCGCTCGCCCGTACGTAGTCCGCCACCCACTTCCTCGGCACGTCACCGACCGCCGAACGCACCAGGTCCGTCGCCGCGTCCAGGCTCAGCGGGGCGAGGGTGTGGGTGCGTACGAGGGCGGGGGAGAGGGTGTGGACCAGGCCGGCGGACGGCGGGTCCACGTCGTACTGGCTGCGCTCCGTCACCAGCAGCAGTACCGGTAATCGGTCCACTCTGCGCGCCGCCTCGATCAGCCAGCACCGCGAGTCCTCGTCCGCGAGGTGTACGTCGTCCACGGCGACCAGCACCGGGCCCTCGGCCGCGTACGCGCGCAGCATCCGCCAGAGTCGCGCGGCGGGTGCTTGCGGCTCTTCCTCCGCGGGGGCCGGCTCGCACAACTCCTGTATGGGGGACAGCAGTTGTTCTACGACAGGGAGGTCGGCGCCGGTCGTGCTGCCCTGGGGGGAGCAGCGGACGCGCAGGACGCGCATGCCGTGCGTCTCCGCGTGTTCGGTGGCGGCCTCCAGGAGTGCGGTGCGGCCGGTGCCGGTGGCTCCGCGCAGCAGGACCAGGCGGCCCGATCCCGCGCGGGCGCGTGCGGCCTCGTCGGCCACCAGTGCCAGGGCCTCCCGGCGCTCATACAGCGAGGAGAGCGAGGAGAGCGATGACTGGGCTGAGTGCGATGAGTGCGATGAGAACGGTGCGGATGAGGGCTGCATGCCTGCCTCCTGTCGTGGGTAGTCCTGTCGCGGGTGGGAACTGGCCGGTTTCTTGGGCCTAGTGGGTCTCTTGGTTCGGTTGCTTCTCTTGGTCCAGAAGGCCTGACCGGCCGAAAAGGTTGAAGCGCCGGCCGATCTCGTGGTGTGTCTCGTGGTGGTCCACGATTGTGCGCGCCCCATGTGCAACAGAAGTGTTGGCTGTGCACGTCTGCCACCGACCGCTCGAAGGTGGCGGCATCTGACCCTGGGGGCAGTTCTTGCGCACCACACTCCGCACCACGGGCCCCGGCACCGGGGCCGGTACAAGGGCCGCCGGAACGGGACCCGTCACGAGGGCCGCCGGTACCGGACCCGCCGAACCCGGGCGCCGTGTACCCGTCGCGGTGCACGCGTCCGACCCGATCTCCCGCGCCGGCGCGGTCAGCCAGCTGCGGCAGCACCCGGTCGTGGACCTCCGCGACGAAACCGACACCGGACCCGGCATCGTGGCTCTGCTGGTCAGCGAGAGCCTCGACGAGACAACGCTGTCCAGACTCCGCAGACTCGTCCGCAGCGAGGGCGCCAAGGCCGTTCTCGTGGTGGGCATGCTGCGCGAGAACGAACTCCTGGACGTCATCGAGTGCGGCGTCGGAGCGATCGTCTGGCGCCACGAGGCCACCGGACACCGGCTGGCGCAGGCAGTGCTCGCCGCCGCCCGGGGCGACGGGGATCTGCCCTCCGACCTGCTCGGCCGGCTCATCAGCCAGGTGGGCACACTGCATCGCTCGGCGGCCGGACAGCCCGGTGCCCCCACCTCGGGCCTCGCGCCGCGCGAGGTCGATGTCCTGCGCCTCGTCGCCGAGGGACTCGACACCGGGGAGATCGCCAGCAAGCTGTCCTACTCCGAGCGCACGGTCAAGAACGTGATGCATGGACTCACCACCCGACTGCACCTGCGCAACCGGGCGCACGCCGTGGCCTATGCCTTGCGCGAAGGCTACATCTGACCGAACGGGCAATCGAAAACGGCGCGCGGACACCAACTCATGCCCGTCGTCCGTCCCTTGCGTGCCTGCGCGGCCGGGTACCCCCGACGGCACGATGGCCATGAGACAGGTGCGGCACACGGGGGTACGACGGGCAGGGCGGCGGGAGCGCGACAGTGATCCACGAGGTGGACGAGGTCCTCAAAGGGCTGCTCGGCGGCGGCGCCCTGGCCGGATCCGGCATCGACGTCTTCCTCGACGCCCCGACCCGTGACTGGGCCGCCCGCCGCAACGGCCCCGCGATCAACGCCTACTTGTACGACATCCGCGAGGACGTCGCCCGCCGCCAGCGCGGCAGCGTCTCCGTGCGCGACGAACGCGACGTGATCGTCCGGCGCCGTCAGCCGCCCCGCTGGTTCCGGCTGTCGTACCTCGTCACCGCCTGGACCAAGCAGCCCCAGGACGAACACCGGCTGCTGTCCGCCGTGTTGACCAACCTGCTGCCCCGCGAGCTGCTCCCCGCCGACGAACTCCCCGGCGCACTCGGCGAGTTGGGTCTGTCCGTGCCGCTCACCGTCTCCGGGACCCAGACGGAGTCCCGGTCCCTGGCCGAGATCTGGTCCGCCCTCGGCGGTGAACTCAAGCCGTCCCTGGACCTCGTGGTCACGGCACCCTTCCCGGGCTTCCCCGAGTACGACGCCGGACCCCCGGTCACCGAGGGCGCCGCCGTACGCGTCCGCGCGATCGACGGCTCCCTGGAGGACTCGCCCGAACGCACCCATCAACCACGGCACTTGGAGACCGGCCGAACGGGGACGCGTACTCCGTGACGGCCGGCGCCCCCACTCTCGTACCCGCCGCCGGGCTGCTCGCCCGCCTCTCCCGACTGCGCGCCCAGGCGGCCGAGTTGGTCGAGCGGCGCAGTGCCGACGATCCGACGGCCGGTGATCCGCTGCGCGGGCTGTATCTGTCGGAGGAGGCGATACGGCACCTGCTCAGGCGGTCGGCCCCTCGGACACCCGGGACGACCACGACCATGCCGACGGCCGACGGCGACGACCCCCTGGCGCGCCTCGCGGCCCGCTTCGGCCTCGTCGCCCTGGACGTCCACATCCTCCTCGCCGCCCTCGCCCCCGAACTCGACCGTTCCTTCGAGCCCCTGTACGGCTATCTCAACGACGACGTCGGCCGCCGCCGGGCCACCACCGGGCTCGCCCTCGACCTGTGTGGACTCCCCGTGCACGAGCCGGCCGCCAGGGCCCGCTTCCACCCCTCGGAGCCCCTGACGGCGCTCGGCCTCCTGGTCGTCGAGGAACTCGAACGCCCCTTCCCCAGCCGCTCGTTGCGCGTCCCCGACCGGGTCGCCGCCCATCTTCTCGGCGACGACACCCTGGACGCGGCCCTCACCGGCCACGTACGCACCCTCGCGCCGACCGCCTCGTACGCGACCGAGTTCACCGACAAGCTGGCCGCACTGCTGACCGCCAAGGCCCCCACCGTCTACCTGCGCGAGCACCGCGAGGGCGACGGCCTGGCCTGCGTCACGGCGGCCCTGCACGCGGCCGGACTCGAAGCGCTGCACTTCTCCGGCCCCGACGAGCGGATCCCCGACCTCCTCCGCGAGGCCCGCCTCAGCGGACGGGTCGTCGTCGTGTCACCTGTGTCGGACCAACCCGCCGCCCTAGTACGGGCGTTGACCGGACCGGACGTGTCGGACGTACCCGTACTCCTCACCGGGTCCCGCCCGTACGACCCACTGTGGTCCGAGGACGACCCCCTGATCCTGGAAACGCCCAGGCAACGCGCCGGACAGGTGAACACCTGGGGGGACGCGCTGCGCGGGAGCCCGGGCCCCGCCGACTCGGCCCCTGACGTCCTGAACCGCGACGCTCCGGACTCCGACGCCCTGAACCAGGATGCCCTGGACTCCGCAGAGCCGAGCCGCGACGGCCTGAACCCCGATGCCTTGAGTCGGCACGCTCCGGGCTCGGGCGCCTTGAGTCGCGGCCCCTTGGGCCGCGATGCCTTGAGCCGGGGTGCCTTGAACTGGGACGCCCTGGGCCCCGACGACTCGGATCCTGACGTCCTGAGCCGGGATGCTCCGGGCTCGGGTGCCTTGGGGCGCGATGCCTTGAGCCGGGATGCTCCGGATACCGGCGCCTTGGGCCGCGACGCTGTGAACCGGGACGCCCCGGACTCCGGCGCTCTGAGTCGCGTCGCCCTGAACCGGGACGCTCCCGACTCCGCCGCCCTGAACCCCACAGCCCCTGATCCTGCTGACCCGAGCCCCGCAGGCCCGGACCTCGGCTTCGACCTGGCCGCCACCGTCGCCCCCTACCGCCTAGGTGTCGACCACATCGCCCGGGCCGCCCGCGCCGCGCAGCGGCTCGCCGGGTTCGACGGGACGCCGCTCACCGCCGCGCATCTGCGGCTGGCCGCTCGGCAGCAGTCGGCGTCCGGGCTTGAGCGGCATGCTCGGCGTATTCGGCCCGATGTCGGGTGGGAGGATCTCGTCCTGCCCGGCAAACCCCTCGCCCAGTTGCGCGAACTCGCCCTGCGGGCCCGCCATCGCGACCAGGTGCTCGGCGAGTGGCGGCTCAGTGCGGGCGGTGGCCGGGGCCGGGGTGTGCTCGGGCTGTTCGCGGGGGAGTCCGGGACCGGGAAGACGCTGTCCGCCGAGGTCGTCGCCGCCGAACTGGGCCTGGATCTCTATGTGGTTCAGCTGTCATCGATCGTCGACAAGTACGTCGGTGAGACCGAGAAGAATCTGGAGCGGATCTTCACCGAGGCCGACCGTACCGACGCCGTGCTCCTCTTCGACGAGGCCGACGCCGTCTTCGGGAAGCGTTCCGAGGTCAAGGACGCGCACGACAAGTACGCCAACATGGAGAGCGCGTATCTGCTCCAGCGGCTGGAGTCCTTCGACGGGATCGCGCTGCTCACCACCAACCTGCGCGCCAACATCGACGAGGCGTTCACCCGCCGCCTCGACCTCGTCGTCGACTTCCCCTTCCCGGACCCCGGCCAGCGCCTCGCCCTGTGGCGGCACAGCCTCGCCCGGGTGCCCTGCGCCCCCGGCACCGACCCGGCGCGGGTCGCCGACGCCTTCGAACTGGCCGGCGGCTCGATCCGCAGCGCGGTCGTCACGGCCGCCTACTCCGCCGCCGGGCGGGGGGAGTCGGTCACGACGGCGGACCTGGTGGAGGGCGCGGAACGGGAGTACCGGAAGGCCGGGCGGCTGGTGCCGGGCGAGGGTTCCTGGTAGCCCCGGACAACCCCCTCACCCACCACCTCCCCAAAGAAGTCCAACTACCCCCAACTACCCCCTACTTCACCCGCCACTTCTGGTTCGGCGTGCCCGAGCACGTCCACAGCTGCAGCTTGGTCCCGTTGGCGGTGCCCTTGTCCTTGGCGTCCACGCATTTGTCGGCCTGCGGATTCACCAGGTCGCCCGCCGTGCTCAGCACGAACTGCTGGGCCGGGTTGCCGCTGCACCGCGCGAGCTGGATCGCCGCCCCGTCGTCCCGTGAACCGAACGCGACATCCATGCACATGCCGAGCGAGCGGACCGTACCGTCGGACCGGAAGTCCCACTTCTGGTTGGCCGTGCTCGCGCAGTCCCACAGCTGGAGTCCGGTGCCGTCCTTGCCCTTGCCGTTCTGCGCGTCGGTGACGTCGACACACCGGTTCGAGGCCTGGCCGATGATCAGGTACCCCACGACGGTGGCGGCGGCCGTCTCCTTCGGCGTGGCCTGGATGTCCGGCTCCGTGCTCGTGCCCGACCCCGACGACCCGGATCCGGAGCCCGACCCGGAACCCGATCCGGAACCGCTCCCGCTTCCGCTCCCCGAGCCCTGCTCCTGCCCCTGTCCTTGCCCCTGCCCCGGCACCGCCACCTCGGGCAGCGGCGCGGCCGAGACGGTCGACTGCACCGACGGCGCGGCCGGAGCGGACGCGCTGGCACTGGGCGGCGGGAGCGTGTTGGCGACGCCGGTCTCCGTCAACTCCGTTGCCCTGGTGGAGACCTGGGGCTTGTAGGAGATCCACAGCATCGCGAAGGTGATCGCGAGGGCGACGGCGACACCGAGGAAGGTCGCCAACCAGCGTGGCAGGAAGCCGCGTTGTACGTATGTTCCGTCGACGTCGATCGGGACGGCTCCGGAGCGTTGTACGGCCAGTTTGTACGGTCGGTCTTCCTTGCTGCCGAACCAGATGATCTGGCGGGGCTTGAGGCGTGCGTCGACGAACACCGCTCGCCCCGGCTCGACTTGGACGCTGCCGGGGTGGATGTCGTAGGACAGGTTGTCGCCGTTGTCGCTGCCGCTGATCGACGCCGTGAGTTTGGTGTTGCCCAGGTTGTCGACGGCCAGCTTCGGGCGGCCCCGGAAACGGCCCTTCACGGTCGGCGGGACGAGTTCGGCCCGTACCTCGCTGAACGGCGTGATGGTGAGGTTGCCCTCGGGGACGGTCGTCGCCTCCGGGTTCGTGGTGGGCGTGATGCGGATGGCGTACGGGTTCGGGCCCGCCGTCGCGTCCGGAGTACGGGGCGGGGCGAAGGTCAGGTCGACCGTGCCCGTCGTCCCCGGATACAGCCGTAGCGTCTGTGGCTCCACCGTCGTCCAGGGGGCGATGTGGCCCACCGGTTCGAAACGGTATTCGTCGACGACGTCACCGGTGTTGCGCAGGCGTAAGCGCACCGTGGTGCGGTCGCCCGGGTCCACGGTCGCGGAGGCGGGTTCGAGAGAGGTCCACAGCATCACCCACCGAGCCTAGGATCCCGGCCACCGGGACGTCAGGAAGCCTTCGGGCACGGATCGCTGCCCGAAGGACCCCCTGACGACACCGTGTTGACTCCCTGGAGTGCCCCCGGGAGACACGGTCCGGCTCACACGGTGAAGCGGACCGCCTCCAACTGCTTGTGCTGTTCCATGTCGCTCCCGATGTACTTCCAGTCACCGGGGTCGGTGCAGATCGCACCCAGCCAACCACCGTCCTGCACATGGGGGTTGCCGCAGACACTGCCGTCGAAGACCTGGATGGTGAAGCCTTGGAGGGGCTCGTCCGCCTCCTTGGTGCTGCCGATGTAGTTGTCGATCCCGTCAACCGCCTTCGTCCACTTGGTGCCCTCCCAGTTCTTGTACTGCCAGGCACCGCTGCCGGCCGTCCCCTTGGTGCCGGACACGGCGATGTTGAGGGCCTTGATCGGCAGATCCTTGCCCGTGGTGCCGGCCTCGGCGCCGTCGCACACCGGCTCCTGCCAGCCCTGGTCGGCGACATACGCGCGGTAGCAGATGTGCCGGCCCGCACTGCGCGCGGCCAGCCGCGTCACCGCCGTGGCGGCGGTCACCTCCGGCGCCTTCGTCTCCTTCGGCGAGCCCCCGCCCCCGCCGTCGCCACTCCCGCCTCCGGCGGCCGGGGTCTGTGACTCCTGCGGGGGCGCGCTCACGACGGGGCTCTGGGCGGCCTCCTGACTGGGCGCCACGGGCGGCGCCGTGGCCAGGGCCGTAGGACTGGGCGGCGGGAGGGTGTTGGCGGAGCCTGCTTCCGTGAACTCGGTCGCCTTGGTGGTGAATTGGGGTCTGTAGGAGATCCAGAGCATGACGAAGGTGATGGCGAGGGCAAGGAAGATGCCGAGGAAGGTCGCCAACCAGCGTGGCAGGAAGCCGCGTTGTACGTACGTCCCGTCGACCTCGATCGGGACGGCTCCGGAGCGTTGTACGGCCAGTTTGTACGGTCGGTCTTCCTTGCTGCCGAACCAGATGATCTGGCGGGGTTTGAGGCGTGCGTCGACGAACACGGCGCGTCCCGGCTCGACTTGGACGCTGCCGGGGTGGATGTCGTAGGACAGGTTGTCGCCGTTGTCGCTGCCGCTGATCGACGCCGTGAGTTTGGTGTTGCCCAGGTTGTCGACGGCCAGCTTCGGGCGGCCCCGGAAACGGCCCTTGACCGTCGGCGGGACGAGTTCGGCCCGGACCTCCGTGAAGGGGGTGATCGTCAGATTGCCCTCGGGGACGGTCGTCGCCTCCGGGTGCTCGGTCGGCGTGATGCGGATGGCGTACGGGTTCGGGCCCGCCGTCGCGTCCGGCGTACGGGGCGGGGCGAAGGTCAGGTCGACCGTGCCCGTCGTACCGGGGAAGAGGCGGAGCGTCTGCGGTTCCACCCTCGTCCAGGGGGCGATGTCGCCGACCGGTTCGAAGCGGTACTCGTCGACGACGTCACCGGTGTTGCGCAGGCGCAGCCGGACGGTCGTACTGCCGCCGGGGTCGACGGTCGCGGAGGAGGGCTCCAGGGAAGTCCAAAGGCTCACTGGGTTGTTCACGTCCCGGTTGTGTAGGTGATCTTTGCCGCCGAGAGGTCCACCGTGTTGGGGATCATCGCCTGGGGCCGCAGCAGGGCATGGAAGAGGAAGTCCATGAGGTCGGCACCGCTCATGCCCTTCATACGGGTCGCCAGCGGCGGGTTGGACTCCTCGAAGCGCATGATCTCGACCACCGCCCGGTCCACCAGACCGGGGATGATGTCGGCGCCCGCGAGGATGTTCTTGTGCAGGAGTTCGGGGTGTTTGACGATCTTCTCCGGGCCGTAGACCATCTGGTTGGCCGAGTCCGTGACCGCGAGCTGCCGGGCCAGTTGGTGCGCCTGCCGTGACTCGGTGTCCTGGATGCCCTGGAAGGCCTCCAGAGAGTTCATGAACTCGTCCTCGCTGGGCTGGGCCTTCTCGAAGGCGCGCACCGGCACGTGCTTGTCGGTGGCGTTCTTCGACTTGGAGCTGACGGGCAGGTGCGGCGTCCGGGGGTCCGCGACCAGCTTGGGGTAGTCGCGCTGGACGAGGTCGCTCAGCATGATCCAGCCCTGACTCAGCAGCCCGGACTCCTCCAGACCCAGCTCGATCCGGGCCTCGTCCTTGCCCTCGCCCTCCTGCCCCTCGGCGAAGCGGGACTTGCGGCCCGTGGTCCCCGGGTGCTCGATGTAGAAGAAGACGAAGCCGTCGTTGCCGAGCATCAACTTGTCGACGTTCATGGTGTTGTGCTGCTTGAGCGGCTCCAGCCCCTGGGCGACCCGCTCCTGGTCGAGTGTGGTCCTGGACTTGAGACGGTTGTCGCCGGATTCGTCGAGCGAGTCGATCCGGGCCTTGGGGGAGTAGTGGGCGACCACGGCCTGCCGCAACTCGGCCTCCAGCTTGGCCGATACGTCCCGTACCCAGGCCCGGCTCCGGTCGCCGATCTCCTTCGACAGGTCCCCGCGGTTCAGCTCGGACATCTCCCGGACGTAACTGAAGCCCTCCGTGGCGAAGTTGACCGTCGACTCCGGGAACTGCGCGTCCTTCCACAGGGTTCCGCGGTCGGTCATGTCCTTGTAGGGGAGACCGGGGGCGTCACGCATGTCCGTGTCGCGGGCGACCTGTCTGCCGACGACCACCAACTCGGCGTTGACGGCCTTGAGTACGTCCTCCAGGTAAGCGGTGTCCACGGGCCGCGCCTCTTCGCGCTGCTCCAGGGCCAGGACCTGGATCTCCCCCAGCTTGCCCATGCACCACTCCGGGCCGCGGCGACTGGAGTTGTCGTACTCCGCGACGAGCGCCCGCACCGGCGCCGTCACCTGGTTGACGGGCGGGGGCCCCTTCTTCAGCCAGGCGGTGAGCTTCCCGCCGGCCGACTGCTCCGGCGCGGGCTCCTCGACGGTGACCTGACCGCCGACCTTCTCCTGCCCCTTGCGCTGCACCGCGAGGCCCGGTGACGAGGCCGCGGTGCCCGAGTCGGGGGTCGTTGTCCGCTGGACCGGAGCCGGGCCGCTCATCACCTTCCGCGCGGTCTCCTCCGCCTGCCGTTCCGCCCAGTCCCCGGGGTCGGAGACCCGCAGCCCGGAGCCGTCGTCCGTGCCGGGGACGGCACCCCGGCTCTGCTGCACCACGTGCTGCAACTCATGGGCCAGGGTGTGCTTGTCCTGGCCGTCCCAGACCACATGGGAACCGGAGGTGTAGGCCTTGGCCCCGATCTCCGCCGCCGACCGCTGGGCCACGGCGTCGGTGTGCACCCGTACCCCGCTGAAGTCCTGCCCGCCGTACCGGCCCTCCATCTCGGCCCGCAGCGGTGTGTCCAGCGGACGCCCCGCGGAGCGCAACACCTCGTGCACGGCGGACCGTTGGACGTCCCGCCGGGAATCGGGCGAGCGCTGTACGTCCGTACCGTGGCCGCAGTTGCCGTCGTGCTCGTGGCGTTCCTCGGCGACGGCCCGCGCCACGGCCGCGTTGCCCGCCAGGCGCTGGAGCGTCAGCAGCCGCTGGGCCGGAGTGCCCCCGGCCGACAGGTGCGCCGGACTGTTCCGGGCCGACAGGTGCGCGGGAGTCGGCGGGGCCGTCCGCCGGGCCCGCTCCGGGCCGGTGCCACCGCCGGTCCGCGTGTCCTGTGCGCGCACGCTGCTCCTCTCCCCGCTCACCGACGCTCCCCGACCGGTGGATCTCCCGCAAAAACTGCGCGGGGACACCGGTGATCTCTCAGCCTTATCGGGGAGGGCGGGTCGGCGCGAGAGTCGCAGGGGCAAACGTACGGGCAGAGCGGACGGGATCCAGGCGCCGAGGACAGTGCGCACTGCCCCTGCGGGCAAGGGAGTTGCCCCGTGCCAGGTACCGCAGGCCGTTCCGGTGCACAGATCGCGCGCGTGAAGCTGGCAGACGTCCTGTCTCGTACCCCGAGGAGAGCAGAGCATGCCGTCCTACCTGTCGCCCGGCGTATACGTCGAGGAGGTGGCCAGCGGCTCGCGTCCGATCGAGGGAGTGGGCACCTCGGTCGCGGCCTTTGTCGGACTCGCGCCGACCGGCCCGCTGAACGAGCCGACGCTGGTGACCAACTGGACGCAGTATGTCGCTGCCTTCGGTGACTTCACCGACGGCTACTACCTCGCCCACAGCGTCTACGGCTTCTTCAACAACGGCGGCTCGGCCGCGTACGTCGTCCGGGTCGGGGGCGCGCCCGGTGGCTCCACGGGCGGCTCCACGCCCGCCAAGTCCCTTGCCGGCACGGCCGATCGGGCCGCGCTGCCGGCCGGTGAGCCGAAGCAGCTCGGCACCTTCAGCGTCACCGCGATCGCGGGCGGCTCGCTGAGCGTCGAGGTCGCCGACCCGGAGGGCGAGGGCCCCGCCGAGCGGTTCAAGCTGATCGTCAAGGACGGGGACAAGCCCGTCGAGACGTTCGACGTGACCGCCAAGAAGGGCGGCCGCAACTACGTCGTCACACAGGTGAAGGAGCGCTCCAAGCTCATCACCGTGCAGGAGTCGGCGCCCGCCGCGCAGCTCGTCCGTCCCGACAACCAGACCGTGGCGCTCGCCGCCCCGGCCGCCCCCGCCCCGGTCGTCCCGGCGGCGGCCGAGGACGAGGGCGCGCACGCCGGCCCCGCCGAGTACCTCGGCGACTCCGCCGACCGCACCGGCTTCGGCGGCCTGGAGGCCGTCGACGAGATCTCGATGGTCGCGGTGCCCGACCTGATGGCGGCCTACCAGCGCGGCGCGATCGACCTGGAGGCGGTGAAGGCGGTCCAACTCGGGCTGATCGCCCACTGCGAGCTGATGGGCGACCGCGTCGCGGTCATCGACCCGCCGCCCGGTCTGAACGCCCGTCAGGTCCGGGTCTGGCGCCAGGAGACGGCCGGCTACGACTCCAAGTACGCGGCCCTGTACTACCCCTGGATCAAGGCCTTCGACCCGGCCACCGGCCAGGCCCGCATGATTCCGCCGAGCGGCCACATCGCCGGCATCTGGGCCCGCAACGACTCCGAGCGCGGTGTGCACAAGGCGCCCGCCAACGAGGTCGTGCGCGGCGCGGTGGACCTGGAGATCCAGATCACCCGGGGCGAGCAGGACCTGCTCAACCCCATCGGCGTCAACTGCATCCGCGCCTTCCCCGGCCGGGGCATCCGCGTCTGGGGTGCCCGCACGATGTCCTCCGACCCGGCCTGGCGCTACCTCAACGTGCGGCGCTACTTCAACTACCTGGAGGAGTCGATCCTGATCGGCACCCAGTGGGTGGTCTTCGAGCCGAACGACCACCAGCTGTGGGCCCGGATCCGGCGCAACGTCTCCGCGTTCCTCGTCAACGAGTGGCGCAGTGGCGCACTCTTCGGCCAGCGGCCGGAGGAGGCGTACTACGTCAAGTGCGACGAGGAGACCAACCCGCCGGAGTCGGTCGACCTCGGCCGGGTCGTCTGCGAGATCGGCATCGCGCCGGTCAAGCCCGCCGAGTTCGTGATCTTCCGGCTGGCCCAGTTCTCGGGCGGCAGCGGGGAGTTGGAGGAGTAGGCCGGTCCCTGGCCCAGCAGTCAAGTCCCCCTGAAACACCGAGAATTGAGAGAGTCAAGAGAGCCAGATGAGTCTTCAGCCGGGTGACGCCCTCACCTCACACAATTTCGGCCTGCAGATCGACGGCGTGATGGTCGAGTACCTCGCCGAGGTCAGCGGCCTCAGCATCGAGCAGGACGTCATCGAGTACCAGCAGGTCTCCGCCCAGGGCAAGCCCGTCACCAAGAAGCTGCCGGGTGTGAAGAAGGCGGGCACCTGCACGGTCGTCCGCGGTATGACCCAGTCCTCGGCCTTCAACCAGTGGATCACCGAGTCGGTCGCCGGTCAGATGGGCACGGCCCGCAAGAACGCCACGATCATGGTGATGGACTACCAGAACAACCCGGTCAAGCGTTACAACATGCGCAACGCCTGGTGCAGCAAGATCGACACCAGCACGGTGAAGGCCGGCGAGGCGTCCGCGCTGCAGGAGACGGTCACGATCACGTTCGAAGAACTGGTCATCGAGTAATGCGTCGTACGGCACCCAGGCCGGCCGGGGTGGCGCTCGCCGACTCCGGTCCGGCCTCCCTCGGGGCGGAGGCGGCACCGGCGGCCGAACAGGTGGTGGCCGCCGCTCCCCAACGGCTGCGCACCGAGTTCGAGTTCGAGCTGCCGCGCGGCTACGTCGACGAGGCCGGCACGGTGCATCGCGACGGTGTGATGCGGCTGGCCACGGCCCGGGACGAGCTGATCCCCCTGCGGGACATGCGCGTCCAGGAGAACCCGGCGTATCTGTCGGTGGTCCTGCTCGGCCGGGTCATCACCCGGCTCGGCTCGCTGCCACTCGTCCACGACGGCGTGGTGGAGAACATGTTCGCCTCCGACCTCGCCTTCCTCCAGGACTTCTACCGGCAGATCAACGCCGAGGGACACACCCGCGCCGGGGTCACCTGCCCGCACTGCGAGCAGCCCTTCGAGGTCGAACTCGGCGGGAGCCGCCTGGGGGAATCGTGACGTACGCGACCGACCGGCTGTACGAGGAGATCGCGTACGTCGCCTACCACTTCCACTGGAGCATGGACGAGATCCTCGACCTCGAACACCGCGACCGGCGCCGTTACACGGACCAGATCGCGGCCCTGGTCACGCGCGCAGCGGGCGGGGGGTGAGGCGTGGGCATCGTCGGGCGGTTGAGGTCACGTCGTCGGGGAGCCGCAAGTTCCCTCCCTGAGGGAGGAGTTGACGGCGGGAACGAGCCCGGGGCCGGGGATGTGCTGTCCGGTTCCGGGGCTCGTGTTCCGTCGGCCGGGTGGTCCGCGCTGCCGCCGATACAGCGCGCGACCACCGTCGGCCGGACAGGCGTCGCCGACCCCGGCTTCTCCGCCCGGCTCACGACCTGGCAGAACCCCTCCTTCACCGGAACCCTCTCCCACGCCGTCCTCGACGACGCGCCGAGCGGCCTGGTGAAGGGGGCGCTCGTCGAGTCGCGCGGTCCGGGCACGGGCCTTGAACTGCCTTCACTGTCACTGCCGTTGGCGATGGCGGAGGCAGAGGAGCAGACGGTTGGTGGGCCGGCGGGTGCTGCCTCCGTTCAGCGGGTGATGTTTCCGGGGGTGGTCGCCAGGGCGGCGGGGCCTCGGGTTGTACCGGTGGTGGGGCGCTCGGGGGACGGGTCGTCGTCTTCGGGGGCGGGGGCGTCCTCCGGCGCGGGCTCGGCCGCGGGAGCGGCTGCCGCTGTGGCGGCGGTGCCGGTTGTCGGGCAACGGCCCGTTGCGAGGGCTGTGCCGGCTGTCCAGTGGCGTCCGGCTGCCGGGGCGGTGCCCGTCTCGGCGGGGGCGCTGCCTGTTGCCGATGGGGGGTCTTCTGCGGGTACGGGTAGGGCCGGTTCCGGGGTCTCCTCCGTTGCCGTGTCCTCGTCCGTGGCCGGTGCTGTGCCGCTGACCAGGGTTTCCGGTGCGCCGGTGGTACAGCGGCGGAGCCTGCCGGTGGCGAGGAAGCAGGCTGCGGGGGCGCCCATGGGGAGTTCCGGGGGCGGTACGGGTGCTGGTGCTCCGGAGGTTCCGGTTGCCGTTCCCGTGTCTCGGGGTGTCGTCCCGGGGCCTTCGGCCGGCGTCTCGACCTCTGTGGATTCGGTCGCGCCGGATGTCACTTCGGCGGCGGCCGCTTCTCCTGTACGTCCGACTGCGGCTTCCCCGGGTTCGGGTGCCGCGTCGGTCCAGTTGGCCCCCGGGGCGTCTGGGGCGGCGGCTGCTGTGTCGGCGCGGCCGGTCGATGCTCCGGCTGCGGTGCAGAGGGCTGCTGTTCCGGCGGGGTCAACTGCTGTTCCGGTAAGGCCTGTTGCCACGCCGTCCGGTTCCGGTTCCGGGTCCGGTTCCGTTTCTCCGGGGTCGGCGACCACATCTGCGGGGCGTTCCGCCGCGACCTCGTCGGGACCGGCGTCCGAGCCCTCCTCGGTATCGAACGCGGCCGTTGTACAGACGTCGACCCGCGCTGCCGAAAGGCCGGTTGACGTATCCCAGGGCTCCGCGCCGAACGCCCGGGTGCCCGTGCCGGTTACGCCGCCGGTGGCGCAGAGGGCTGCCGGTCCGGCGGGGCCAACCGCCGCTCCGGTAGGCCCGGTTGCCGTGCCGCCAAGCCCCGGATCCGCTCCTGCGGGAACGTCGACGACTCCTGCCGTCGCGCGGGGCATCGCGCCGGCACGTCCCGTCGTCGCCGCGTCGGCGAGCCCAAGTGCCTTATCTCCGGGACCGGTTGGGCCCTCCGCGGCACCTGACTCGGCCCCTGTGCAACGAGCCGCCGCCTCGACGGGGTCGGCGAGCACCCCTGCGATCCCGGCCGCCACCCCCGCGCCCTCCGCCAGCACCACACGAGCCGCCAACTCACCCTCTCCGGCGCGCACTTCCGCCGCCCGGGCAACAGACCCCACGGCACCCAGCACCCAGCGCGTCGCCGTGCCCAGCGGCACCCGCAGCGCGCCCCCGGCTTCAGCCCAGACGCAGACACCGCACCCCACCGCCCCCACGAACCCGGCGGCGACCTTCACCCCCGCACCGCACCCCCAGACCAGGCCCCTGGCAGGACTGGCCGCCCCGATCCAGCGAACCCCCGCCGCCGAGCCCCGAAGCGCGCCCCAGCCCACGCCCACCACCCCGGCATCGCCCGCGCCCCGCCGCCGTACCTCCCTGGGAGCACCGCTCACCGCACCGCCCACAGACGCGACCCCCTTGGCGAGGCGTGCCCAACCGACGGCCCCCGGCATCCCCGGATCCAGCGCAGGTGTTCCCGCGGTGCCGATACAGACACCGACACCGACCCCGATACCCGTACCCGGAGCGCCAATTCAGCGTGCCGTCACCACACCTCCGGCACCCTCGATCCCCGTACCGGCCAAGCCAGTTGAAGCACCCGGCACAAACAATGCACCTGCGCCGGCCCCGATGCCCGTACCCGGAGCGGCCGTTCAGCGTGCCGTCACCACACCTCCAGCACCCTCGATCCCCGCACCGCCCAAGGCAGTTGAAGCACCCGGCATCAACAATGCCCCCACGTCAGCCCTCCCCACCCCGAACGAAGCCCCCGCGCATCCCGTACCCCCAGCACCCCCCACCCGCCCCGCCGCCGTACGCCCAGCCCCGCCCCGAATCCAGCGCGCCCTCTCCTCCGCCCACCCCCTGACCACGACGGTCCCCGTGCCGTCCCCCGTCGCGACAGGAGCCCCGCAGACTCTCCCCGTCGCCCCCAAGGCCGTACCCCTGAGGCGCCCCGCGCCCACCACCGCATCCACCCCCGGGCACCCGACCGCCACCCCCGTCGGACACGCCCCCGTGCCCCTGCCGCCGCCCCCGGTCGCGCACGGCACCGCCGGCAGCAGTACCCCCGTACAGCGAACGCACGCCACTCCACCGACCCCGCCGCGCCCACCGATCACCAGCAGCGCGCCAGCACCGACCCCCGTACCCGCAGCCGTCCGCATCCAGCGCATGGCCGCACCCCGGAACACCCCCAAGACAGCCCCGCCACCGCCACCGCCCCCGCCACCCACAGCCCGAACCCAGTCCCGGTCCCAGACCCAACCCCAGGCGCAGCCCAACCCCCCGCCCCCCTTCGACGCGAAGGACCTGGACGACCACCAGCTCGACGAACTCACCCACCGGCTGATCGACAGGGTCACCCGCAAGGTCCGTACCGAACTGCGTCTCGATCGTGAGCGCATCGGAAAGCTGCGCGACCCCCGTCACTGACTGACACCCACCTCCCTCAACTCCCGCCGACGACCAGCCCGTTGAAAGGCCCCCATGTCCACCGATACCGACCCGGGCTCCACGATCTTCTTCACCCTCACCATCGACGGCGAGAGCCTCGGTTACTTCAACGGGTGCGAGGGCCTGTCGTCCGCGGTGGAGATCGAGCACCACCAGGAGGGCGGCAACAACGGGTTCGTGTGGGCGCTTCCGTCGCGGGTGACGTTCTCGAACATCCGGCTGACCCGGCCGTTGACGCCGGACACCTCCAAGGTCGCCGCCTGGATCTCCAGTGTGACCACGGGAGTTACCCGGCCCACCGCCCAGATCGCCGCGCTGCGCGCCGACGGTTCGGAGGTGGCGCGCTGGGGGCTGATCGACGTACTGCCCGTGAGCTGGCAGGGCCCCTCCCTGGACCCCGCCAACCCGAGCGTGGCCACGGAGGTCCTGGAGATCACCCACCACGGCTTCACGGACTGAGAAGGGCGGCGAAAGACATGGCAAAGGGAAGCAAGGGTGCCGGGAAGAGCCTGGTGCGGGCCACGTTGGCCATTCACGAGCCGCCGATCGGCTACAGCACCACACCCGGCGGGCTCATCAAGAACTTCAGTTTCGACTTCAACCCCTCCCAACTCTCCCTCAGCCGGCGTGCTCAGTGGAAGACCACTCCGACCGCGGCCGTCCGGGACGGTTCGCTGCCGGAGTTCCTGGGGCCGTTGCCGCGCGAGATGACCGTCGAGATCTTCCTCGACTCCTCCGACGAGCCGAGCAGCAACAGCGTGCTGAAGAAGGTCGAGGCGCTGTTCTCCTGCTGTGAGACGACCGCGAAGAGCATCGCCGCGAATCAGTCGTCGACGCCCTGGGTCGTGTTCGAGTGGGGGTCGTTCTCCACCGCTCGGTTCACCGCGTACGTCAGTTCCGTGGATGCGACGTACACCCTCTTCGGGACGACCGGTGTGCCCATCCGGGCGACCTGTCAGGTGCATCTGCACGAGATCCCCAGCCAGACCAAGGGGCAGAACCCGACGTCGGGCGCGCTCACCGCGCAGCGCGTGCACCGGGTCGTCGCCGGGGACTCGCTGCAGTCGCTGGCCTGGCGGGAGTACGGGGACGCGAGCGCCTGGCGGGCCATCGCCCAGCTGAACGGCATCGACGACCCGAACCGGCTGCCGAACGGCCTCGAACTGATCCTGCCGGCCGCCGAGGAGGTGGGCGCCTGATGGTCCAGATCGCCTTCTCCAGCCTCATGAGCGTCAAGATCGGCGGCGCCAAACTGCCCGACGATCTCGCCTCTCTTCTCGTCGGTGGGTGGGTCGACCTCGGCGCCGGTGTGCCCGGGGCCTTCCGGCTCACCTTCCGCGACCCCTACCACCTCGTCCTCGGCAAGCTCGGCGTCGACTTCGGAACTCCCGTGGTCCTGGCGCCCGTTGCGGCCGGGAAGGGCGCCGCCGACCCGTTGATCACGGGCGAGGTCACCGGTATGGAGACCGACTACGACGGCACCGGCACCTTCACCGTGATCCGCGGCTACGACCCCGGGCACCGGCTGATGCGGCAGCGCCGAGTGGCCGCCTACCGCAACCAGACCGCCTCCGACATCGCCCGAAAGGTCGTCGCCACGGCGGGAGTTCAGGTCGGGAGGATCCAGGCCACCAAGACCGTCTACGAGTTCATCAGTCAGGCCAACATCACCGACTGGGACTTCCTCGCGCGGCTCGCCGACGAGAACGAGATGGTCATGTCCCTTGACGAAAAAGGGAAGTTCCAGTTTCTTACGCCTGACCCGGCGTCGGGCGCGCCGCCGGTCAGCACCCCCGGTGAGAAGAGCCCGTTCGTGCTGGAGGCCGGTACGGACGTCCTGCGCTGCCGGGCCGCCGTCACCTCCGCCGACCAGATCGCCAAGGTCGAGGCGCGCGGCTGGGACGTGACGACGAAGAAGAAGCTCACCGCGACCTCGCCCGCCGCCACCACCCCGCTCATCGGCATCGGCACCACCCCGAAGAAGGCCTCCGCGCCCTTCAAGGCGGGCGTGCTCGTCGAGACGGACACGCCCTACGACCGTCAGTCCGAGGTCAAGTTCGCGGCCGGCGCCCTCGCCGACGACGTCACCTCCTCCTTCGCCGAGTTGGAGGTCACCGTGCGGGGGAATCCGAAACTGCGCCCCGGGGTTCCGGTGACCCTGGCCGACGTCGGCAAGCCCTTCGAGGGCAAGTACACCTGCACCTCCGTACGGCACGTCTTCGGCGACGGCGACCACTACGAGACCCTGGTGACGGTCAGCGGACGCCAGTGGCGCTCCCTGTTCGGCCTCGCCTCCGGCGGCGCCGCGACCACCGCACCCCGGCTGCCCGGCGTGGCCAACGCGCTGGTCACCGACGTACAGGACCCCTTGAAACAAGGGCGGGTGAAGCTTCAGTTCCCGTGGCTGGACGACGCGTACGTGAGCGACTGGACGCGGGTCGTGCAACTGGGCGGGAAGGGCGGGGGCGGGATCTTTCCGCTCGATGTCGGTGACGAGGTGCTGGTCGCCTTCGACCGAGGGGCACTCGACCATCCCTTCGTCGTCGGCGGGCTCTACAACGGGCGGGACAAGCCGACCGTCGTCAAGGACGTGTGGCTGCACGACCCGCTCAAGAAGAAGGCCATCCGGCACACCCTGTCCGACCGGGAGGGCAACCGGGTCGACCTGCTCAGCCAGCAGACCGGCGCCCGCAAGCAGGGCGTGCGCATCGCCAGTGGCAACGACCGGCTGACCATCAACCTCGACCGCACCAAGACCGAGATCACCGTGGACAGCAAGGGAGCCGTCAGCATCAGCGGCGGCACCTCGGTGTCCGTGGAGGCCGGTACCGATCTGACGCTGAGCGCCCGCCGGGCCATCAACATCAGGAGCGGCGGCATCCTCAACCTTCAGGGCAGCGGCATCGTCAGTCTCAAGTCGCTTGCCGGCGCGGTCAACGTGGACGCGCTCGGCGCCCTCAGCCTCAAGGCGGCCGGCGCCGCGACCATCAGTACGGCCGGCACCGTCCAGATCAACTCCGTTGCCAATGTGGGCATTCGGGCCGTCTCCGTCATGCTCAACGGCCTGGTGATGGTCAACAACAAGCCGTACCCGATCCCGTAGGTCCGATCTCGTAAGGCAGGTGGGCCTGAGATGGCCGAGCAGTTCGTCGGTTCCGGGTGGGCGTTCCCGTTGCGCATCGGGCCCACCGGGGGCATCGCCCTCGTCAGCGGGGAGCGGGAGGTCGAGGAGGCCATCCGGCTCGTCCTCGCCACCGCGCCCGGGGAACGCCCGATGCGGCCCGAATTCGGCTGCGCCATCCACGACTTGGTGTTCGCGCCGGTCAACGAGGCCACCGCCGGGCGGATCCAGCACGAGGTGTACTCCAGCCTCGACCGCTGGGAGCCGCGCATCGAGGTCGACGACGTCGAGGTGACCGCCGGCGCCGAACAGGGCGTGCTGTTCATCGACGTCCGCTACTCGATCCGGGGCACCAACAACCCGCGCAGCCTTGTCTTCCCCTTCTACGTCATCCCCTCCCACGAGGAGCCCGACGCGTCCGGTGGCCCCGGTGGCCCCGGTGGCCCCGGTGGCTCCGGCGATCTGGGCAACTCCTTTGAAAGCGACCGCTGATCACCGATGGCCCTGCCTTCCCCGAACCTCGACGACCGCCGCTTCCAGCAGTTCGTCGACGACGCCAAGCGTTACATCCAGCAGCGCGCCCCGGAGTGGACCGACCACAACGTCTCCGACCCCGGAGTCACCCTCGTGGAGACGGTCGCGCACATGGCGGACCAGATCGTCTACCGCCTCAACCGTGTCCCGGAGAAGAACCACCTCGCCTTCCTCGACCTCGTCGGCATCACCCTCTTCCCGCCCTCGGCGGCCCGCACGGACGTGACCTTCTGGCTGTCGGCGCCCCAGGAGGAGACCGTGCTGCTGCCGTCCGGCACCGAGGCGGCCACGCTCCGCACCGAGAGCGAGGAGGCCGTCGTCTTCGCGACGGAACGCGAACTCGCCATCGTGCCCTGCGAATTGGGACACCTGGTCGTGCAGAACAACGGCGTGCCCGTCGCCGACCGGACCGCCGACCTCACCGAGGGCAAGGACGTGCTGTGCTTCGCCGAGGCCCCGAGCCCCGGCGACTGCATGCTGTTCGGGCTCAGCGCGGCCGTACCGCACTGCGCGATCGCCCTCGACCTCGACAGCCGTGTCGACGGCGTCGGCGTCGACCCGCGCCAGCCGCCGCTGCTGTGGGAGGCGTGGACCGAGGACGGCTGGGCGGCCTGCGAGGTCGACCGCGACGGCACCGGCGGCCTCAACCGCCCCGGCGAGGTCATCCTGCACATCCCCGGCGGCCACACCCTCTCCCGCACCGGCGGCCGGGAGGCCGGCTGGCTGCGCTGCCGGGTCACCGAACCCCTCAAGAACCAGCCCTTCTACACCACTTCACCGACCATCCGGTCCGCCGAGGCCTTCACCATGGGCGGCACCACCCGCGCCATCCACGCGGACACCGTGTACGACGAGGCCCTCGGCGAGTCCACAGGCCTGCCAGGACAGCGCCTCCGCCTGGCCAACGCGCCCGTCGTCGGCGACGACCCGCCCCTGCTCCTCCAGTCCGCAGCAGGGCCGGAAGGCTGGACGGACTGGCAGGTCGTCCCGCACTTCTCCGCCTCCGCCCCCGACGACCGCCATCTCACCCTGGACGCCGCGACCGGCGAGATCGCCTTCGGCCCCGCCGTCCGCGAACCCGACGGCACCCTGCGCCAGTACGGAGCCGTCCCGCCCAAGGGCGCGGTCCTGCGCGCCCACCGTTACCGCACCGGCGGCGGCAGAGCGGGCAACGTCGCCCGGGGCGCCGTACAGGTGCTGCGCAGCTCGATCCCGTACGTCTCCGAGGTGATCAACCGGGAGGCCGCGCGGGGTGGCGTCGACGGCGAGACCGTCGAGGAGGCGAAGGTCCGGGCGCCGATCACCCTGCGCGCCCAGGAACGCGCGGTCACCCTCCGGGACTACGAGGAACTGGCCCGCCGCGCCGCCCCGGAGACCGCCCGCATCACCTGCCTGGAGGGGGAGGAGAGCGAGCACGGGGCCTATGCGGTACGGGTGTTGGTCGTGCCGCAGGCGGTCCCGGACCCCGGCGGACGTCTGCGCTTCGAGCAACTGGTGCCCGGCGACGCCCTGTTGCAGCGCATCACCCGCCACCTCGACGAACGACGCCTGATCGGGACGCGGTTGGCGGTGGGCCCGCCCTTCTACCAGGGCGTCACGGTGGTCGCGACGGTGCACGCCTTCCGAGGCGTCGACACGGACCGGGTACGGCGGCAGGCGCACGACGCCCTCTACCGCCACCTCGACCCGCTCACCGGCGGCACCGACGGCAAGGGCTGGCCCTTCGGACGTCCCGTGCAGTCCGGCGAGGTCTTCGCGGTCCTGCAACGCGTACCCGGCGTCGAGCTGGTCGACGAGGTGCAGCTGCACCCGGCCGACCCGCTCACCGGCAAGCGCGGCGAGGCGACGAACCGGATCGATCTCGCCCCGCCGTCCCTGGTGTTCTCCTTCGACCACCGGGTGCGTGTGATCGGGGACGGCGCATGAGGCTCACCAACTGCGGCTCGGGGAGGACCCGTTGAGAGGTTCGATCGACGGACTCGGCTCCTCGGCGCCCATCGGCGCGATGCTCCCGGCGGTCTTCGCCGACGACGATCTGGCGCAACGCTTCGTCGGCGGCCTGGACGACGTCATCGCCCCGATCCACAACGCCCTGGACTGCATGGACTCCTACTTCACGCCGTCCCTCGCCCCGCTCGACTTCACCACCTGGCTTGGCGGCTGGGTCGGCGCCGAGATCGACGGCACCGAACCGGAGGACCGGCTGCGCGCGGCCGTCGCCGCCGCCGCGTATCTGCACCGGATCCGCGGCACCGTCCGAGGCCTGTCCGAGGCCGTACGGCTCGCCTTCGGCGTGACCCCGGAGATCACCGAGAGCGGCGCCGCCACCTGGCACGCCCGCCCCCTCGGCCCCGTCCCCGGCGACCCTCGCCCCCATCTGCGGGTCACCCTGCGGCTGCCCGACCCGACACCCGCGGACGAACACCGGCTCGACAGCCTCGTGGCCGCGGCCCGACCCGCCCACATGCCCTACACGGTCAAGGTGACCGCCGCCGAAAGGACCCCGGAGAGATGACCAGCCAGAGCTGCGCCGAATGCGGAACACGGGCGGAGCCCGGCCAGTCCTTCTGCGACGCCTGCGGGGCGGTGCTGAGCTGGTCGGAACGGGAGAGCGCGCCCCGGGGCGGCGCCGATCCGGTACCCGTTCCGGCGGGGGAGCCCGCGAGTACGGCGGGTACGGCGGGTACGCGTCGCGAGGAGACCCGGCCGGTGAGCAGCGGGGCGTCCACGGCCCCCGCACCCGGTCGGGACGCGTTCGCCCGCCAGGGGTCGGCCCGGATGGAGGAGGATCCGGAGCGGTCGGAGGAACGGCTGGAGCGGCTGGGCGAACGCCTGGAGCGGCTGGACGAACGGCTGGACGAACGGTTGGACCAGCGGATCGGTGAACGTACGGAGGGGCGGCCGGAGCGGCTGGGTGAACGGCTGGATCAGCGGATCGGTGAACGCCCGGACGAGCGGCCGGAGCGGCTGGATGAACGGCTCGGCGAAGGCCCGGACGAGTGGCCGGAGGCTCCGGCGGGCGCCGACGACGACACCCTGTCCCAGCCCGCTGTGACCGCTGCGCCTGCTGTGCCCGCCGGGGACCCAGCCCCCGCGCCGGGCGCTCCGGACGATACGGCGGCCCGCGTCAGGTCCCTCCTCGTGCCGGTGTCCGACCCCGAACCCCGGGCCGCCCCGGAGCCGTCCGTCGCGCCGGTGCTGCCCGGCCTTCCGGTGGCCGACCGGCCGCAGGTCCGTGCACCGGGCCGGGATCCCGGCGTACAGGGGGGCCTGCCGTGCCCCTGGTGCGCCACCCCGAACATGCCCGACCGGCACTTCTGCGGTCGCTGCGCCATGCCCATGTCGGGCCATGGCCCCGACCAGCCCGCTCTGCGGCGGCCGTGGTGGCGTCGGCTGCTCGACCTGCGTAACGGTGAGACGCCGTGGGCGGGGGACCGGCCGCGACTGCGTCGGGGGCTTGGGCGCGTCCTGAACTGGGTGGTCGGTGCGCTGGTGCTGACTCTGGTGATCGTGGCGGTCATGAACGTCGGCGACGCGGTGAACGGCGTACGCGACCACTTTGCCAAGCGGGCGCCGGTGGACCCGGACAAGGTGACCGCCTCGCGTTCCTACCCGGGCCACAAGCCCGAACTGCTCTTCGACAAGCGGAGCAACACCTGGTGGGGTCCCGGGGTCGCCCAGTCGGGTGAGGGGGAGTGGATCGAGGTGCGCTTCACCGAGCCGACCCGGTTGCTGGACGTCATGATCACTCCCGGTGTCTCGGCGCGGGCCGAGACGATCACCGAGTCGGCGCTGCCGAAGCGGATCGATGCCGAGATCACCATGGCCGACGGGACGAAGACGACGCGTGTCCTCACGCTCGACCAGGGCGCGGGGCCGCAGAGCCGGGCGTTTCGTGTCGGGTCGGTGAGTGCGGTGCGGTTCGTACTCCGCTCGGCGCATGCGGCGTCCGCCGAGAAGCAGGTGGCCATCGCGGAGATCGAGTTCTTCGGGCGCTCCAACGCGAGCGGGTCGTAGGCGTCCGGCGAAACGCAGTTTCTCGCCCCCGCCGCCCCTACCCATTCCCATCCCTGGGGGCTGCGCCCCCAGACCCCCTTTGTCCTCAAACGCCGGACGGGCTGACTATCCAGCCCGTCCGGCGTTTGAGGACGAGGCCGTTCAGGCCGACAGCGGGGGTCTGGGGGC